>JAFEEA010000059.1 GCA_018241335.1 Pseudomonadota bacterium
GCGCCGGGGCGCAGGGTCAGCGGTTCGTCCTCGGGCACGGCGGCGCGCAGGTCCATGCCGGCGGCGTCGGCGGTCTCATAGGCCGGCAGGGGAATGCCCTGGGCGTGCGGCAGGCGGGCGACGGCGACTTTCGGGGCCAAGGGCTACCTCAGATGTTCGGCGATGCGATCGGCGAGGCGGCGGGCGACCTCGGCCTTGGAAGCCTTGGGCCAGTGTTCGACGGCGCCGGCCGAGACCAGCAGCACCTCGTTGTCGTCGCCGCCCATGATCCCGTCCTGGCTGACGTCGTTGCCCACCACCCAGTCGCAGCCCTTCTTGCCGAGCTTGGAGCGGGCGTTGGCCTCCAGGTCGTTGGTCTCGGCGGCGAAGCCCACCACCAGGCGCGGACGATCCGGTCCCGGCCGCGACAGGGTGGCCAGGATGTCGGGGTTCTCCACCAGGCGCAGGGTCGGCGGGCCGTCGTGGCCCTTCTTGAGCTTGACGCCGAACGCCTCGTCGGGGCGCCAGTCGGCGACGGCGGCGACGCAGACGGCGGCGTCGGCGGGCAGGGCCGCCTGGCAGGCGTTCAGCATCTCCACCGCCGTCTCGACATTGACGCGGGTTACGCCCGGCGGCGTGTCCACCGCCACGGGGCCGGCCACCAGGGTCACCCGCGCGCCCAGGCGGGCCAGGGCGCCGGCGATGGCGAAGCCCTGCTTGCCGCTGGATCGGTTGGTCAGCACGCGCACCGGATCGAGCGGTTCGGCCGTGGGGCCGGCGGTGAGCAGCACGTGCCTGCCGGCAAGCGGCCTCGCGGCGGGCGCCAGGGCCGCCTGGATGGCCGCGAAGATCGCCGCCGGCTCGGCCATGCGGCCGGGGCCGAACTCGCCGCAGGCCATGGCGCCCTCGTCCGGCCCCACGAAGGCGACGCCGTCGGCCTGAAGCGTCTTCAGGTTCCGCTGGGTGGCGGGGTGGGTCCACATGCGCACGTTCATCGCCGGGGCCATCAGCACCGGCTTGTCGGTGGCCAGCAGGGTGGTGGAGGCCAGGTCGTCGGCGTGGCCGTTCGCGGCCTTGGCCATCAGGTCGGCGGTGGCCGGCGCCACCACGATCAGGTCGGCCTGTCGCGACAGCTCAATGTGGCCCATCTCGTGCTCGTCGGTGAGCGAGAACAGCTCCTGGTAGACCTTGTCCTCGGCCAGGGCCGAGAGGCTGAGGGGCGTCACGAACTGGGCGCCGGCGCGGGTGAGGATCGGGCGCACCGCCACGCCGGCCTTGCGCAGCAGGCGGGTCAGCTCCAGCGCCTTGTAGGCCGCGACGCCGCCGCCCACGATCAGCAGCACGCGCCGTTCGCCCTGGGGAATGTCGGTCAAGGAAAACGCTCCGGGGCTCCAAGCCGCCCGCTCTTTACCCGATGGCCCCCTCTGGACAAACCGCCAAAGTTGTTCTTTCTTTGTTCGACAATTGCATGCTCAGGCGAGCAATGACGCAGGAGGGAGTCATGAGGGTTGTGCATATAGCGGGCGCGGTCAGCGCCCTGGCGTTGGGACTGGCCGCGTGCGGGGGCCACCCAGCGGCGGTCCCGAACAAGGCGGCGGACGCGGCTTCGGCGCCGTCCGGCGCGGCGGGGAATGGCGCAAGCGCGCCGGCCGCCGGAACCCAAAGCGCCGACGCCGCGCCGGTGCGGCAGGTCAACGGCAAGCCCTTCTGGGCCGCCAACAAGCGCCACGGGGCCGAGGACAACGCCCAGTACCAGTTCGGCAAGAACGGCGCGGACTTCGGGGCCAGCAACGAGAACGACTACATCACCAAGGTCCACGCCTTCGTGGAGAGCCCGCCGGCCAGCGCCGAGACCCTGAACCGCAAGAACGGCGACCGGCTGATCTACGACGCGCGGTCCAACACCTTCGCCGTGGTGACCAAGGACGGCGCCCCGCGCACCATGTTCAAGCCCCGTGACGGCGCCGCCTACTGGGCCCAGCAGAAGACCCGCGAGGCGGAACGCGCCAAGGGCGGCGGGAACGGCGGCGACTCCGAGGGGTAGCCGCCCTTCGCCGCCGGTTCGCGTCGGGGCGTGGCCGGCACCCAGGCCCACGCCGCCTACGGCGCTCGCGCGAACAACGGGGCGACCTGGGGCGCGAAATAGGCGAAGGCCAGGAACAGCAGGGCCGAGCTCAGCACGCCCAGCAGGAAGGCGAAGGGGGGCGAGACCGGCGCGGCCTCCTCGGCTTCGGTCGCGTCCGACGCCGGGTCCAGCGGTGACGGGGCCGGCGCGGGCTGGGCGGAGGCCTCGGCGGCGCGGGCCAGGGCGCCGACCACGGCGCGGGCGTCGCGGGCCAGGCTCCTGACCCGGTTGGCGGGGGAAAGCTCGCGCAGGATCCAGCGGCGGACCACCGGGTCGGCGGCGGCCCAGATGTCGCTGCCCGGGTCGATGCGCCGCGCGACGCCCTCGACCGTGACCATGGTCTTCTGCAGCAGCACCAGCTCGGGGCGCAGGCGCATGTCGAAAAGGGCGGTGATCTCGAACAGCTGAGCCAGCAGCCGGCCCATGGAGACGTCGGCCGCCTTGCGCCCGAACACCGGCTCGCCGACCGCGCGCAGGGCCTGGGCGAAGGCGGCGCGGTCGTGGCGGGCGGGGACGTAGCCGGCCTCGAAGTGCACATCCGCCACGCGGGCGTAGTCGCGCTGCAGGAAGCCCCACAGGATCTCGGCCAGGTAGCGCCGCTCGCCCGGCCCGAGCCGGCCGACGATGCCGAAGTCCACGGCCATGACCTCGGCCGGGGCGGCCACGAAAAGGTTCCCCTCGTGCAGGTCGGCGTGGAAGACGCCGTGGTCGAGGGCCTGGGCCAGGAAGGCGCGGATGACGTTGTCGGCCAGTCGCCGCCGGTCCATGCCGGTCTGGGCCAGGGCGGCGGGATCGGAGAGCGGCAGGCCCTCGGCCCACTCCAGGGTCAGCACCCGCCGCGCCACGCCGTCCCAGATCACCTTGGGCGCGGACATATAGTTGTCGGCGGCCATGGCGGCGCGCAGCTCGTCGGCGCCGGCGGCCTCGAAGCGCAGGTCCAGCTCCAGCTCCAGCGCCCGGCCGACGGTGGCGGCGAAGGCGCGCGGCTCCAGCCGGCGGGCCGGCGGCGCCCAGCTTTCGGCGAGGCGGGCGGCCAGGGCCATGGCCTCGACGTCCGCCGCGACGCGCTTCTCGATGCCCGGGCGCAGCACCTTGACCGCCACCTTGCGCCCGTCGGCGAGGCGGGCCGGATGGGCCTGGGCCAGGGAGGCGGCGGCCACCGGGGCCTCGAAGCCCTCGAACAGGCTCTCCAGCGGGCGGCCCAGGGCCTGGGCGACCTCGGCGCGGGCGGCGTCGGTGGGGAACGGCGGCAGGCGGTCCTTCAGGTGCGAGAGGTCGTCGGCGAAGGCGGCGCCGAAGACGTCGCCCCGGGTGGACAGGAACTGGCCCATCTTGATGGATACCGGCCCCAGCCGCTCCAGCACCCGGGCCAGGCGTTCGCCCGGCCGGCCCTTGCGGGCCTCGCCGCCGGCGAAGAGCCGCAACGCGCCCGCCAGGGCGCGGGGGCCCGGCGGCAGGGCCGGGTCCAGCTCGCGCGGCAGAAGGGCGTCGGCGCGGACCAGGGCCCAGCCCACCGACAGCAGCCTGAAGTAGGAGGAGACGCCCGCCATGCGCCCGTCAGACGGCCCAGCCCTGGTGCAGGGCCGCGACCCCGCCGGCGAAGTTGGTCACCGACACCCGCCCGAACCCGGCCTCGCGCATCAGCCCGGCCAGGTCCTCCTGGTCGGGGAAGCGGCGAATGCTCTCCACCAGGTACTGATAGGAGTCTCGGTCCTTGGCCACCGCCGCGCCGATGGCCGGGATGACCTTGAAGGAATAGGCGTCATAGGCCTTGCCCAGGGCCTCGGTCACCGGGCGCGAGAATTCCAGGCACAGGAAGCGGCCGCCCGGCTTCAGCACCCGGCGCGCCTCGCGCAGGGCCCGGCTGATGTCGGTGACGTTGCGCAGGCCAAAGGAGATGCAATAGGCGTCGGCGCTGGCGTCCGGCAAGGGCAGGTTCTGGGCGTCGCCCACCGCCCAGGCGATCTCGGGCCACAGGCGCGCGGCGTCGTCGCGGCTACGCCCGGCCATGACCATCTCGGCGTTGTAGTCGACGATCACCACCGTGGCGTCGGCGCCGCCCCGGCGATGCTTGGCGGCGCGGGCCATCTTGGCGAAGCGGCGGGCCATATCGCCGGTGCCGCCGGCGCAGTCGACGATCAGCTCGCCCGGCTGCGGGTTCATCCGCGCGGCGGCGGCGTCCTTCCACAGGCGATGGACGCCCCCGCTCATCAGGTCGTTCATCAGGTCGTAGCGGCGCGCGACGCGATCGAAGACCCCGCGCACCAGGCCCGGCTTTTCGCGGGGATCGACGTCCTTGTAGCCGAAGGTGGCCTGGGTCTCGCTCATGGCGCCCCTCATAGGCCGCCCGGCGCGGCAAAGCCAGACGCGGGCCGGCCGCGTCCAGCGGTCCCGTGGCGTCGGCCCGAGAGTTGAGCTAGGCAGGACGCATGCCCGAGCTTCCCGAGGTCGAGACTGTCCGGCGCGGACTAGAGCCGACCCTGGCCGGGGCGCGGCTGGCCCGTGTCGAGGCTCGCCGGCCCGACCTGCGCTTTCCCCTGCCCGACGGCTTCGTCCAGCGCCTGACCGGGGCCACGGTCCAGGGCCTGAAGCGCCGCGCCAAATACCTGCTGGCGCCGCTGGACCGGGGCGAAACCCTGGTGATGCACCTGGGGATGACCGGCCGCTTCGAAATCGAGGGGCCAGCGTCACCGGCGACCCGGCCGGGCGAATTCGCCCTGGCCGCCCCCGCCGACCCCAAGCACGCCCATGTAGTGTTCGAGACCGAGGCGGGCGCGCGCGTCACCTATTTCGACGCCCGCCGCTTCGGCTTCATGGACCTGATCGAGACCGAGCGGCTGGACGCGCATCCCTGGTTTTCCGGCATGGGCCCCGAACCCCTGGGAGACGCCTTCGGCGCCGCGGTGCTGGCGCGGGCGTTCAAGGATCGCCGCCAGGGCGCCAAGACCCTGCTGCTGGACCAGAGGACCGTGGCGGGCCTGGGCAATATCTATGTGTGCGAGGCGCTGTGGCGGGCGGGGATCTCGCCCACCAAGCCGGCGGGCCGCATCGGCCGCGCCAAGGTCGAGGCCCTGGCGGGGGCCATCGGCGAGGTCCTGGAGGAAGCCATCGCGGCGGGCGGCTCGACCCTGCGCGACTATGCCGGCGCCGACGGGGCGCTGGGCTATTTCCAGCACAGCTTCCAGGCCTATGGCCGCGAGCACGAGCCGTGCCTGCGCCCCGGCTGTCGCGGTGTCATCCGCCGCACCGTCCAGTCCGGCCGCTCGACATTCTACTGTCCGGAGCACCAGCGATGAGGCGTCTGCTGGCCGGATGTCTCGCCGCCGCCCTCTGGGCCTGCGCCGGCGCGGCGGCCGCCAAGCCGCCTGTGTGGGTGGTGCGAGACAAGGACTCCACCATCATCCTGTTCGGCTCGGTGCATGTGCTGCCGGCGGGTCTGGACTGGACGCCCGACCAGTTGGCCGAGGCCCTGCCCAAGGCCGACGACCTTTGGTTCGAGATCCCCATCACGCCCCAGACCCAGGAACAGGCCAGCGCCCTGACCCAGAAGCTGGGGCCGTTCCCGCCCTCCGACAGCCTGAGCAACCACCTGACGCCCGCCCAGGGCCAGAAGCTGCGGCGCGTGGCGGGCAGGCTCAGCCTCTCCACCCTGGCGCTGGACCGCATGCGCCCCTGGCTGGCCGAGGTGACGGTGTCGATCGCCATGGACGCCCGCGTGGGCGCCAACGCCAGCGACGGGGTGGAGCAGCGTATCCAGGCCCTGGCGCCGCCCACCGCGCGGCGGCGGGCGTTCGAGACGGTGTCGCAGCAGATCGGCTTTCTCGCCGGCGCGCCCATGGACACCCAGATCGCCTCGCTGGACGAGACCCTGAGCGAGATCGAGGACCGTCCGGAGACCTATGACAAGGTGATCGCCGACTGGATGGCCGGCGACACGGCGGCCCTGAAGGCCGACGCCCTGGACCCGCTGAAGAAGGCCGCGCCGGTGCTCTACCGGCGGCTCATCGTCGAGCGCGACACGCGCTGGACCCGCACCATCCGCCAGCGACTGCGGGGCCATGGGCTGACGGTGATCGTCGTCGGCGTCGGCCATCTGGTGGGCCCCGACAGCGTGCCGGCCATGCTGCGCGCCCAGGGCGTGACGGTGTACGGCCCGTGAGGCGAGGAATAGCGCCCGCGCCGCATTGACCGCGCCGGGTCCTTCCCGTATATCCGCGCCTCCCGTTTTTGAGAGGGCGCGGCCGCCGATGGCGCGCGTCCGGTATTCGAGGTCGAGAAGTTCATGGCCAACAACCCCGGCGCCAAGAAGGCGATCCGCAAGATCGAGCGCCGCACCGAGGTCAACAAGGCGCGCCGCTCGCGCATGCGCACCTTCGTCCGCAAGTTCGAAGAGGCCCTGGCCGCCGGCGACGCCGCCCTGGCCAAGACCGCTTTCGTCGAGGCCCAATCGGAACTGATGCGGGCGGTCGGCAAGGGCGTCCTGCACAAGAACACCGGGTCGCGCAAAGTGTCGCGCCTGGCCGCGCAGCTGAAGAAGCTCGCCGCCGCCTAATTCCTAGGCAACTCCAACCCAATTCCTTGTAATTTATACAGTTTTCCCCCGACGGCCCGCGCCGCCGGGGGTTTTTGTCATGCCTGAAATATAACCGGACACAGCCTTTCCGAGGGGTCCGAAAAAGTGATCGGCGGGGTTTTCCTTGGCCGTATTGGGGCGGACGAACTGTCAATCGAAATATCGAAGAATCGGGTCGAGAATCCACGTTGACGACCCCCGCCGCGCGGCTAGTCTGAGCCTCCTCACGGCATTCGAACTTACACGGATGAAACGAAACGGCGGGCGAGTAGCGCCCGCTGTCGGGGGAATTGTGTGTGCTTGCATGACGGTCGCGTAGCGCGGGGGCGTGCGTGACCGGTCTCGCCAGTCGGGGTGGGGAGACGAGACGATGGGGATGGGGCAGATGGCCAATAAGGGGATCGCAACCATGGCGTCGTTGACGCCCGCCGTAGCGGTGTGGGGCAAGGCTAGCCAGGCGTTGAAGAGCGAACTGGGCGACGACACCTTCGGTTCGTGGGTCGCCCAGGCGGCGCTGCGCACCATGCCGGACGGGGGCCTGTGCCTGGTCACGCCGACGGGCATCGCCCGCGACTGGATCCGTCGCTACGCCTGGCGGCGTATCGGCGAGCTGTGGGCCGCCAACGACCCTGACGGTCGCCAGCTTTGCCTGAAGTCGCGCCTGGAGTTCGAGGCCGAGGGCGGCCAGACTCCGGCCCGCGGCGCCGAGGCGCCGGCGACCGTCCCCGCGACGGCCCCGGCGACGGGCCAGGTCATCGAGATCGAGGCCATCGACCCGGTGTCGTCCGACACCCATGGCGGCCCCCTGCGTCATTCGCGCACGGGCGGGCTGCAGGACCGCTTCACCTTCGACACCTTCGTGCCGGGCCCCGCCAACGAATTCGCCCACGCCGTGGCGCGGCGCGTCGCTTCCTGGGCCGACGGCCATTTCAACCCCGTGGTGTTCCACGGCCCCTACGGCTTCGGTAAGACCCACCTCCTGAGCGCGCTCGCCTGGGAAGCCATGCGCACCGCGCCGGAGCGCAAGGTGGTCTACCTCACCGCCGAGCGGTTCCTGTCCAACTTCGTGCGCTCGCTGATGGAGCGCCAGGCCTCGGCCTTCAAGGAAGAGCTGCGCTCGGCCGACCTGCTGCTGATCGACGACGTGCACTTCATCGGCGGCAAGCAGTCGACCCAGGAAGAGCTGTTCCACACCCTGGCCGCCCTGATGGAGGACGGCCGCCGCGTGGTGTTCTCCGCCGACCGGCCGCCCTCGGCCCTGACCGAGATCGATGCGCGCCTGCGCTCGCACCTGTCGGCGGGCCTGGTGTGCGGCATCGAGCCGGCCGATCGCGACCTGCGGCTCGGCATCCTGGAGCGCAAGCTGCAGGTGCTGTGCCGCCAGCAGGGCTTCACCGCCAACCTCAAGCCGGACGTCATGCAGTTCCTGGCCGACCGCTTCACCGACAGCGTGCGCGAGCTGGAAGGGGCGCTGAATACCCTGGTGGTCCGCGCCGGGGCCGGCGTCGGGTCGCTGACGCTCGAGGAGACTCAGGGCCTGTTGCGCCCGCACCTGCGCGGCGGCGCCGAGCGGCGCGTGACCGTGGACGACATCCAGAAGGCCACCAGCGAGCACTTCGGCCTCAAGCAGGCCGACCTGATCTCCGAGCGCCGCAACCGCTCGGTGGCCCGTCCGCGCCAGGCGGCCATGTGGCTGGCCAAGCAGCTGACCACCCGCTCCCTGCCCGACATCGGCCGCCGCTTCGGCGGGCGCGACCACACCACGGTCCTGCACGCTGTCCGCCGCATCGAGGAGCTGAAGGCCACCGACGGCCAGCTGTCGCGCGACCTCGAAACCCTGATGCGCAAGCTGCGGGGCTGAGGGGCAGCCCCCTCTGTCATCCCGGAATCCGCGCAGCGGATATCCGGGACCGCGGCAAGCGCCGACCCTAGCCGATCCTAGCCGATCCTATCGGACGTTCAGCTTTTCCGGCGGTCCCGGACAACGCTCACGCGCCTTTCCGGGATGACAGAGGGATGGAGCTATCCCGCCTTGGCCGCCCCCGGCGCCACGCCATGCGCGGCGAAGTGGGCCAGCATCTTGGCCCAGCCGTCCTTGGCGTCGGCTTCGACGTAGCTGGCGCGGTAGTCGGCGTGGAAGCCGTGGCCGGCGTCGGGATAGACGACGATCCGGGTGTCGGTCTTGCCGGCCGCCTTGAGGGCCGCCTCCATGGCCGGGACCTGCTGGGCGAGGCCGTCCTTGGCGCCATAGAGGCCGAGCACCGGGGCGTGCAGCTGGGCGGCGCGCTCGGCGGGCCAATAGTGCTTGTCTTCGCTCGCCCCGGCCGGGCGCACCATGCGGCCGTACCAGGCGACGCCGGCCTTGAAGTCGGGGAACTCCTCGCAGGCCAGCCAGGTCTCTCCCCCGCCCCAGCAGAAGCCGGTGACCGCCAGCCGCGAGGCGTCCACATGGGGACTGGCCTTCAGCACCTTCAGGCCCGCGCCGATGTCGCCCATCACCTGGGGATCGGCGGCCGCGGCGACGATCTTCATGATCGCCTGCATGTCGGTCAGCGGCGCCGGATCGGCCACGCGCACAAAGAAGGCCGGGGCGATGGCGACGTAGCCCAGCTTGGCCAGGCGGCGGCAGACGTCCTTGATGTAGTCGTGCACCCCGAAGATCTCGGAGATCACCAGCACGGCCGGGAACCGCCCCGGCGCGTTCGGCCGGGCCATATAGGCCGGCAGCCGGGTGTCGGCGGCCGGCAGCATCACCGTCTCGATCACCAGCCCCGCCTCGTCGGTGTGGATCGGCTCGGCCTGGGCCGACAGGGCCGCCGCCGCATAGCCGGCAAAGAAGGCCGCGCCGACGGCGCGCCGCGACAGATGGAAGTCCTGGGGGGCGGAGCCTTCGGGCCGGGTGAGGTTGAGCATGGCGGAGCGTCCCTGTTTCGATTGCGCGCAAGCCATCGTCGGCCCGCCGGGCCGGCCTTGTCAAAGCCCGTCGTCGGCCGCGCTTAAAGGAAAATTCAGCGCGCCGGCCCTAGGACTTGAGCCCATGGCGGCCCCTGCAAAGCCCGAGCCCTTTGGCGCCCTTCGGCGGGGCGACTGGCTGACGCCCGAGCGGCTGCGCAACTACGCCCTGATCCTGATCATCGCCTACGCCCTGGCCATCGTCGCCCTGGTGGCGACCTCGCACGGCGGCGTGGACTACGCCGGGCGGCCGGTGGGCACCGACTTTTCCGACGTGTGGACGGCCGGGCGGCTGGCGCTCAAGGGCGCGGCGACCTCGGCCTACGACCCGCCGGTCCATTTCGCGGCCCAGCAGGCGGCCTTCCACAAGGCCGACATCCCCTACTACGGCTGGCACTACCCCCCGTTCTTCCTGCTGCTGGCCAGCGCCCTGGCGAGCCTGCCCTACCTGGCGGCCCTGGCGGTGTGGCAGGGCGCGACCCTGCCGCTCTACCTGGCCACTATCCGGGCCATCGTCCCGCGAAAGGAGGCGCTGCTGATCGCCGCGGCCTTCCCGGCGGTGTTCGTGAACCTGACCCACGGCCACAACGGCTTCCTGTCCGTGGCCCTGCTGGGCGGCGGGCTGGCGATGCTGGACCGTCGGCCGTGGCTGGCCGGGGTGCTGTTCGGCCTGGTGGCCTACAAGCCTCAGTTCGGCCTCTTCCTGCCGCTCGCCCTGGCCATGGACGGCCGCTGGAAGGCCTTCGCCGCCGCCGGCGCGACCGTGGTCGCCCTGGTGGCGGTCACCGCGGGGCTTTTCGGCGTCGACATCTGGAAGGCCTTCGTCGCCAACATGGGCTTCACCCAGAAGGTGGTCCTGGAACAGGGCGGCACGGGCTTCTGGAAGATCCAGAGCGTGTTCGCCGCCGTGCGCCTGTGGGGCGGCTCGGTGCAGCTGGCCTACGCCGCGCAAGGGATCGCCACCGCCGCGGCCGGCGCGGCCCTGGCCGTCCTCTGGCGGTCCAGGGCCGATCAAAGGCTGAAGGCGGCGGGGCTGATGACCGCGTGCCTTCTGGCGACGCCCTATTGCCTGGACTACGACCTGCTGCTGCTGGCCCCGGCCGTGGCCTTCCTGGCCTCCGTAGCGCTGGAGCGCGGGTTCCGGCCGTTCGAGATCAGCTTCCTGGCGGTGGTCTTCGCCGCGCCGATCCTGACCCGGCCCTTCGCCAGCGCCGCCCTTATCCCGCTGGGGTTGCTGGTCACCCTCGGCCTCTTCGCCCTGGTGATGCTGCGCGCCTTCCCGCGCGTCGGCGCGCCGGCCCCTAGCGAGGCCTCGCCCGCCTTAGGGTGAGGTTGATCCGCCCCCCGCCGGGGACCAGCCGGGACGAGCCGGCGATCACCCGGTCGACCCCGTGGAAGGCCAGCCGCGCCTCGCCGCCCAACACGCACACATCGCCCGACGCCAGCCTCACCGAGGTGGTGGGGTCGCCGCGCTTCGTCCCGCCGATCCGGAACACGGCCGTATCGCCCAGCGACACAGACAGGACCGGTAGGGCGAAGTCAGCCTCGTCGCGGTCCTGGTGCAGGCCCATGCGGGCGCCGGCGTCATAGAAATTCACCAGGCAGGCGTCCGGCGGCGTATCGGCGTCCGCGTTGCTGGCCCAAAGGTCCAGCAGGGCCTCTGGGATCGGCGGCCAGGCCTGGCCGTTGACCGGATGGCGGTCCTGGTAGCGGTATCCTGTCGCATCCGTGACCCAGCCCAGCGGGCCGAAATTGGTCATGGTGACGCTCATGGCCTTGCCGCCCGGCGTCACCGGCCGATAGGCCGGCGCATCGGCGCAGGCGGTCAGGACGGCCTGGAGCAGCGCGCTCTGGGCCGCCGCGTCCAGAAGGCCGGGCAGCAGGCGAAAGCCGGGGGCGGGCATGCCCGCCCCATAGCACGTCGCGTGCCGGCGGCGCCTACTCGGTGTAGCGGTAGGACGAGATTTCGCACACGTTGACCGAGTGCTTGATCAGCTCGGCGCCGTTGTCGAACACCGCCTTGAAGTCGTATTTGCAGTGGCCCGTGCCGTCGTCGATGTTGATGTTCACGTCGCCGCCGGGCTTGACCACGCTGTCGCCCAGAATGTCTTCCTGCCAGGTCTTGGCGGCGATGTTCGAGGCGTAGAAATGGACCATGGTGTGGTCCGTTTCGTTGATGATCCGCACATGGCGATCCTCGGCCGAGGCCGGGCCGGCCGCGAAGAGCGCGGCGGCGGCGAAGAGGAACAGGCCCGTCCGGGCCTTGAGCGACGCTTTAGTCATGACAACCCCCTGTCAGTCGCGCCAGTGGGCGCCGGCGCCCCCCGCCGGAACCGACTCGCGCTCGAACCAGGGCTGGAGGCTTAAGGCCCTGCCAGCGGCGCACATCCTCAAGAAGGGGGGAAGATCGCCCGGCCGGGCGAGTTTTGTGTGCCTTTTCCGGTAGCTTGGCCTAAGGGTGCGCCTTGCGGCGGCCTCGCCGGTTCCCATATGCGCCTCTGAAGCAGCGCCGTCCGTGCGCGGAGGCGCAGCTTGGAAACCGGAGGGGTCGATCTGGCGATCGGTCCAGCCAATTTGAGACCCGATCGAACCGGGGACGGGAGCAAACGGCGCTTCACTTGACGAAGGCCACCGCGACCGCCCGCCAAACGAAGGAGCGAGATAGAGTTCTCATGAGCAAGATTATCGGCATCGACCTTGGTACGACGAATTCCTGCGTCGCGATCATGGACGGCAAGCAACCCAAGGTGATCGAAAACGCCGAGGGCATGCGCACCACGCCATCGGTCGTCGCCATCCTGGAAGATGGCGAGCGCCTCGTCGGCCAGCCTGCCAAGCGCCAGGCGGTGACCAACCCGTCGAACACCCTTTTCGCGATCAAGCGCCTGATCGGCCGCAACTTCTCCGACCCGATGGTCGAGAAGGACAAGGGCATGGTGCCCTACGAGATCGTCAAGGGCGGCAACGGCGACGCCTGGGTCAAGGCCCACGGCAAGGACTACTCGCCCCAGGAAGTCAGCGCCTTCATCCTGCAGAAGATCAAGCAGGACGCCGAGGCCTATCTGGGCGAGAAGGTCGAGAAGGCCGTCATCACCGTCCCGGCCTACTTCAACGACGCCCAGCGCCAGGCCACCAAGGACGCCGGCAAGATCGCCGGCCTGGAAGTCCTGCGCATCATCAACGAGCCCACCGCCGCGGCCCTGGCCTATGGCCTGGACAAGAGCGACGGCAAGAAGATCGCGGTCTACGACCTCGGCGGCGGCACCTTCGACGTCTCGATCCTGGAGATCGGCGACGGCGTCTTCGAGGTGAAGTCCACCAACGGCGACACCTTCCTGGGCGGCGAGGACTTCGACCTTCGCGTGGTCGACTACCTGGCCGACGAGTTCAAGAAGGAGCAGGGCGTCGACCTGCGCAAGGACAAGCTGGCCCTGCAGCGCCTGAAGGAAGAGGCCGAAAAGGCCAAGAAGGAGCTCAGCACGGTTCCGCAGTACGAGGTGAACCTGCCCTTCATCTCGATGAACGCCTCGGGCCCGCTGCACCTCAACATCAAGCTCTCCCGCGCCAAGCTGGAAGCCCTGGTGGAAGACCTGATCAACAAGACCATCGGCCCCTGCGAGCAGGCGCTGAAGGACGCGGGCCTGAAGAAGACCGACATCGACGAAGTGGTGCTGGTCGGCGGCATGACCCGCATGCCCAAGGTCGTCGACGCGGTGAAGGACTTCTTCGGCCGCGAACCGCACAAGGGCGTCAACCCGGATGAAGTCGTCGCCCTGGGCGCGGCCATCCAGGGCGGCGTGCTGCAAGGCGACGTCAAGGACGTGCTGCTGCTGGACGTGACCCCGCTCACCCTGGGCATCGAGACCCTGGGCGGCGTGTTCACCCCGCTGATCGAGCGCAACACGACCATCCCGACCAAGCGCAGCCAGACCTTCTCCACGGCCGACGACAACCAGAGCGCCGTGACCATCCGGGTGTTCCAGGGCGAACGGCCGATGGCGCACGACAACAAGATGCTGGGCCAGTTCGACCTGGTCGGCATCCCGCCGGCCCCCCGCGGCGTGCCGCAAGTGGAAGTGACCTTCGACATCGACGCCAACGGCATCGTCAACGTCTCGGCCCGGGACAAGGCGACGTCGAAGGAGCAGTCGATCCGCATCCAGGCCAATGGCGGCCTGTCGGACGCCGACATCGAGAAGATGGTCCGCGAGGCGGAGTCCAACGCCGCCGAGGACAAGAAGCGCAAGGAAGTCGTCGAGGCCAAGAACCACGCCGACGCGCTGATCCACTCGACGGAAAAGGCGATGGCCGAGCATGGCGACAAGATCGGCGGGGCCGAGAAGTCCGCCATCGAGACCGCCGTGGCCGACTTGAAGGCCGCGCTTGAAGGCGAGGACGCCGAGGCCATCCAGGCCAAGACCCAGGTCCTGGCCCAGGCGTCCATGAAGCTGGGCGAAGCCATGTACCAGGCCCAGCAGGGCCAGGCCGGCGGCGCCGGCGAAGCCTCGGCCGCCGATGACGGCGTGGTCGACGCCGAGTTCGAAGAAGTCGACGACGACAAGACGTCGGCGTGACGCTTTGACCTATCGGCGGCGATGAAGATGTCAGGGCATATATTGGCCTTGGGGGAACGTCGCCGCCGACTTCGCGTGCGAAGGCCTGCGTCTCGCGCATCCGCTCTTGCGGCGGGACGCAGGCTGTTCCACTTAAGCTCAGATAGCTCAAGCTTTTATCGCCAGGATTCCTGACGTGTCGATGCGCGACTACTATGAAGTTCTTGGAGTGCAGCGTGGCTGCGACGACGCCGGCCTGAAGTCGGCGTTCCGCAAGCTGGCCATGGAGCACCATCCCGACCGCAACAACGGCTGCGAGGACGCGGCCGGGCGCTTCAAGGAAATCAACGAAGCCTATTCGGTCCTGTCGGACCCCAAGAAGCGCCAGGCCTACGACCGCTTCGGCCACGCCGGGGTGAACGGAAACGGCGGCGGCGGACCGAACGGGGCCGGCTTCGGCGATGTCCACGACATCTTCAACGAGGTGTTTGGCGACGTCTTCGGCGACATGTTCGGCGGCGGCCGCCAACGTCAGTCGGGCCCGGCCCGCGGCCAGGACCTGCGCTACGACCTGGAGATCAGCCTCGAGCAGGCCTATGCGGGCGCCGAGGTCGAGATCAAGGTCCCCGCGGCCATGACCTGCGAGACCTGCGAGGGCACGGGCGCCAAGGCGGGCACCAGCCCCACGGCCTGCACCTCGTGCGGCGGCGCCGGCCGCGTGCGGCGCAGCCAGGGTTTCTTCTCCATCGAGAGCGCCTGCCCGCGCTGCGGCGGCTCGGGCCGCATCATTCTGGACCCCTGCCAGGGCTGTCACGGCCATGGCCAGGTGCGCAAGGAGCGGGTGCTGGAAGTGCGCATCCCCGCCGGCGTCGACGACGGCGCGCGCATCCGCCTGGCCGGCGAAGGCGACGCCGGGGCCCGCGGCGGACCGCGCGGCGACCTCTACATCTTCCTGTCGGTCAAGCCGCACGAGCTGTTCGAGCGCGACGGCCTGGACCTGCTCTGCTCGGTGCCGGTGCCGATGGCCATCGCGGCCCTGGGCGGCGAGATCGAGGCCCCCTGCCTGCTGGGCGGCGAGAACTGCGACGGCGAGTGCAAGATCCAGGTCAAGGTGCCCGAGGGCGCCCAGACCGGCCGCACCGTGCGCCTGAAGGGCCGTGGCATGCCGTCCCTGCGCTCGCGCGAACGCGGCGACCTGGTGGTGGAGCTGTTCATCGAGACCCCCACCAAGCTCAACGCCCGCCAGAAGGAGCTGATGCGCGAATTCGCCGGCCTCTGCGGCGACCAGCAGCATCCCCGCTCGGCCACCTTCTTCTCCAAGGCCCGCAGCTTCTGGGACGACATCACCGGCCAGGACACCTGACCGGACGCGAGGCCGGTCAGCCGCCGACGTAGGGCGCCACCAGGCGGTAGAACCAGCCCTTGAAGTGGGCGCGGCAGCGGCTGGCCCAGGCGTCGAGGTCGGCCTTGGGATAGACCCGCCCGTCGGCGATCACCGTGTCGAGGCTGTCCAGCGCGGCCAGGCCCTGGGTCGGGTCGCGCCGGTAGAGGACGAGGTCGGCGGGAAGACCGATGGCGATCTGGCCGTAGGTGGCCTCGGGCCAGAACCGGCCGGGCGAGGTGGTGGCCGTGACCAGGGCCTGGTCCGGCGTCAGGCCGAGGGCGACATAGGCCGCCAGCTCGCGCTTCATCCCCGCGCCGGATGCCTTCAACGACCCGCCCGAGGCCGCATAGACCGGCGCCCCCGCATGGAAGAGGGCGCGCACCATGTCGACGCCGCGGGCCGGGTCGCAGCCTGGCGCGGCCGGGGCCGGCGACGACAGCAGCGGCGTGTGGGCCGTGTGCTGCAGTACGGCCGCCTGGACCAGCGCGTCGGTCATGTCCGTGTTGCAGCCCGAGGCGACGCCCACCGCGTCGGCGACATAGGGCGCGTTGGCGAGCACCGCGTCACGCGGCCGTCCGGCGATCAGCGGCAGGCGCGCCCTGGCCGCTTCCCGCGCCAGGGCCTCCAACGCCGGCCGACCCAGGCCCGGCCCGGCGGCCAGGCACCGCGCGCCGCGCGCGATGGCGTAGAGCGCCAGGCGCCGCGCGCGCTCGGCCGTGCGCCCGTCGATCACCCCGCCGCAAGTGAGGATGCGCGGCCCCGGCAGTCGCCCTTCCTGGATGCGGTCGCGCAGGCGAAAGAGCCCCTCGCCCGCCCCGCCGGGATCGCGCACCAGGGTCACCCCCTCGCGCAGGGCGTCCAGGGCCGCGGCGCGGTCGGCGCCCAGGCTGGCCCGGTCGGGGCCACGGGCGTCCATGTCCATCAGGCCCGGCAGGGCGAAGCAGCCGGCGCAGGCCAGGTCGTGCCGCGAGGCGGCCGCCGTGGTCGGCGCGATGGCGGCGATGATGCCGTCCCGGACGGTGATGTCGACATGGGCCGAGCGGCCGAGGCCCGGATTGACCAGGGTCACGTCCTTGATCACCACCACTCCGCGCGGCGGCATCGGATAGGGCGTCGGGACCAGCAGGCTCCAGGCGAGGCAGGCCAGGGCGATCGCCGCCACCAGGGCCGTCGCCAGGGCGTACCCGATCCTGCTCAGCACCTATGGTCCCCTGTCGGCTGCGAGGGGGCTTGATGACGCCTGCCGCGCCCGACCGCAAGGCGGCATCTCAGCGTTCGGCGACGAGGCGGGCGATGTCGTCCCAGCGGTAGGCGGTTTCCTTCAAGCCCCCGCCCCAGCCGCGCACCGGGCGCTCGCCCAGGACCCGCCCGCCCAGGTGCGCATAGAAGCCCCGCGCCGGCCGGTTTTCGCTCAGCACCCAGATGACCGCCGAGGCCGCGCCCTGCCCCTGGAGGGCGCTGGCCGCCGCGCCCAGCAGGCGCGCGCCGAGCCCGCGACCCTGCGCCGATTTCAAGAGATAGAGGGTGAAGACCTCGGCGTCGGCCAGCTTGCCGGCGCCCTTCAGCAGGCTGGCGGCGCTGTAGCCGACCAGGCCATCGGCCCCCTCCACGGCCAGCACCACCTCGCCGGTCGCATCGCCGGACAGTTGCCGGCGCCAGCGCTCGGCGTGGATCTCCGGGCGCATGGCGGCGAGATAGGCCTGGGGCAGGAGGCCCGGATAGGTCTCGCGCCAGGCCCGGACGTGAACCTCGCCCAGGGCCGCCGCATCGGCCGGGCCGGCCGGCAGGATCACATGCTGGGCGAGACGCTCCATGACCTAGAGCTTGGAGCGCGGGCGCTGCAGGTCAAGAGGCGGCGGAAAGCGGTGGAGGATCGTTCGAATCCGGTTCTAGACGGCCGCCAGTCGCTCTAGCCTTGCCCGATGAACGCGCCGATTCCCCGTCCCGAGGCCGCGACGCCCGATCCCGCCGGCGCGACGCCGGTGATGGCGCAGTATTTCGAGGCCAAGGCCCGCCAGCCCGACGCCCTCGTCTTCTTCCGCATGGGCGATTTCTACGAGCTGTTCTTCGAGGACGCCGCCCGCGCCTCCGCCGCCATCGGCATCACCCTGACCCACCGCGGCACGCACGGCGGCCAGCCGATCCCCATGGCCGGGGTGCCCGCCCACGCCGCCGAGGCCTATCTGGCCAAGCTGATCCGGGCCGGATTCAAGGTCGCCGTCTGCGAGCAGATGGAGGATCCCGCCGAGGCCAAGAAGCGCGGCGGCAAGTCGGTGGTGCGCCGCGATGTGGTGCGCATCGTCACCCCCGGCACCCTGACCGAGGACGGCCTGCTGGACGCCCGCGGCGCCAACCGCCTGGCGGCCATCGCCGTGCGCGGGGGCCAGGCGGCGGTGGCCAGCGCAGAGCTGTCCACCGGCGAGGTGGAGTGCCTGCTGCTTCAGGTGTCGGGCCTGGCCTCGGCCCTGGCGGCGATCGGGCCCTCCGAGACCCTCGTCCCCGACCGGCTGTTCGCCGATGAGTCCGTCAGCGCGGCGCTGAAGCAAGCTGGCGGGGTGATCCAGCCCATGGCCAGCGCCCTGGCCGAGCCCTCGGCGTCCGAGACGCGGCTGAAGCGGCTCTATGGCGTGGAGACCCTGGACGGCTTCGGGGCCCTGGCCGGGGCCGAGGTGTCCGCCCTCGGCCTCATCGCCGCCCACCTGGAGACGACCCAGGCCGGCAAGCTGCCCGCCCTGCGCCCGCCCCGCCGCGCCGGCGAGGCCGACGTCATGGCCATCGACCCGGCCACCCGCGCCAGCCTGGAGATCGAGAAGACCCTGAACGGCGGGCGTGACGGCTCCCTGCTGTCGGTGATCGACCGCACGGTGACCGCGCCGGGCGCCCGGCTGCTGGCCGCGCGCCTAGCCCGGCCGCTGCTGTCGCCGGAGGCCATCGAGGCGCGGCTGGACGCCATCGGCTGGCTGATGGAGCGCCGGGCCCTGCGCGAGCGCCTGCGGGCGATGCTCAAGAACGCCGGCGACATGGCCCGTTCGCTGTCGCGCCTGGCCCTGGGCCGGGGCGGCCCGCGCGACCTGGGAGCCCTGCGTGAGGGCATGGCCGCGGGCGAGGCCCTGTCGGCCCTGTTCGCCGCGGAGCCGGAACCGCTGTCCCCGCCGCCGGCGGAGATCGCCGCCGCCCTGGCCGCGGCGGACCCCTCCGCCCATCCCGCCCTCTCGAACCTCCTGGCGGCCCTGCGCGCCGGCCTCGGCGACGACCTGCCGGCCCAGGCCCGCGACGGCGGCTTCGTGGCCGCCACGGTGTCGGACGACCTGGACCAGGCCCGCGCCCTGCGCGACGACAGCCGGCGGGTGATCCTCGGCCTGGAATCGCGCCTGCAGTCCGAGAGCGGGGTGTCGCTCAAGATCCGCCACAACGCGGTGCTGGGCTATTTTGTCGACACCACGGCGAAGCAGGCCGAGGCCCTGATGGCCCCGCCGCTGAACGCCCTCTTCATCCACCGCCAGACCACCGCCAACCAGGTCCGCTTCACCACCGTCGAGCTGGCCGACCTGGACGCCAAGATCGCCCAGGCCGGCGAACGGGCCCTGGCCATCGAGGTCTCCATCTTCGAGGCCTGGCGCCAGGAGGCCTGCCATGCCGCCGCCGACCTGCAGGCCGCCGCCGAGGGCCTGGCCCGGCTGGACGTGGCGGCGGGCCTGGCGGAGTGGGCGGAAGACGCCAACGCCGTGCGGCCCCAGGTCGACGCCTCCCTGCGCTTCGACGCCGAGGGGGCTCGCCACCCGGTGGTGGAGGCGGCGGTGCGCCGCGCCGGCGAGGCCTTCACGCCCAACGACTGCCGCCTGGACGGCGCCGGCGAGGCGGGCGCGCGCCTGTCCATCGTCACCGGCCCGAACATGGCCGGCAA
>JAFEEA010000005.1 GCA_018241335.1 Pseudomonadota bacterium
TCCGGGTGATCCGGCGGGTAGTCCGCCTGGGCCCTCAACCGAATCAGGTTCAGCATGTGGATCGGCGTGTCGCGGGGCAGGGCCTTGAAGGCGTCGAACTGGGTTCGGGTCGGATCGATGGAGCCCGCGGCGTCTGACATTCTCGTTCCTCCCTGGCGGCCAGGTCGCGGGCCGCGTCTTTGCGTCGCAACCGGGTTAACCGTTTCTCGGCGAAACGGCGATAGCGTCCGCGCCGACATGTACCTCGTGGTCATCCTCGCCCTCTTCGGCGCGGCGCTGGGCGCCTTCCTGCGGCCGCGACCGCTGGCCGTGGCCTTCGCCGGCGGACTGTCCGCGAGCCTGCGCCCGGCCCTGCTGTTCGTGGCCCACCTGACCGGCCAGGGCGACGACGCGCCGACCTGGGCGGGCGCCGTGGAAAGGCTGATGGAATCGCCCTTCGCGAGCTATCTGGTGCTGATCGCCGCCGGCGTCGGGGCGTGCCTGTTCGCGGCCCTGCTGTGCCTGATGTTCGAGGAAAAGCCGTCCAGGCCTTTCTGGATGCCCCAGGAAGGCGACGTCCGCCGCCGCGATCGGACCGGCCGCTTTGTAAGGGCGACTGACATGATTGAGGAGCGCGCCATCCACAACCATGCCGAAGCGCGCGTCCGCGCGGCCTTCAATGGGTGAGATAATTGACAGGCTTCAGGACGAGACTAGAAAAACGCGTTTGTTGGACATCTTATCAGTGATATCTGATCAGTGCTTAGTTCGGGGCTTGATCGCCGGTGGGGATATCGGCGGCCGCGTTCCCCCACGAATGCTGACGTGATCCGAGCTGGTCTCCCCAGTCCCTGTTTTTGCCGGAGGTTTTCTCATGAAATTGCGTACCTGGGCGGTCTGCGCCGCCCTGATGTTCGGCTCGGCGGGTTCCGCCCTGGCCGACACGAACTACCTCGTGAAGCTCGAAGCGCCCGTTCCGTCGGCCATGAAGTTCATGGCGGCGCACGCGATGTGGAGCTGCGTGGCCTCGACCTGCGGGTCCGGCGGCGCCCCCGAAGAGTCCCTGTCGGTTCCGGCCTGCAAGGAACTGGCTAGGAAGGTGGGCAAGATCGTCTCCTACGGCGACACCACCCACAAGCTCTCGGCGGACGAGCTCGAGAAGTGCAACACGGCGGCCAGCCACTGATCCTGGTTGACGTCGAGTGATCTGGGGCGGCGCCGAAAGGCCCGCCCTTTTTCATTCGTGGCGGGCGCGCCATATTGGCGCAACACCGTTTTCAACAAGGGCCGGCGCCTTGGTTGCGGCGCCCAACATCGCGTGCTATCAGGCGCGCGGCTTCGGGCTAGGGGGCTCTACGCAGCCCCTCAAGTCCAGGTGCTTTCTCAAGCGCATTCAAGCCTTTATGTCGGGTTCGGGCGACTGCCCCAAGCCGGCGTTGTGATTACACCGGGCGGATCAAAGTGGCTGACGATTCAAAGGCGACGGATGTGGGCGCGCGTTACGCGCAGGCCCTGTTCGACCTCGCCCTCGAGAATAACGAACTGGCGGCCGTCGAGGCCGATCTGAAATCCATCAAGGCGATGAGCGCCGACAGCGCCGACCTGCGCACCCTGATCGCCTCGCCCGCCTTCGCGGCCGACGACAAGGCCAAGGGTCTGCTGGCGATCGCCGAGGCCGCCGGCTTCAACGCCACGACCCGCAAGTTCCTGGGCCTGCTCAGCGCCAACCATCGGGTCAGCGCCCTGTCGTCCATCATCGTGTCCTTCCAGAGCCTGTCGGCCGCCCACCGCGGCGTGGTCAGCGCCGAAGTCGTCACCGCCGTGCCGATGACCGCCGCCCAATCCAAGGGCCTGGCCGCCGCCCTGCGCGCCAGCCTGGGCAAGGACCCCGAAATCGAGACCCGCGTCGACCCCGCCATCCTCGGCGGCGTCAAGGTGCGCGTCGGCTCGCGTCTTTACGATGCTTCGCTCAAGTCGAAGCTCGATTCCCTTAAGTTCGCCCTGAAGAGAGCGTAAGAAAAACATGGACATCCGCGCCGCCGAGATTTCGGCCATCCTGAAATCCCAGATCGCCAACTTCGGCGTCGAAGCCGACGTTTCCGACGTCGGCCAGGTCCTGAGCGTGGGCGACGGCATCGCCCGCGTCTTCGGCCTCGACAAGGTCCAGGCCGGCGAGATGGTGGAGTTCCCCAAGGCCGGGGTGAAGGGCATGGCCCTGAACCTGGAAAAGGACAACGTCGGCATCGTGATCTTCGGCGCCGACGCCGAGATCTCCGAAGGCGACGAAGTGCGCCGCCTGGGCGAAATCGTGGACGTGCCGGTCGGCAAGGGCCTGCTGGGCCGCGTCGTCAACCCGCTGGGCGAGCCCATCGACGGCAAGGGCGCGGTGGCCGCCACCGAGCGTCGCCGCGTGGACGTCAAGGCGCCCGGCATCATCCCGCGCAAGTCGGTGCACGAGCCGGTGCAGACGGGCCTGAAGGCCATCGACGCCCTGATCCCCGTCGGCCGCGGCCAGCGCGAACTGATCATCGGCGACCGCCAGACCGGCAAGACCGCCGTGGCGATCGACACCATCCTGAACCAGAAGGCGGTCAACGCCGGCAAGGATGAGAGCGCCAAGCTCTACTGCATCTACGTCGCCATCGGCCAGAAGCGCTCCACGGTCGCCCAGATCGTCAAGACGCTCGAGGAGAACGGCGCGCTGGACTACACCATCGTCGTGTCGGCCACGGCCTCCGAGCCGGCCCCGCTGCAGTTCCTGGCCCCGTTCGCCGGCTGCGCCATGGGCGAGTGGTTCCGTGACAACGGCATGCACGCCCTGATCATCTACGACGACCTTTCCAAGCAGGCCGTCGCCTACCGTCAGATGTCGCTGCTGCTGCGCCGCCCGCCGGGCCGCGAAGCCTATCCGGGCGACGTGTTCTACCTGCACTCGCGCCTGCTGGAGCGCGCGGCCAAGCTGAACGCCGACTACGGCTCCGGCTCGCTGACCGCCCTGCCGCTGATCGAGACCCAGGCCAACGACGTGTCGGCCTACATCCCCACCAACGTGATCTCGATCACCGACGGCCAGATCTTCCTGGAAACCGACCTGTTCTACCAGGGCATCCGCCCGGCGGTGAACGTCGGCATCAGCGTCAGCCGCGTGGGCTCCTCGGCCCAGATCAAGGCCATGAAGCAGGTCACCGGCCCGCTGAAGGGCGAGTTGGCCCAGTACCGGGAAATGGCGGCCTTCGCCAAGTTCGGCTCCGACCTCGACGCCTCCACCCAGCGCCTGCTGGCCCGTGGCGAGCGCCTGACCGAGCTGCTCAAGCAGCCCCAGTACTCGCCGCTGGCGGTGGAAGAGCAGGTCTGCGTGATCTACGCCGGCACCCGCGGCTACCTGGACAAGATCCCGACCGCCGCGGTCGGCCGCTTCCAGCAGGAGTTCCTGAGCCTGGTGCACAGCAAGCACGCCGGCCTGCTGGAAGGCATCCGCACCAAGAAGGAGTTGGGTCCCGACCTGGAAGCCGAGCTGAAGGGCGCTCTGGAGAAGTTCTCCGAGACCTTCGCTTAAGGACGGCCGGAACCCGCAAAAGCCATGGCCAGCCTCAAGGAACTGCGCAACCGGATTGCCAGCCTGCAGTCCACGCAGAAGATCACCAAGGCGATGCAGATGGTCGCGGCCGCCAAGTTGCGCCGCGCCCAGGACGCCGCCCAGAACGCCCGGCCCTACGCCGCGCGGATGGCCGGCGTGATCGCCAACCTGGCCGCCGGCGTCTCCGGGCCCGGCGCGCCCAAGCTGCTGGTCGGCACGGGCTCGGACCAGCGCCACCTGGTGGTGGTCGCGACTTCCGACCGCGGCCTCGCCGGCGGCTTCAACTCCTCCATCGTGCGCCTGGCGCGCGAGCGGATCGCCAGCCTCATCGCGGCCGGCAAGGACGTGAAGGTCATCGTGGTCGGCCGCAAGGCCCGCGACCAGCTGAAGCGCTTCTACGGCGACCGCTACGTGGCGGTGTTCGAGGCCGGCCTGCCGACCCTCGGCAGCGCCCAGCCCGTGGCCGACAAGATCCTGGAGCTGTTCGAGGCCGGCGAGATCGACGTGGTGTCGCTGGTCTACAGCCGCTTCAAGTCGGTGGTCAGCCAGACCCCGATCGTCCGCCAGCTGATCCCGGCCCAGGTCGACGAGGGCGCGCCCAAGGTCGACCTCAAGGGCGCCGGTTACGAATACGAGCCGGACGAGGAGACCATCCTCGCCACCCTGTTGCCGCGCAACGTCACCGTCCAGGTCCTGGCCGCCATGCTGGAGAACCAGGCCGGCTTCTTCGCCGCCCAGATGACGGCGATGGACAACGCCACGCGCAACGCCGGCGACATGATCAATTCGCTGAACATCATCAAGAACCGCACCCGCCAGGCGCAGATCACCAAGGAGCTGATCGAGATCATCTCCGGCGCCGAAGCGCTCTAGATTCGAAAGAAGAGAGTTAGACCATGGCCACCGCCGCCGCCGCCAAGAAACCCGCCGCCCCGAAGAAGGCCCCCGCCAAGGGCGCCGCCGCCGCTCCGGCCGCCGCCGCCGGCGTCGCCAAGGGCCGCATCTCCCAGGTCATCGGGGCCGTCGTCGACGTCGAGTTCGACGGTCACCTGCCGGCGATCCTGTCGGCCCTGGAAACCTCCAACACCGACCAGCGGACGGGCGAAGCCTTCCGCCTGGTGCTGGAAGTCGCCCAGCACCTGGGTGAGAACACCGTGCGCACCATCGCCATGGACACCACCGAGGGCCTGACCCGCGGCCAGGAAGTCGTCGACACCGGCGCCTCGATCATGGTGCCCGTCGGCCCCGGCACGCTGGGCCGCATCATGAACGTGATCGGCGAGCCCATCGACCAGGCCGGCCCGATCAAGACCGAGCACCGCGCCTCGATCCACCGGGACGCCCCGTCCTTCGCCGACCAGTCGACCCAGGCCGAAGTGCTCGTCACCGGCATCAAGGTCATCGACCTGCTCTGCCCCTACACCAAGGGCGGCAAGATCGGCCTGTTCGGCGGCGCCGGCGTGGGCAAGACCGTGACCATGCAGGAGCTGATCAACAACATCGCCAAGGTGTACGGCGGCTACTCGGTGCTGGCGGGCGTCGGTGAACGCACCCGCGAAGGCAACGACCTGTACCACGAGATGATCGAGTCCAAGGTCAACGTGGACCCCAAGGAAAACAACGGCTCGACCGAGGGCTCGCGCTGCGCCCTGGTGTACGGCCAGATGAACGAACCCCCGGGCGCCCGCGCCCGCGTGGCCCTGACCGGCCTGGCCCAGGCGGAATACTTCCGCGACCAGGAAGGCAAGGACGTGCTGCTGTTCATCGACAACATCTTCCGCTTCACCCAGGCGGGTTCGGAAGTGTCGGCGCTGCTGGGCCGCATCCCCTCGGCCGTGGGCTATCAGCCCACCCTGGCCACCGAGATGGGCAACCTGCAGGAGCGCATCACCTCGACCAACAAGGGTTCGATCACCTCGGTGCAGGCCATCTACGTGCCCGCCGACGACTTGACCGACCCGGCCCCGGCCACCTCCTTCGCCCACCTGGACGCGACGACCGTGCTGAGCCGCGACATCGCCGCGCAGGGCATCTTCCCGGCCATCGACCCGCTGGACTCCACCTCGCGGATCCTCGACCCGCTGGTGATCGGCGAAGAGCACTACACCGTCGCCCGCCGCGTTCAGGAAATCCTGCAGCAGTACAAGGCGCTGAAGGACATCATCGCCATCCTGGGCATGGACGAGCTGTCGGAAGAGGACAAGCTGACCGTGGCGCGCGCCCGCAAGCTGTCGCGCTTCCTGTCGCAGCCGTTCAACGTCGCCGAAGTGTTCACCAACACCCCCGGCGTGATCGTGCCCCTGGAAGACACCATCCGGTCCTTCAAGGCGGTCTGCGACGGCGAATATGACCACCTGCCGGAAGCCGCCTTCTTCAACGTCGGCACCATCGAAGACGCGGTGGCCAAGGCCGAAAAGCTCGCGGCGGAGGCCTAATGGCCGAGAAACTGCACTTCTCCCTGGTCTCGCCCGAGCGCGAACTGTTCTCCGGACAGGTCGACCAGGTGGACGCGCCGGGCTCCGAAGGTGACTTCGGGGTCCTGGCCGGTCATGCTCCGTTCATGACCGCTCTGAAAGAAGGGCGTGTCACCGTCTACAACGAGAACCAGAAGAAGGTTTACGAGGTTCGCGGCGGCTTTGCCGACGTTACGCCCGAAGGCTTCACCATCCTGGCGGAACAAGCGGCGGAAGTGCTCTAATCGAGCGCCTGATGGGGAATCCCTGGCGCCGGCGGGTGCGAAGGGATTAACAGCGAAGCGGCCGGCGACGGTCGCCGAGCAGCGAGACTTAGGGATGAAGACTTCATGCGCCTAGCGTTCTTCAGCGCGATCGTGGTCACCGCCGCCATGGCCGGGGCCGCCATGGCCCAGACCGCCCCCGTCACCGACCAAGGCGCCGCCGCCACGCCCGCCCCGCCTCCTCCGCCGCCGGCCGCCGCCCCGGCGACACCGGCCGCTCCTTCCGCTCCGGCGACGCCAGCGGCTCAAGCGCCCGCGCCGGCGGCCCCCGCCACGGCGGCGCCCAGCGCACCCGCCGGAACGACGCCGCAGCCCGCCGCCGCGCCCGCGGCCCCGGCCGTGGCTGAACCGCCTCCGCCGCCCCCGCCTCCTCCTCCGCCGCCTCCCCCGCCCCCGCCGCCGACCGACCCGGCCGCGATCTCGGCGATCAGCGTGCTGGAAAAGATGTGCATCCCGGCCGCCGGCGGCGGCGACTGGAACGCCCTGGCCAAGTCCAACGGCATGAAGAAGTCCGGCGACGGCTGGATCCTCAAAGGCCCGACGGCCCAGTTCAAGGTGAACCCGCCCGGGTCCAACCCCAACACCTGCATCGTCGACATCGTCCACCCGGCCGATCCCAACGCGCCGATCATCGTGGCCCTGCACAACTGGGCGACCTACGGCCACGGCTATTCGCTGTACCGGAACGACAAGAACGTCTCGAGCGGCACGGAATTCACCACCCGCTCCTGGGAGAACACCGAGGACGGCAAGGCCTACGCCCTGGTCTTCACGACCATGCGCAAGGCTGACGGCACCCCTGCCAAGGGCGCCTCAGACACCTCGCAGATGATCTACAGCGTCAACAAAGCGCCCTGATGAGCGCCTGGGAGGCGGCGGGGCTGGTGGGCGTGCTCACCACCCTG
Organism: Pseudomonadota bacterium; assembly: GCA_018241335.1. Classification (GTDB taxonomy): domain Bacteria; phylum Pseudomonadota; class Alphaproteobacteria; order Caulobacterales; family Caulobacteraceae; genus Acaudatibacter. The sequence goes on from JAFEEA010000005.1 coordinate 7,199, forward strand.
GCCGCCTACGCCCTCGTCCAGCTGCACCGCCTGAACGCCGTCGGCGCCACGGCCCTTTGGATGAACTTCCTGGGGTCCAGCCTGATCCTGGTGTCCCTGTCCCAGCACTTCAACCTGTCGGCCGCCGCCATAGAGGCGGCCTGGGCGGCCATTTCGCTGTTCGGCCTGGTGCGGGTCCTGCTCAGGCGGCGTTGAGGGCGGCCAGGCCTCCCAGCCAGGCCAGGCTGGCCTCGGCCACGGCTTCCCAGCCCGGCTCGGCCGGCAGCCAGTGGCTCATCTCGTCGAACACCCGCACCTCGCCGCCCAGGCGCGATGTTGTCTGGCGCACGGTCGCCGGCGGGTGCACGGCGTCACGGCCGCCGGCGATGGCCAGCACGGGCGCGCGGATGGCGCGCGCGGAGACCAGGGTCGTGGCGAAGGGGTCCAGCCACCAGTTCAGCGTCTCCCACAGCGCCCGCCCGCTCTCGGGGGTCATCTTGGCGAAGGCCTCGCGCCGCTCGGCGGCCGGCAAGCGGTCGAAGCTGTAGCGGCGGGCGGACGGGTAGTCGGGATCGATGGCCATGGTCCAGTACGGGCCGAGCGCATAGAGGCTGACGGCCGACACCGCCTCTTCCAGCGTCACGCCGGTGACGCCCCATGGCGCGGACGGCGCCAGCAGCACCAGGGCGGCGGGACGAACCCGCGCCGCCGCCAGCTGCGCCACCAGCCCGCCCAGGGAATGGCCGACCAGGACAGGCGGCGCGTCCAGAGCTTCGCACGCCTTGGCCACGGCGCGGGCGTAGTCGCTCATGGAAAGGCCCGTGACCGCCCCGGGCCGGGCGCCGCGCTCATGGCCGGGCAGGTCGATCGCCAGGACCTGGTGGCCCGCCGCCTCGAAGGGCCGCCGGAACTGGTCGAAGATCCAACCGCCGCAGAAGGCGCCATGAACCATCACAATGGGTGCGGGCAAACTTTGGTCCTCTGGCGACTGGCCTTCAGCGGATCGACCTTGGCACGGCCCCGTCGGCGGAAGAAGCCCGTTCGCGCCAGGGGACGGCTGCGCGGCGGGCGCGCATCAAGGGACGGTCCGGGTCAGGGGTTCGAAGGCGTCAATGACCTGGCGATAGGCTTCGCGCTTGAACGGAACGACGGTCTCCATCGCCTCGGCGATGTCGGCCCAGCGCCAGGCGTCGAACTCCACCTCGCCATGCGCCTCCAGGTCGATCTCGGCATCCGCGCCGGTGAAGCGCATGGCGAACCACACCTGCTTCTGGCCCTTCCAGCCCTTGGCGACCTTCGAGCCCGTATGCTCCGGCGGAAAGGCGTAGGTGATCCAGCCTTCGGTGCGCGCGATCAGCGTGGCGGAGGTGACGCCGGTCTCTTCGGCCAGCTCGCGGAAGGCGGCGTCGGCCAGGTCCTCGCCGGCGTCCACGCCCCCTTGCGGGAACTGCCAGTTGAAGGGGCCGTCGGTCTTGGCGCGGCGGCCGAGCCACACCTTGCCGTCGCCGCGGATCAGGACCACCCCGACGTTCGGCCGAAAGCAGGTCAGGTCCATGAGGCTCAGCTCAGCGCCGCGCCATCACCGCCGAGGCGGGGGCGAGCTGATAGCCGCGCGCCGACAGTCCGGCCGCCCACTTGGCGGCCTCGTCCAGCGTCACCGGATAGGCGAAGCCCGAGCCGAGGGCCCGGCCGGTGCGCGAGGCCTGGGTCTCAAGGGCCGAGAGCTGCTGCTCGATGGCCTCGGCGGCCAACTGGCTGTCGATGATCCGGTCGGCGGAGGCGCGGGGCACGCCGCCGCCCGTGCGGTTGGCCGAGCCGTCGTCGATGAAGGCCAGGCCATGGTTCTTGAGCGATCCGGTGAAGGCGGACATGGCGGCTGGGTTGGCCATGAACTTGGAGCCCAGGTAGTTGGTAAGGCCGAAGTAGCCGCTGGCCCGCGACATCAGCCAGTCCAGTTTGTGGCCGTTCTCGTCCGGCCGCGCGTCGGCCAACAAGGTGTAGGGGCCAGGGTCGTTGTCGGGATAGTCCTTGGGCTCCATGGGCGTTTCCAGAAGCACCTCATGGCCCGCCGCGCGCGCCATGTCGATCCAGGCCTGGAGCCCGTCGGCGTAGGGCACGAAGGACAGGGTGACCTCGGCCGGCAGGGTCTCGATGGCCTGGCGCGTGGCCTTGGCGTTGAGGCCGAGGCCGCCGATGACCAGGGCCACCCGCGGATGCCCGTCAGGCGTGAAGGGGCGGGCGTAGGCCTGGGCGGCGGTGGTCCCGTCCGGGCCGATGACTGGCAAGGGGCCGCCCGGGCCGGGGGCGGAAAGCGCCGCGATCGGCGCCTGGGGCAGGCCGGGACCGTTGGACAGGGGCGCCGCGCCGGCCGCGTAGCCGCCGCTGCCCGGGAAGCTGATCACCGCCTGGCCGTTCATCGGGCCGGCGTCGGCGTAGCCCCGGGCGTCGTCGGAGAACTGCACCGTGGCGTCGTCCAGGGGCGCCTCGGGCGCGCCGTCGGCGGGCAGGGCCTGTTTCCAGCCCGGCGGGCCGCTGGTCTCGCCGATGTGCGCCAGGGACAGGCGCACCACCGGCGTGCCGGCCTTGGGGTCTCCGGTCATGGCGATCAGGGCCGCGGCCAGGACGGCGAACAGCGCCGCCGCGCCGCCGACGCTGAGGTACGGGTTGGCGAGGACGGCGGCGAACGGTCCACCCGGCTGGGGCGGCGTCGGCAGGACGGTCGGTGGCGGCGGCTTGGCGAACATGGAACGCGATTCTGGAGAGGCGATCCCAGGCTCGCGGGATATAGTTAATGAAGGGAAAAGCATGGCCCTTCAGCCGCCATTCGGCGCCCTCGAAACGCGCACGCCACGGTGCGCCGATCGTCGCGGCTAGCCGTGCTCGGCCCATTTCACGCAGGCCAGGTCGCCTTCCTGGCACTCGACCTGCTGCTTGAGGTCGTTCACCCGCGTCTCCGTTCGGTCGGCCTTGCAGTCCGCGACGAGCATCGGCCACGCTGAGCCGCCGCGGGCGCCGGCCGCCTGGTAGGCGCAGTCCGCCTCACGATAGGCGAGCCAGGCGCGTTGGCTGCGCCGCAGGGCCGCTCGTTGAGCTGGCGTGTAGCGGCCGTCGAGGGTGGCGATCTGGGAGGCCATCTGTCGCTCGGACGCCTTGAGGCGCGCCCCGGCGTCCCGGTTCATCCCGGCCTGGGTCTGGGGTTGCGTCCGAGATTGCGTCTTGGCGTTCGTTGTCGCCGAAAGCGCCAGCGCTCCCACAACCAGGATCAGACGGCCGACTCGCATGCGCTCCCCCCGCTTCTTGCCGAAGAGAACAAAAATAGCAAGCCGATTGCGGCGCGCGAGTCCAAGTTGGCGCAGGCGCCGACCGTCTGGCTAGTTGGACTTGGGCGCCGGCGCGGGCTTGGCGTCTTCCGGCTTGCCGGCCGACAGGCGGGCGGCGCGGACCGCCGCGGCCTCGGCCAGGGTGGCCGTGGGCTTGGGCAGCTTGGGCGTGGCGGCGACGGAGCCGTACTTCAGCACGTCCAGGCCGCGGGTGAGCTGGAAGTCGCCCTTCTTTTCGTCGAAGGCCGCGGGCGGCGCCTCGGCGGGTTGGTGGGCGCCCCTGCGCTCCTTGCCCTCGTCGGCGTTGAGCGCGTTGCGGAAGCTGGCCTCGCTGAACTGGAAGGCCTGGTTGGCCACCGCCTGGGCTTCCTCGCGGGTGGAGGCGACCTCCAGGTCCGGGGTGATGCCGGTGCGCTGGATCGAACGTCCGGACGGCGTGTAGTAGCGCGCCGTGGTCAGCTTGACCGCCCCGTCGAGGCCGCCGCGCAGCGGGATCACTGTCTGCACCGAGCCCTTGCCAAAGCTGGTCAGGCCCACGAGCTCGGCGCGGTGACGGTCCTGCAGGGCGCCGGCGACGATCTCGGAGGCCGAGGCCGAGCCAGAGTTGATCAGCACCACAAGATGGGCGCCGCCGGTGATGTCGCCGTGCGGCTTGGCGTTGTAGCGCTCGATGTCCTTGGGATCGCGGCCGCGCTGGGAGACCACTTCGCCGCCATCCAGGAACAGGCCGGCCACGCCGACCGCCTGGTCGAGCAGGCCGCCGGGGTTGTTGCGCAGGTCGAGGACGTAGCCCTTGATGTTGGGGTTCTTGGCCTTGAGCTGCTCGATGGCCGCGCGCATCTCGTCGGTGGCCTTCTCGTTGAAGCTCGACAGCCGCAGATAGCCGTAGTCGCCTTCCGCGCGGAACGTCACCGACTTGGGCTGGATGATCTCGCGCACCAGCTTGACGTCGAAGGGATCGGTCTTCTCGCGAGCGATGGTGATGGTGACCATCTCGCCGGGCTTGCCGCGCATCTGCTTGACCGCGTCGTTGACGGTCAGGCCGAGCACGCTCTGGCCGTTGACGGCGGTGATGTAGTCTCCGGCCTTGACGCCGGCGCGAGCCGCGGGGGTCCCGTCGATCGGCGAGATGACCTTGATGACGCCGTCTTCGCTGGTGATCTCGATGCCCAGGCCGCCGTACTCGCCGCGCGTCTGGTCCTGCATGTCCGAGAAGGCCTCGGCGTTCAGGTAGTTGGAGTGCGGGTCCAGTGACGAAAGCATGCCGTCGAGGGCCGACTCGATGAGCTTCTTGTCGTCCACGGGCGTGACGTACTGGCGCTCGACGGTGTCCAGCACGTCGCCGAACAGCTCGAGCATATGGTAGGTCTGGGCCCTGGGTTCGGGCGTCGCCCGGGCGGACTGGCTCACATAGGCCATGGACCCCGCCCCGAGGACGAAGGCCGACGCGCCGATCAGGAAGTACTTTCTCATGTGACCGCTATCACTCCCGTGCGCGCCTGAATTAAGGCGCGGGTCCTTAAGATTCGCCCCACCAACTACCCTGAGTTCGAGGCCCCTCGCAGGGCCCCCGGCGTCGTCTTCGGCGACGTTCCGGTCAACAGCCGCGCCGGGTCAACGGGGACGCCGCGCAGGCGAACTTCGAAATAGAGCTCGCGGGTGGATTGTCCATCCTTGGGCATGGTTCCCACAACCTGCCCCGCCGCGACCGATTGTCCGGCCCTTACGCCCAGTTTTCCAAGTCCTGACAACACCATGTGGCATCCGCCCGAAGCGCGCAAGATCACCACCTGTCCCCAGCCGTTCAGGGGCCCGGCATAGTCCACCACGGCGGCGGCGGGGCTGGCGACAGCGGCGCCGGCCTCCGTGACGTAGGCGACGCCGTGCGACTTCAGGCCATCGGCCAGGCGCCCGTCGAAGCCGGCCGTCCTCTTTCCGGAGACGGGAGGCGAGAGGTGGGCGGGCGGGGCTTCCGGCGCGGCCGCCGCCGCCGCGGCGCGGGCGGTAGGGGGCGACAGCACCTCGGCGTCGCTCATCACCCCTTCCAGGCGGCTGCGGCGATCCTCCTGGGCGCTTTCGGCGGCGAAGAGGTCGCCGTTGGCGGCAGCGGCGCGGCGGCGCACGGCGGCCAGGTTGGCGGCCTCCGCCGAAAGCTCCCGGGCGCGGGCCTCCAGCGCCGGGGCGATGGCCTTGAGCAGAATGGCGCCGCGGACGGAGTCCTTGACCTCGCCAGGGGCCACCAGCAGGGCCGGCGGCGGCTGGCGGGCGAAAAGCTGCAGGGCGCCCAGGACCTGGGCCAGCTGGGCGCGGTTGTGGCCGATCCGCGCGGCGAGGTCGGCTTCCTGGACGTTGAGCGCGGCCAGGGTGCGGCGCGCATCGGCGACCCGCCCGCCCGGTTCGGACGGCTTGCGCTCGCCCGCCGCCTCGTCCTTGGACGCCGCCCGGCGCGCGGCCCCGGCCGCGACCGCGCCGGTGGCGATCAGGCAGAGGGCGGCGATGGCGAAGCGGCGGGACAAGAGGATCCTTGCGCAGGTCAGAAGCGAGGGGCGCTCAGTCGCGATGATAGGGCGAGCCGGCCAGGATGGAGACGGCCCGATAGACCTGTTCGGCCAGCATGGCGCGGACCAGGGCGTGCGGCCAGGTCTGCGGGCCGAACGCCAGGCGTTCGCGAGCCATCTCCAGGATCTGGGCGTCGAGGCCGTCGGCGCCGCCGATCACAATGGCCAGCCGCCGCACCCCGTCGTCGCGCAGGCGGCCGATCCGGGCGGCGAAGGCGCGCGAGGCCAAGGCCTGGCCGTGCTCGTCGCAGGCTGCCAGGTGCGCGTCGCCCAGCTTGGCGAGGATGGCCTCCGCCTCGGCGGCCTTGCCGCTCTTGCGGGCCTCGACCTCGACGATCTCCACGGGGCCCAGGCCCAGCGCGCGGCCCGCCGCGGTGGCGCGGGCGGCGTAGTCGAGCGCCAGCGACGCCTCGGCCATGCGGCCCAGCTTGCCGACGCAGATCAGGGAGATACGCAAACGCCGACCGTTCCGAACCGCCGTGGCGGCGTCAGTTGGCCGCCGCGCGGGAGGGCGGCTCGACCGACCAGATCTTCTCGATGTTGTAGAAGGCGCGCACTTCCGGACGGAACAGGTGCACGATCACATCGCCGGCGTCGATCAGGACCCAGTCGCAATGCGGCATGCCCTCGACCCGCGCCTTGCCGTAGCCATGCTCCTTGAGCATGCGCAGCACGTGGTCGGCCATGGCGCCGACATGGCGGTGCGAGCGCCCCGACGCGACGATCATGCCGTCGGCCACGGAGCTCTTGTCTTTCAGGTCGATGTAGACGACGTCCTGCGCCTTTTCATCGTCAAGGCGTTGCAGGATAAGGGTTTCCAGGCCGACTTGGCCGGACTGGTCCTCTTCGGAGGGCTCGTCACGGACGGGCGCCTCTTGCGCGCTCAGCGCAGGTTCACGGTTCAGCGGGATGCTCCCTCGGTGGCTCTCGCAATTAGGCACCCTATCACAAAGGGCCGATCCGGTCAGGGGGAAAGTGTGTGGCTCTTGACCGGGCGAGTGCGGCGCAGGGCCGTGGACGAGGCGAAGTGCAGCGGGCCGCGCAGGTAGACCCACGCCGGCGGCTTGCGAAACGGTAAGGTGCGGGCCGCCGCCGACGGGATGCGGGCGTGGGAAAAGCGCCGCGCGGCGGGAGAAAATCGGCTCTTCAGCGCGATCCAGGGGCGCGAGACCACGGCCACCGGCGTCGTCCGCATGATCTGGGTCCAGCCCCGCCAGCGGTGGAAGGTGGCCAGGCTGTCGGCGCCCATGATCCACACGAAGTGGACGCCCGGAAAACGGGCCTTGAGCGCGCGTAGGGTGTCGATCGTGTATTGCGAGCCCAGCCGCGTCTCGGCGTCCGAGACGATCATCGACGGCCCCTCGGCGTAGCGCAGGGCGCCCCACAGGCGGCGGGTCAGGGCGTCGGTCTCGTGGCTGGGCTTGAGGGGGTTCTGGGGCGAGACCAGCCAGATCACCCGGTCGAGACCCAGGCGACGCAGGGCTGTCTCGGCGACGTGGGCGTGGCCTTCGTGGGCCGGGTTGAACGAGCCGCCATAGAGGCCGACCTTCATGCCGGGGGCCAGGTGGAAGTCCAGGCGAAGGCCCCCCGGCCGCCCCGACCTGGGGGTCAATCTGGCCGGACCGGCGAACCACATGGCCTGCTTCCCCCTCGGCGGCCGAGGCCGGCGATTTGCTCAACTTGAGCCTTACCTAGTGGGTTTTCGAGCCGCGGCAAATGGCGACGCCGGGGAACGTTCCCGGACGGACCATCCGCTCAGGCCGGCGACCGGTGCAGCAGGGCCAGGTCGTCGGCGTGGATGACCGGGCCGGCAGCGTAGCCCAGCACCGCCTCGATGGCGCCCGTCTTCAGGCCGACGATGCGCTCGGCGTCGGCGGCGTCGTAGCGGGTGAGGCCGCGGGCTAGCTCGTGGCCCTTCAGGTCGCGCACCACCACCGCGTCGCCGCGCCCGAAGCGGCCTTCCACGGCGCGCACCCCGGCCGCCAGCAGGCTCTTGCCGGCCTTGAGGGCGCTGGCCGCGCCGTCGTCCACCACCACCGCCCCCTGCGGCGCCAGCGAGCCGGCGATCCAGGACTTGTAGGCCGCGGCGGGGGTGGTGTGGCGTTCGAACAGGGTCGAGCGCGCGCCCTCCTCCACCGCCTTCAGCGGCGCGGGCCGGCGGCCCAGGGTGACCAGGGTGGCGCAGCCGGCGCCGGCGGCGATGCGCGCGGCGGCCAGCTTGGTGGCCATGCCGCCGCTGCCGACGCCCTCCTCGGCGTTGGCCCCGCCGCCCATGGCCATGATCTCGGGCGTCAGGTCCGGCACATGGGCCAGGTGGCGCGCGTCGGGATCCTTGCGCGGATCGGCGGTGTAGAGGCCGTCGATGTCCGACAGCAGCACCAGCAGGTCGGCGCCCACCATCTGGGCCACCCGCGCGGCCAGGCGGTCGTTGTCGCCGTAGCGCAGCTCCTGGGTCGCGACGGTGTCGTTCTCGTTGACGACGGGCGCGAGGCCGAGGTCCAGCAGGGTTTCGAGGGTGGCGCGGGCGTTGAGGAACCGGCGGCGCACCTCGGTGTCGTCGGGGGTCAGCAGGATCTGCGCCGTGCCGATGCCGTGCGGGGCCAGGGCCTGGTCCCAGGCGGCCATCAGCAGGGCCTGGCCCGCGGCGGCGGCGGCCTGCTTCTCGGGCAGGGTCAGGGTCTTGCGGCGAAGGCCCAGGCGCCGGCGGCCCAGGGCCACAGCGCCCGAGGACACGATGACCAGCTTCTGGCCGCGCTGGCGCAGGCGCGCGGCGTCGGCGGCGAAGGCCTCCAGCCAGGCGCGGTCCGGCGCGCCGGCGGCGGCGTCCACCACCAGCGCCGAGCCCACCTTGACGACGATCAGCCGCGCGTCGGCCAGGCTGGTCATGGACGCCAGGCCTCGGGCTCGTCCTCCGGCGCCTGGTCGCGCGCCTTGACCAGCTGGAAGGCGGCGCGCAGCACCTCGCGCACCCCCTCGCCGGAGACGCCGGAGATCAGCGCGGGCTTCACCCCGGCAGCGGCCTGCAGCAGGGCGGCCTTCTCGGCGCGGTCTTCCGGGGTCAGGGCGTCGACCTTGTTCAGCGCCAGGATCTCGGTCTTGTCGCCCAGGCCCTCGCCATAGGCCTCCAGCTCGTGGCGGATGGTGCGCCAGGCCTCGACCGGGTCCTCCTGGGTGGCGTCCACCAGGTGGATCAGGGCGGCGGTGCGCTCCAGGTGGCCGAGGAACCGGGTGCCAAGCCCCGCGCCCTCCGAGGCGCCCTCGATCAGGCCCGGCACGTCGGCCAGGACGAAGCGCTCGTTGGCCGACAGGTCGACGACCCCCAGGTTGGGCGTCAGGGTGGTGAAGGGATAGTCGGCGATCTTGGGCGTGGCGGCCGAGACCGCCGCCAGGAAGGTGGACTTGCCGGCGTTGGGCAGGCCGACCAGGCCGACGTCGGCGATCAGCTTGAGGCGCAGCCAGATCCACTTCTCCTCGCCCGGCTGGCCGGGGTTGGCGTGGCGGGGGGCCTGGTTCACCGGGCCCTTGAAGCGGTCGTTGCCCCAGCCGCCGTTGCCGCCGGACAGCAGCTTCAGGCGAATGCCCGGCTGGTCCAGGTCGGCGATCAGGGTCTCCTTGTCGTCCTCCAGCACCTGGGTGCCCACCGGGACCTTGAGCACCACGTCGGCGCCGGCCGCGCCGTGGCGGTTGCGGCCCATGCCGTGGGTGCCGGTCTGGGCCTTGAAATGCTGGTGGTAGCGGTAGTCGATCAGGGTGTTGAGCCCATCGACGGCCTCGATCCACACGTCGCCGCCGCGGCCGCCGTCGCCGCCGTCCGGGCCGCCGTGCTCGATGAACTTCTCGCGCCGGAACGACACCGCCCCGCCGCCGCCGTCACCCGAGCGGATATAGATCTTGCACTGGTCGAGGAACTTCATCGCGCCCTTTTGACCGAGGACGCGGCGAACGTCGAGGATTTCAAGGGGTTCGGGCCGCGGCCGGGCGGCGCCCTACCCTTCCAGCGCGACGATCATCTCCACCCGCGGCGCGTGCCGCCCGCCCTCGAACGCGGCGTTCAGGAAGGCGTCGACGATGTCGAGCGCCAGGCCCTCGCCCACCACCCGCGCGCCCAGGGCCAGCATGTTGGCGTCGTTGTGCTGGCGGATCATGCGGGCCGAGAAGGTGTCGGCGCAGACGCCGCAACGGACGCCCTTCACCTTGTTGGCCGCCATCATGATGCCCTGGCCGGTGCCGCAGAGGATGATGCCGAGCTGGCAGTCGCCGGAGGCGACCCGCCGCGCCGCCGCCTCGCCGTGCTGGGGATAGGGCGTGCTCTCGGGCGTGGTCGGCCCGATGTCGACCACCTCGAAGCCCCGCGCCGCGACATGGGCGGCGACGGCGAGCCGCAGCGGGATGGCGGCGTGGTCGCTTGAGAGGACGATGCGGGTCTTGGCGGTCATTGAAGGCTCGTCACGTTCGCCCGGTCGGCGCGAAGCCGGAGCCGACCGGGATTGGGGCCTGTCGCCAGGCGGGTCTCGCGGCGTTCGAAGCACAGCCCGCCCGTCCTGCCAAGATCGCCGTGGCGCGGGCGCCGGCTTTTCGCCCAATGCTTCCTTAACCGAACCGGCCTTGCATGGGCCGACGCTCCACCTAAGGCTCCGCCATGGCCGCCGCCGCCCGCAAGACCGCCCCCGCCGCCCAATCCGCGACCTCGCCCACCCGCGACTTCATCGACCACGGCTACCACGTGTTCCCGAACGGCGTGGACCCGGGCGCGGCGACGCGGCTGCTGACGCGGCTCAAGGCCACCCGAGACTGGGACTCCCGCCTGTTCCTGACCGAGGCCGAGTTCGACGCCGACCCCCAGTACGTGGGCGTGAACCCCAAGCCCGGCCGCAACCTGCTGGAGGGCCTGGACGACGACCTGGCCTTCGTCGAGCGCGACGGCGCCATCGTCTCGGCCCTGACCGAGCTGCTGGGCGAGGGCTATGAGCTGATGAACCGCAAGGTGGTCTGCGGCGTGCCGGCCAAGTCCGTGCCGGCCTGGCTGAAGGCCCGCATCACCGACAACCCGGTCAACAACCTGGGCGCCTATGTGAAGCCGCAGTACCGGGACGTGACCTATTTCTACGGCATCGACTTCCACCAGGACCTGATCGACTTCAAGGACCGGGAGGCCGACTTCATCACCCTCTATGTCTACATCCACCCGGTGACGCGCCACGACGCGCCCCTGTTCCTGCTGGAGGACAGCCACCGCCTGGGGGCGACGGTGTTCCCGCACGACCTGGAAAAGAACGCCGAGGGCTGGCTGTATCGTGACGGCAAGGGCGGCTGGGTCCAGACGGCCCAGAAGCTGCTGGTGGGCGACACCGGCTACGCGGCGATGTGGCACGCCTGCACCCTGCACGGCACCCAGCCCGACGCGGCCGACAACGAGCGCCTGTCCCTGCGCTACCTCTACGCCAAGGCGCCGGGCGCGCGGGGCGTGGGCATCGACGCCGTCAACGCCAGCCTCAAGGGCCCGATCGCCCTCGCCTCCACCCGCCAGGACCTCGACGCCCGCGGCGCCGCGCGGGTGAAGGCCAACAGCGTCAACAAGGCGTAGATCTTAGCCCCTCCCAAAACCCGCTCACCCCGGCGAGGGCCGGGGCCCAGGAAAGCCTCGCCGCTACCAGGACTCGTGGGGTATCGGCCATGGTCGCAGCGGGGGCCGGTGGACACCTGATGGGCCGCCCTGGGCCCCGGCCTTCGCCGGGGTGAGCGGGTGTGGTGGGGGGGCGCTGGGTGCTGGGCGCTGGGTGCTGGGTGTGGGCGCAACCCTCAGCGCGGCTCGACCACCACCTCGCTGGTCACGGAATTGGCCAGGAAGCATTCCTCGTGCGCGCGGTGGTGTAGGTGGGCCAGTTCCTCGGCCGTCGGCGCCTTGCCCTCGAATGTCGCCGCCGGGCGCAGCACCACCCTGGTCATCACCAGCTTGCCGTCGGCGCGCTTGTCGAGCGCCCCCTCGGCCTCGTCGCGATAGGTCGCCACCGAGAAGCCGGCGCGCGCGGCGACGTCCAGGAACCACAGCATGTGGCACTGGCTGAGGGCGGCGGTGAACGCCGCCTCGGGGTCCATGGCGTCGGCCCGCGACCAGGGCGCGCGCACGATGTGCGGCGAGGCCGAGCCGGGGATCACGGTCCCGCCGCCCAGGGTGACGGTGTGCTCGCGGCTGTAGCGATGCCTGAGGAAGTCCTCGCCCGCGAAGGCCCAGTCGATGGTGGCGTGATAGGTGCTCATGGCCCGGCCTTCTAGCGCGCCGGCGCGCGCCTGTCCCGCAACCCGCTCACCCCGGCTTCCGCCGGGGGTGAGCGGGAGGTGGGGATCAGGGCGGGTGGAGGTCGGGCGGGTGGAGGTCGGGCGGGCGGCCGGCGGGGCCGGCGGCGGCGCGGGCGGCGCGGTGGCGGGGGCGCCATTCGGCTTGCGGGGCGGCGTAGGGCGAGCCCGGGGGGCGCGTCAGGCATTCCTCGATCGCCCAGTCCTGGGACTCGAAGAGATCGGCGTCGAAGACGAGGCCGAGGTAGGCCAGGGCCTCTTCCAGGACGCCCCCCACGGGGCGGGCCAGGACGTCGGCGTCGGCCTGCTCGAACAGCCAGTCGACGCCGCGGTCGAACAGGCGTTCGGTCTCCGGCCGCTCGCGGCGCTCCGCCCGGATGGCGAGGCCGAGGCCCTTGATCAGGGTGTCGCGGCGCTGGCCGACGCTGGCGCGGCGGGCCGTCTCGGCGGCCTCGTGGTCCGCCAGCCGCCGGCCGACGTCGGCCACGACGCCCGCCTCGATCTTGGCCTCCAGCATCAGGGCCAGGCGCACGGCGCGGTTGGCGCGGTCGAAGGCGAGGGAGGCGGCGTTGATGGCCCCGGCCGTGGCGGCCTCAGCCTCCGGCGTCTCGTCCTCCCGCTCGGCCAGGCGCAGCAGCCGCCGCTCCAGGGCCTCGGCCACCCGCTCGCAACGCGCAGCCATCCGCTCCAGCAGCGCGAGCTGGCGCCCGGCCGGGTCGGCCTGGGCCAGGTCACCCTGGGCCAGGCCGTCGTCGGCCGGGAGGGGCGGCGGGGACGAGAACATAGACGGAACTTGTGGCGGATTCGCACGCGGGGCAAGCGATGGGGGGCAAGAACTTCGTTGTGGCAATTGCTGACGTTGGTGCTCGTCCGACAAAGCGAAGTTCGGAGGAGGGGCGCCGAGCACCCACGCCGCACCAAACCTTACAGGTTGATCTGCTCGGAGTTCTTCCGCTGCCCGAACTTACGGGCCGCTATAGTACGAAATCAGCGGCGGGTGCTCAGGATCGCTTTCGGTCATTAGGCGATCGACGAAGGCGAGCGGGCTTTCCGGAGCCGGCGGCACGAGGAGCTGATCCACGATAACGAACTGGTGGTGCCGCAGATCCGTCTCGGCGACCTCATAGAGGTACTTGTAGAAAGCGGTCACCAGCTCGGGATTGATGTCGGGCGTGATGTTCTTCAGGGGCGTGTCGATGATCAGCAGCGACGGCACCGGCATGTCTCTTTGAGCCGCCGTCCGATGCAGCGCCAAGGCAAAGCAAATCGTGAACAACGTCTTCTTGCCACCGCTTCCGGCCGTGAAGAAGCTGTAGGCCATCGACTCGTCGCCTTCGGGCCATATCTCCGGGATCAGCGTACGGCGGTTAATGTTGACCAGGTCGTTTGGACCCACGCCCGGCACGCGCGTGGCGATGAGGGCCTCAAGGAAATTGGCGGCCAAGGCCCGGAAATTCTCATCCGCCTTCCCGAGCCTCATCTGCTCGTCGCGAATTTGACGCTCGAGCCGGGTGATCGTCTCGGACAGCTTGTCGGCTTCGGCGAGCATGTCGGCGACAGCTCCGGGCATCGCCTTCACGCGGTTGAGAAAGCGAATTCTTTCCTCGATTTCCGCCAGCTCGCGTTCAGCCTGTCGAGAGCGCGCGGCGCGGTCGGTCTCGTAGCTTCCAAGAAGCTCGGTGACCTCACGGTCAAGGCGGTCCTTGTCAGCCACAAGACGGGCGATGCGCTCGATCTGCCGCTTGCGGGCGATGGCATGACGGCGCAATGCCTGCTCGATGTCGGAAAGCCGCGCTTCGAGATCGTGCGCTATGCTAGCCGGGTTGATGTCTTCGCCCGAGGGCACGATGACCTGTAGGCAGAGATAGCAGCTGCCTTCTTGGGCACGATGGGAATCGATCGACTGACCGCATTGCGGACAATTGTCGAAACTGCTGCCAGCTAGGACCGACCGCGCCCGATCCGCACGCGCGACCTTGAACTTCATCGACATCAGTTCGGCGCGCAGCTCCTTCTGGTCGTTCAGCCGGCGGTTGAGATCCTCAAGGGTTTCGCTTTCGGCATTGAGTTGATCCGACATTTGCCGGAGACGGGCGCGTTGTTCATCAACGAAGTGTGTCTGGTTGAAGAACACGGTGGCGCTTCCGGCTAGCGTCGTCCTGACTTCCGCCATGCGGGCATGGTTCTTTTGAATTTCCCCATCGATCTGGGAGTCGGACGCAAAGCCAAACTGCGCCAAGAATTCGCGGATGCGTTCAGCCGCCTCGGTTTTCGAACGCTGGTCGGATCTGGCTTGATCGAACTCCGCATGCAGCGTGCTCAGACGCTCACTGTAATAGCCGGTGAAGAAGTTGAGCGCGTCCTTGCTCTTTTCAGCCAATACCGGCTGCCCCAGTCGGAAGAATGAGGAGTCCAGCTCTTCCTGCTCAAGGTAGCAAAACTTCAGCAAATCCCTGAAACTGAGCCGAACCATGGGTGAGTCATCGTCCCCGGTGCGCTTACGCACCCGGATGATGGGGTAACCCAGCAGGCGAAAGATCAGATCGCTCAGGTTGACGACATCGTCGCCGTATACGACTGGGCCATCGCCCTTGGCTCTCACCTGCAAGCTGATTGGCTCTCCATCGTCCTCGATCCAGGACACGCGAGCAAACCCCTCGCCCTTGGCGCGCTCGATCAGAACGTCTCGCTCACCAACGGTGAGGGTGAGCTGTACCGACAAGAGCTCCCGCTGCACGGCCGTGGTAAGCTCCAGGGTGCCGCCCAGGCAAAAATCCACCAAACGCGCGATGGTGGACTTTCCGAGGCTGAGGGTGCCGTGAATGAAGGTGATGTTTCCGCCGAACCGAACGATCTCCTCGCTCTTGCGGCAGTAAAGCTTGAGAGTTTGCAGATGGATTTTCATTGTTCAATCGTTTCACCCAGGCGCAACGACGCCACTTCTGGGAAGGTCGCGTAGACGAACTCCATCAGGGTGGTCGCGGACAGATCCAGATGGCGCTTTAGCAAGGCGGCGCGCTGGCCGATCGCAGCGTATTCGGGTTCCCCACGAAGCGTTGCGGCAGCCTGGCGCCCGCGGGCGCTCAGCCCGATCAAGATCGTTCTTCCGCTGCGGCCGATTGCGACTAAGCCGCGTCCAGCCAGCGTGTTGAGGAACCGGCGATAGCGGTGGTCCCATGGCCCATACTTGAACCGGACCATGTGTGCTTCGATGGAATGACGCTCGAAGTCGTGCACATCGATGTCGGGATTGAGCACCTCGCGAGCCAGCAGGGCCCGTTCCAAGTAGTCCGGATACCTAAGCAGAAAATCGAGCTTTGCCAGCTTCGTCAGCCCCTCGATCTGCTTGTCGCCGGCGCGCCCGCCAAACGTATCAATCAAGACGAGAAGGCGTCCCAAATGAAGGGCGTCATCGGATTCCAGATAGTTCACGATCTCCGGGAGGGTGGCCATCTAAGGCTTCTCCTCGAACGGCAAGGTGCGTGACGAATCCCACCACACCCGGCATTCCTCGGACAACAATCCAGCGGCGCCAACAAGATGCTCGGGCCGGCAGCCGAACATCGTCGCCTGTTCCTTTCGGCAGATCGTCTCGGCGTGGCCCTTCAGGGCATCGAACATCTCGGTCCCATAGGGCGCGCCGTGCGCCGATGCGGCCTTCTCGGCATCCCGCGCCGCCCGCTTGGCCAAATGCTGAAAATGCGACAGGCGCTTGTTGGCTTCGGCCAGGCCGTATTTTTCCTTCCAGCGCAGGAAGGCGCTTTCGAGCGAAGAGACATCATCCTTCATCTCGTCGATATCGGCGTAGCTGATCGCGCCGGCCGCCATCTTGAGCTCCATTTTTCCCAAGCCGGGCGGGATAGATTCGCGGCTGGTGAAACCCGCCACGGCGAGCAGTTCACCAACGTCAGACTGCGGTTGGGTCAGCTGGCGCATCACCGCTTCATCAACTCGCTTTCGTTTGGCTCGCAGTTGCTCGAGATGTTGGTTGAGATCTGCGACGACGTCATGGACGTCGAGGACGAAGCCGGTCAGGCCAAGTGACGAGACATCCCAGATGTGCGATCGCAAGCTATGGGCCATGACGGCTAGTTCGGTCCAAGGGCGGTCTCGCAGCCCTGGAAATTCACCAAGCGCGTGAATGAGCTCAATATCGGGCTGGTCGATCCCGGTCTTTCTCTCCTCCAAGGTGACTGTCGCCAGGATCGCGACGACCTGCTCGAACGGGATCTTTGAAGAGGTCGCCAAGGACTTCAGGTAAACGAGGATCTTGTCGCGCGGTCCGACGCCGTCATGGCTGGGATTTTCTCGGCACCGCCGCAAGACGTTGCGCAGATCCTCAACACCATCCCCCCCGTAGAAGACGAAGTTGGTTGCGAGAATGAACCGTTTGAAGCGGCCCGGATAACGCGCCGCGCGGACGCAAAAGCGGATCAATGAATTGCGGACGGAGTCATCAGACGATCTGAACGGCTTTTGGTTCAGTTCGCGGCTCTTGACTTGGATCCCCGTGAGCCCGCCGTCGTCATGTTCGACAAGCAGGTCTTCGATGTGCTCGCAATAGACAGCGACGATGTCTGAGCCCTGCTTCAGAATCTGCAGTGTCTTCAGCGCCGTGTAGTTGATCTGATAGCGAAAGCGTCTCTGGGTCTCGTCCCCGACGTCTGACGCCGACATCGCCTCAACGTCTATGCCCGCCTCCTCTGACAGCATGTCCGGCGCCGAACTAAGCGCTCCCTCCTAAGGTGAAGCTATTCTATTCCGTCAGGGTTACAACACGCCCCGCGCACAACCGGAGAGTTGACATCGCCGAAGGGGGCCTAGTCGTCCTTCTCCGTATGGTGGGTGCAATAGCTGCACACCCCATTGTCGAACCCCACCTGAGCGTCTTCCATGGAGATATCGGCATAGCAGCGGGGCGCTCTCGGCCTCCCACCCATAGGTCTCGCCGCAAGCGGCGCAGGCGCTCTCTGTGTCGACGTAGGCGACGGCTGAGAGACCTTTTGGCGTAGAGAGGCGGACCTTCGGAAGGTCCGTTATGAGCCCGCCGCGCCGCTCCCCGCCCCCTAAAGCGTCCGCGAGATCAGCACCTTCATGATCTCGTTGGTGCCGCCGTAGATGCGTTGGACGCGGCTGTCGCGGTACATGCGGCTGATGGGGTATTCGTCCATGTAGCCGAAGCCGCCGAAGAGCTGCAGGCACTCGTCGATGATCTTGTTCTCCAGGTCCGAGACCCAGTACTTGGCCATGGAGGCCTTGGCCGCGTCGAGCTGGCCCTTGAGGTGCTCGCCGATGGCCCAGTTGACGAAGACGCGGGCGACGGTCGCCTCGGTCTTGCACTCGGCCAGCTTGAACTGGGTGTTCTGGAAATCGATGATCTTCTTGCCGAAGGCCTGGCGTTCCTTGACGTAGGCGATGGTCAGCTCCAGCGCGCGCTCGATGGAGGCCATGCCCTGGACGGCGATGTTGAGGCGCTCCTGCGGCAGCTGGTTCATGAGCTGGAAGAAGCCCTGGCCCTCGTCGCCGCCCAGCACGTTGGCGAGGGGCACGCGCACGTCGTTGAAGAACAGTTCGGAGGTGTCGGCCGCCTCCTGGCCCAGCTTGTCGAGGTTGCGGCCGCGCTCGAAGCCCGGGGAGATGTCGGTCTCGACCATCACCAGGGAGGTGCCGCGCGCGCCCTGGCCCGGATCGGTCTTGCAGACGACGCAGACCAGGTTGGCGGTCTGGCCGTTGGTGATGAAGGTCTTGGAGCCGTTGATGACGTAGTGGTCGCCGTCCTTCAGCGCCGTGGTCTTGATGCCCTGCAGGTCGGAGCCCGCGCCCGGCTCGGTCATGGCGATGGCCGCGACCAGTTCGCCGGTGGCGAGCCTGGGCAGCCAGCGGCGGCGCTGCTCCTCGGTGCCGTAGTGCAGGATGTAGGGGGCGACGATGGCGTTGTGCAGCGAGGCGCCGAAGCCGTCGACGCCCTGCAGCCCCAGGCGCTCCATCAGGATCACCTCGTGGCGGTAGTCGCCGCCCATGCCGCCGTATTCCTCGGGGATCGAGAGGCAGAGAAGGCCCGCCTCGCCGGCCTTGGTCCACATGTCGCGATCGACGATGCCGTTGGCGCGCCAGCGGGCGGTGACCTCCGGCGGGGCGTGCTCCTCGAAGAACCGGCGGGCGGAGTCCTCGAACATGCGGATGTCTTCCTCGGCGAGGAAGTCGGGGCGGGGGACGTCGAGAACGGGCATGAGGCTTCTCCGGGATCTTCGCGCCGTCCTTAGGCCCCTGACGCTGCGACAGGGAAGGCGCCGAGGCGGGGAAGGCGGTGGGCGATCTGGTCCTTCTCCCCTTGCGGGAGAAGGTGGCCCCCGCAGGGGGTCGGATGAGGGGTTGGCGAGGTTTCGGGGTTGTCCTGCGTCAGGGCTAGCCACCGGCGTTGCGTCGACCCCTCATCCGTCTGCTGCGCAGACACCTTCTCCCGCAAGGGGAGAAGGAAGGGTCACAGCGCCCCTCAGAACGCGTCGGCTGGCAGCTCCATCATCGTCGCCGAGCCGGTCTTCAGCTTGGCCAGGTGCGCGCCGGCGTCGGGCAGCAGGCGTTCCAGGAAGTAGCGGCCGACCACCAGCTTGCGGGCGTAGAAGGGATCGGTGTCGCCGGCGGCGATGCGGGCCTGGGCCGCCTTGGCCATCAGGGCCCACATGTAGGCCAGGCCCGTGAGGCCGAAGAGGTGCAGGAAGTCGGTGGAGGCGGCGCCGGCGTTGTCGGGGTTGGCGAGGCCGTTCTGCATCAGCCAGAAGGCGCCGTCCTGGAGCTGGGCCTTGGCGGCGGCGAGGCCCTCGACGAATGGCTTCAGCGCGGCATCGTCGCCGTTGGCGTCCACGAAGGCGTCGATCTCGGCGAAGAAGCTCATCACCGCGCGCCCGCCGTTGGCGGCCAGCTTGCGGCCCACCAGGTCCAGGGCCTGGACGCCGTTGGTGCCCTCGTAGATCAGGGCGATGCGGCAGTCGCGCAGGTACTGGCTGGCGGGGAAATGCTCGGTGAAGCCCGAGCCGCCGTGCACCTGCATGGCGTCCGAGCAGATGTCGAAGCCCTTGTCGGTGAGGTAGCCTTTCAGCACCGGGGTCATCAGGCCCATGTAGTCGAGGGCCTTCTGGCGCACGGCCTCGTCGGGGTCGGCGTGGGCCAGGTCGCCGTGCAGGGCGGTCCAGAACAGGAAGGCGCGGCCGGCCTCCAGCACCGCCTTGGCGTCCATCAGCATGCGCCGCACGTCGGGGTGGACCAGGATCGGGTCGGCCGGGCCGTCGGGGTTCTTGGGCCCGGTCAGGGCGCGGCCCTGAAGGCGGTCCTTGGCGAAGGCGGCGGCGGCCTGGTAGGCGGCCTCGCCCTGGGCCAGGCCCTGCATGCCGACGCCCAGGCGCGCCTCGTTCATCATCACGAACATCAGGTTGAGGCCGCGGTTCTCCTCGCCCACCAGCCAGCCCACCGACTCCTCGTGCATCATCACGCAGGTGGCGTTGCCGTGGATGCCCATCTTCTCTTCCAGGCCGGCGCACTTGACGGCGTTGCGCTCGCCCGGAGTCCCGTCGGCCTTGGGGATGAACTTGGGCACGATGAAGAGGCTGATGCCGCGGGTGCCGGCCGGCGCGCCCTCGATGCGGGCCAGGACCAGGTGGACGATGTTCTCGGTCAGGTCGTGCTCGCCGCCGGAGATCCAGATCTTCTGACCGGTGATGCGATAGGTCCCGTCGCCCTGGGGGACCGCCTTGGTGCGCAGCAGGCCCAGGTCCGTGCCGCAGTGCGGCTCGGTGAGGTTCATGGTGCCGCCCCACTGGCCCGAGGCCAGCTTGGGCAGGTAGAGCGCCTTCTGGGCGTCCGAGCCGCCGTTGAGGATGGCCGAATAGGCGCCGTGGGTCAGGCCCGGGTACATGGAAAAGGCCATGTTGGCCGACGAGCTCATCTCGCTGAAGGCCAGGTTGACCACATAGGGCAGCCCCTGGCCGCCGAAGGCCGGCTCGGCGCCCAGGGCCGGCCAGCCACCCTCCACCAGGGCCTTGTAGGCGTCCTTGAAGCCCTTGGGGGTGGTGACGGTGTTGTCGGCCGACCAGTGGCAGCCCTGCTTGTCGCCGACGGGATTGAGCGGGGCCAGGACCTCGCCGGTGAACCGGGCCGCCTCGTCCAGGATCTGTTCGACGACATCCATCGGGGCCTCGGAAAAGCCCGGCAGGTTGGCGTGCTTTTCGATCTCCAGGACGTCGCGCAGCAGGAACAGGTGCTCGCGGACGGGCGGCTGATAGGTCATGGGCGTCCTCAAATCAGGCGATTGGCGCCCATTCTAGAGGGACGGGAGGGCGGTTGTCGCCCGCCCTAGTTCGCGCTGGGCCTGCTCCGCGCTGGGCCTACTTCGCGCCGGCCAGGTCGTGGCGGCCGTCGACGCGGGCGCGCAGGCTCTTGTCGTAGTCGGCGGCCTTGGGCAGCAGGTCGGGGCCGGCGGCGGCGAGCTGCGCCTCCAGCCGCGCGCAGCCGTCGTGCAGGATGCGGATGGCCTCGTCGATGTCGGCGCGCTGCTGCTCCAGGGCCACCAGGCGCTCGCGGAACTTGCGCAGGGCCTGGGCGCTCTGGGCGACGTGGCCGTCGGGCTTGTCGTAGAGGTCGAGGATCTCGCGGATTTCGTTGAGCGACAGGCCGACGCGCTTGCCCTGCAGGATGCGCTGCAGGCGGCCGCGGTCGCGGTAGGAATAGATGCGGTTCAGCCCCTGGCGCGCGGGCGAGAGCAGGCCCTTGTCCTCGTAGAAGCGCAGGGCGCGGGGGGTGCAGCGGAATTCCACGCACAGCTGGCGGATGCTGAAGGTCCGCTCGGGACGCCGCAATTCGCTGGGCATCGGTCCTCTCCCTCGATGGCTGGCCGGACCGTCTTGTCGTTCGAAGAGGGCTGAGGGCCCGCCCCGTGCGATCCTTATCAATGATCACCCAAGCTAGAACCGGTTTCCGCTAGCGTCAACGTAAAGTGACGCCTGCGACGCTTTTGCGCCGACGCCGACGATCGCGCCTTTCTCTCGCCGGAATGCGCCCTAGACTGAGGGCCTTGCGTCGTTGTCGGGGAGGCCGCGAACGCCATGATAAGGTTCATCTTCCGCGCCCTGGCGGCAGCCCTGGGCTTCTGGATCGCGGCGCGGATCGTGCCGGGGGTCTATGTCGGCTCCATGGGCAGCCTGCTGGCGGCGGGCGTGCTGCTGGGGATCGTCAACGCCCTGATCCGGCCGATCATCGTCATCCTGACCCTGCCGCTGACCGTGGTCACCCTGGGCCTCTTCCTGCTGGTGGTGAACGGGATCACGGTCAAGATCGTCGACTTCTTCCTGACCGGCATCGAGATCCGGGGCCTGTGGCACGCGATCCTGGTCTCGATCATCATCAGCCTGACGGTGTGGGTGGTCAGCTGGTTCGTCGACCCCCGCGACGAGCGCGTCAGGGCCTGAGCCCCGCCCTCAGCGGACGTCGACGTCCACGTAGTCGTCGAACACGGTCACCACGATCAGCGGCGTGCCGTTGAGGATCGCGCGGGCCGCGCGCGGGGTCACCGAGCCGCGGGCGATCAGGGCCTCCAGCCGCTCGCGGTTCTCGGCGCTGGCGAAGAAGCCGTCGCCCTCGTCCTCCGGATCGCGCAGGCCGTACTTGTGATAGTTCGCCCGGTCCTGGCGGATGATGGCCGCCGCTGTGGTCAGGCGCTGGCCGTTGGAGTTGAAGTGGTCCTGGGCCGACAGCCGGGCCTCATAGACCTCCAGCGGCGCGGCCAGGGCGCAGGCCGGCGCTGTCGCGGCGGCCGCGAGCGCCAGGATGGCGAGCCTGAGCGTGGCAAGGCGCATGGGCGATCCGTCTCCCGTCCGCCGCGAAACTTAGCAGGCCGGAGCCGCTTCGTCTTCGAACGACCTGCTCAATCCGGGACATGGCCGATGGCCAGGCCGTGCGGGGTGTGTTAAATCACACACTCGATCAGGAGCATCCGGCCATGGCGCAGAGGTTCTATCCCGCGGTGATGGAGCGCGGCGACGGCGAGGTGATCGCGATCTGGTTTCCCGATTTTCCCGGCTGCGTCGCCGCCGCCGCCGACCAGCAGGCGGCTGTCGCCAAGGCGCAGGAAGCCCTGGCCGGCGCGGTGCAGGCCATGGCCGAGCACGACCTGCCCCTGCCCGCCCCGACCCCGTTCGAGGCCGTCGAGCCGCCGGACGAGGACGCCTACATCGCCACCATCGCCGTCGCCGCCACCCTGCCCAACCCGTCGGAGCGGGTGAACGTCTACCTGCCCAAGGCCCTGATCGAGCGCATGGACCGCCGCGCCGAGGACCTGGGCATGAGCCGCTCCAGCCTGGTCGGCTTCGCCATCAGCCGGGTCCTGGACGGCGAGCAGCGGGTCTGGATCAAGGGCGTCGAGGCCGGCGGGCGCAAGCGGCGCTAGCCGGGGGGCTCATCCAGGGCTTGCGCATTTCATATCTCGTGGGTTATGGATTGATCAATAACCCAACGATTATCGAAAGGCCGCCGCCGATGCCCGCCCCGCAGACCGAAGCCAACGCCGAAGCCCGCTCCGTCGTGGTCGAGCGCGACATGCCCTTTCCGGCCGAGCGCCTGTGGCGGGCCCTGACCCAGCCGCACCTGATCGCCGAATGGCTGATGAAGAACGACTTCGAGGCGCAGGTCGGCCGCCGCTTCAACCTGACCGGCGAATGGGGCGGGGTGCTGGACTGCCAGGTGCTGGCCGTCGAGCCGGAACGCAGCCTCTCCTACAGCTGGGACTTCAGCCACGAGGATCCGGCCTTCGACCTCAAGAGCGTGGTGACCTTCACCCTGACACCCACCGCCGGCGGCGTGCGCCTTCGCATGGAGCAGGCGGGTTTCCGCCCCGGCCAGAAGCAGGCCTTCGGCGGCGCCCAGCTCGGCTGGCGCAAGTTCCTGGACAACCTGGAACAGTTGCTGGCGCGGGGCGATTGATGTCTGGTCCCGTCCGCCCCGCCCCCGGCCCCCTGAGGAGCGCCCCTTGAAGTCCCCGGCCCCGACGACACCCGACAGCGACGCATCCGCCAGCCAACTGATCGACGCCCGCATCGCCGAGCTGGGCGACTGGCGCGGCGCGACCCTGGCCCGCGTCCGCGCCCTGATCCACGCCGCCGTGCCCGGCGTGGTCGAGGAATGGAAGTGGCGGGGCGTGCCCGTATGGTCCGACGCCGGCATCCTCTGCACCGGCGAGACCTACAAGGCCGTGGTCAAGCTGACCTTCGCCCAGGGCGCCGCCCTGGACGACCCCAAGGGCCTTTTCAACTCCAGCCTGGACGGAAACACCCGCCGCGCCATCGACATCCGCGAAGGCGAGGCCCTGGACGAGGCCGCGCTCAAGGCCCTGTTCGCGGCCGCCGCGGCCCGCAACCGGGCGAAGAAGAAGCGGTAGAGGCCGGCGGGATCAACCCACGAACCGTCGCCAGGCCCGGCGCACGAACCGGACCATCGCATCGCGACGAGGCGTCGGCAGGCGGATGTCACGATGGCGCGGCGGCGCCTCGCCCCGCATGAGCGCCTCCGTCCCTTGCAGGAGTTGGTTGTAGTAGACGGTCCACCGGATGTGTTCGCGGCGCGGCAGGTACTCACCGGTCACCTGAGGGCCGCGCGGGTCGATCGGACTCCACCAGGCCTCCTGGTCCGGTCCGGTGCGCCATCTATTCCGCATTGGCGTCCCACCCTTCCGACAGCGCCTTCAAGAACCCGAGGAAAGTCGTGGACACCGGGGTGACGTTCTCGAGCTTCATCTCGGCGAAGGGCATTGTGACCACCAGCGGCGCTCCTGGCCTTCGATCGAAGGCGTAGGCATCTCCCCAACCGCTCGACCCGAAGATGATCAGGCCAGGTGCGAAGATGTCTATCTGGTAACAGCGGTTCAACGACCACAGGTCGATCAGGCGCCACAGGATGAGGAAGTTCCTCGTGGGGCCGACCCAGCCTTCGCCTCCGTTGGCGGCGGCCATGAAGTCGAGGTAGTCCCGCGGGAGCTTGCCGCGAAACTGATGGACTGCATCGGTCAGATCGTCCCGCGATGCGCCCGGCCTGAAGATGAAACGCGAAAAGTCGATCCCCACGTCCGGGGCGACGGCAACGGGGCGCCGCTTTCCGAACATCGTCTTGGCGCGCGAAACCAGGCTCAATGGTCGTGGTCCTGGCTGGCGCTGTTCACGAGCTGGCCGCCCATCAAGCCATAGTATGCCGCACCGTCGAACCGAGACGGCAAGCCGTGGGGCACACCGTCTAGTGTGAAGAGCTTGATGTGATCCCCGATCCGTTGTCCGAGGCCTCCTCCGATAGTGGCGTTGGACATCGGGCGTTGATCGATGGGGTCCATCATCGAATATGGCTTGCCCGATAGGGCGGCATCGGGCGAATGCCCGACTTGGTAGCGATAGGGCTTTCCAGCGGCCTCCGCCCTTTCGAGCTCAGACTTGTTCCACGCGTTCGCTTCGGATCGGAGCCGCCCCTTGGTGTTCCGGACCGTGAAGCCATCGGTCAAGTACGACAGGGCGTTCGCCTGTCGCGTGGCCGTGATCGAATCCGCGATGTCTCCCGGCGACATTTTACGCGTCGAGACGTCGTAGATTTCCTCCGGCGGCATCGTGTTGACGTTCCACTTGTCGCCGAAGCGCACCGGCCTTGCGCCGAGCTCGTGAGGCAAAGAGCCAACGCCCGCACCGATGCCACGCATCATCGCCTTGTCCGTCTCGTCGCCGCCCAGGGCCGACGCCGCCGTCTCGCCCGCTACACCCCCGGCAAGCGGAGAGACAGCGCGTGCGACTCTCGTGGCCTGTCGGTCGGCGAGATATTGAGCTTCCCGCCCAAGCTCCCTCATGGTCGATCGTTCCGCCATTCGTCCGAGGCGACTGGCGGCGCCGAGCTCGGACAATTCCGGCGCCACCGCATAGGGAAGTTGTGACCCAATGAACTCGGCCACGCGCTCCCAACGATTTTGCGGGTCATGATAGAGATGAAGGGAGTGGAGCATCTCATCGGTGGTTTCACCGGCGGAGCCGAAGCGTCGCCGGAAGTTGCGTTCGGCCTCAAGCGCATTCGCGTATGCATCATCCGAAACGACGCCGAACTTGTTTCCCAGCCAGCCGCCCATTGCCGTGACCGCCTCGAGATTGTTCGCCCAGCCATGGGGATCCAAAGGGTTAATGCTCTCAGCCGTACCGAACACCGTACCTGCCAGACCCGAGAGCGCGGCCTTCGCCGTGCCGCCGAAAGTGAACGGCGCTTCTGTCGACTCCGGCGGCAGGTCTTCCGGTTGAACGGTCGTGTAGGCCCCGTAGGGCTCGTGGTAGGAGCCATCGAGACCGACCCAGGCGGCGCCAGCAGGCGGCGCCCCTCGCCCCGCCTTTTCGAAGATTGGGTTCTTGGCGGATCCGGGCACCGCCGTAGGGTCAATAAAGCCGTTCTTGGTCATCAAGTCCCAAGTGTCGAACTGCGTCGAACCCTCTTCCGGATATTCGAACGTATAGTTCGTCTTGCCTTCTTGCCTGATCCTGCCCTCGGCGATCGCCTCCGGGTCCGCAAAACTGAGGTCCAGCGGCGGGATGCCTCGCCTTGGGTCTGGGCGACCATCACTCGACTGCAAGTCGCCAAACATGGTCCCGTAGGCTTCGCCGGAGCGTATGGTCATCGATCAAGTCCAGATTGAGGAATTGACCCATCGTGCAGCCTATTCGTGTTTGTAGCAATCTCGTGTTGCCGTTTTGTTCCAGGGCGCGCCGGCCGCTGGCGCATCCCTCCCCGGCGCTTCGACGATCGCCGCTTCCGTGACGATCGGAAGGGCGGCCCGCCGCCCTAGCCCCCCATCAGGTCCTCGATGTGGATCGGGAAGCGGCGGACGCGTACGCCGGTGGCGTGCCAGACGGCGTTGGCGATGGCGCCGACCGTGCCGGTGATGCCGATCTCGCCGACGCCCTTGACGCCCAGGGGATTGACGTAGCGGTCCTCCTCCGGAACCAGGATCGCCTCCAGGGACGGCACGTCGGCGTTCACCGGCACCCGGTACTCGGCCAGGTCGGCGTTCATGATCCGGCCCGTGCGGCGGTCGGCCAGGGCGGCCTCGTGCAGGGCGAAGCCGGCCCCCCAGATCATGCCGCCATAGTACTGGCTGCGCACCAGCCGGGGGTTGACGATGCGGCCCGCGGCGAAGGCGCCCACCAGGCGGGTGGCGCGCACCATCCCGAAGTCCGGGTCGACCTTGACCTCGGCGAAGACGGCGCCGTGGGAATACATGGCCCAGCTCTGCACCGCCTCCTCGTCGCGGGCCATGCGGCCCGACGCGGTGATGAGGGGCTGGCCGGCCCGGGCCAGGATCTCGGCGTAGCTTTCGCTGCGGCTGTCGTCGTCGCGGCGATGCAGGCGCCCGTCGCGGGCCGTGACCCCGACGTTGCCGGCCCCGAACAGGGGCGAGGCGGGATCGGCGGCGGCCAGCTCGGTCAGGCGGGCGATGACGTTCTGGCCGGCGTTGTGCAGGGCGAGGCCCGCGCTGGCCGTGTGGCCCGAGCCCCCGGCCACGCCGGCGTCCGGCAGGTCGGAGACGCCGGAGCGGAACTCCACCCGGGCCGGGTCGAGGCCAAGCGCCTCGGCGGCGATCTGGGCCAGCACGGTCCAGGCGCCCTGGCCCATGTCCACCCCCGCGGTCTCCACCAGGGCCGTGCCGTCGGCGCGCAGGGTGGCTCTGGCCTCGGCCGGGAAGTGCGGGCAGGGGAAGAGGGCCGAGCCGACGCCCCAGCCGACCAGCAGGCCGTCGGCGTCGCGCATCTGGCGCGGCCTCAGCGGGCGGCCCGCCCAGCCGAAGGCCCGCGCCCCCTCGGCGTAGCACTCGCGCAGGGCCTTGGAGGAATAGGGCCGGCCGGTGCCCGGCTCGGTCTCGGCGTAGTTGGCCAGGCGGAAGTCCAGCGGGTCCATGCCGCAGGCCTCGGCGGCCTCGTCCATGGCCGCCTCCAGGGCGGCGGAGCCCGAGGCTTCGCCGGGCGCGCGCATGGGGCCGGGGGTGCCGATGTCCAGCCGCAGGCCCTCGGTCTCCGACAGGATGGCCGGGCTGGCGTAGGCGTGCAGGGAGGCGTTGGCGGCCGGCTCCAGGAAGTCGTCGAAGCTGGAGGTGGCGGCCAGGGAGCGGTGCCGCAGGGCGGTGAGGCGCCCCTGCCCGTCCAGGCCCAGGCGCAGGGTCTGCCAGGTGCGGCCGCGGTGCCCCACGGGGCCGTACATCTGGGCGCGGCTGAGCACCAGCTTGACCGGCCGCTTCAGGTGGCGGGCGGCCAGGATGCCCAGGAGCTGGGGCCCGTTGAGGATCGCCTTGGAGCCGAAGCCGCCGCCCAGGAAGGGCGAGCGGATCAGCACGTTGGCGCCCGGCACGCCGAAGAAGGCGCCATAGGCCTCGCGGCTCATCACCAGGGCCTGGTTGGGCATGTCCAGGGTCAGTCGGTCGCCGTCCCACTGGGCCACCACGGCGTGCGGCTCCATGGCGTTATGGAACTGGGCCGGTGTCTCGAAGTCCGCCTCGACGATCCGCGCGGCGGCGGCGAAGCCGGCCTCCACGTCGCCGTGGGCGGTGCGCGGCGGCGCGCCGACGCCGACCCCGGCCGGTGCGTAGCGCTGGCCGTCTTCGAGGCCGGTGCGGGCGGGCTGGGCCTCGTAGCGCGGGTTCAGCAGGGCCGCGCCCTCGACGGCGGCCTCCAGGGACTCGGCCGCCACCAGGGCGATGGGCTGGTTGGCGTAGCGGACGGTGTCGTCCTGCAGCACCTCGAGGCGAAAGCCGAACGGCCCGTGCTTGACGTTAGGGTCCAGGGCCAGCGGGGGGCGGTTGGCGGGGGTCAGCACCTCGACCACGCCGGGGTGGGCCATGGCCGCGGCGACATCGAGATGGGTAACCCGGCCGCGGGCGATGCTGCTGACCGCGCAGACGGCGTAGAGCAGGCCCTCGGGATGGTTGTCGGCGGCGTAGGTCGCCTGGCCGGTGACCTTCAGCTCGCCGTCGCGGCGGGTGATCGGCTGGCCGGCGTTGGAGCCGTGGCGCGGATAGGGGGCGAGGGGGGAGGCGGTCTCAAGCGACATGGCGGGCTCCGGCGGGGGCGGCGAAGGGCGAGGCGGGCAAGGCCGGCGGCTGGCCGGGCGTGCCGGCCAGGGCGTCCGACAGGGCGCGGACGATGAGCCGTCGGGCGAGCTCGATCTTGAAGGCGTTGTCGCCGGAGGGGCGGGCCTCGGCGAGGGCGGCCTCGGCGGCGCGGGCGAAGGTCGCCGCGTCGGCGGGGGCGCCTTCCAGCACGGACTCGGCGGCCCGGGCGCGCCACGGCTTGGCCGCGACGCCGCCCAGCGCCAGGCGAGCCTGGCGGATGGTGGTCCCGTCCAGGTCCAGCCCCGCCGCCGCCGAGACCACGGCGAAGGCGTAGGACGTGCGCTCGCGGATCTTGAGATAGCGGGCGTGGGACGCGACGGCGGCGGCCTGGGGCGGCAGGCGCACGGCGACGATCAGCTCGCCGGCCGCCAGGGCGGTCTCCTGGTCCGGGGCGTCGCCCGGCAGGCGGTGCAGCGCCTCCAGGGGGATCTCGCGGGCGCCGTCCGGCCCCTCGATCTCCACCACGGCGTCCAGGGCGACCAGGGACACGCAGACGTCGGAGGGGTGGGTGGCGATGCAGGCCTCGCTCCAGCCCAGGATGGCGTGCAGCCGGTTCTCGCCCTCCCGCGCGTCGCAGCCGGCGCCGGGCGCGCGGCGGTTGCAGGCGCTGGCGGTGTCGAAGAAGTAGGCGCAGCGCGTCCGCTGCAGCAGGTTGCCGCCCAGGGTGGCGGCGTTGCGCAGCTGCGGCGAGGCGCCCGACAGCAGGGCCTCCGCCACGGCCGGAAAGGCGCGCCGGACCGCGGGGTCGTAGGCCAGGTCTGAATTGCGGACGAGGGCGCCGATGCGCGCGCCGCCGCCCGGCGACCAGTCGATCCGGTCCAGGCCCGGCAGGCGGGTGATGTCCACCAGCCGCTCGGGCCGGGCGGCGCCGGTCTTCATCAGGTCGACGAGGTTGGTGCCGGCCGCCAGGTAGGCCGAGCCCGGCTGGGCGGCGGCGGCGATGGCCTCGGCGGCGGTGGCGGGGCGGATGTAGTCGAAGCGGTTCACGCGGCGTCCTCCCGGGCGGCGGCGGCCAGGGTGCTTTGCGCCTCCAGCACGGCCTCGGTGACGCCTCGGTAGGCGCCGCAGCGGCAGAGGTTGCCGCTCATCAGTTCGCGCACCCGTTCCGGGTCGTCGCCGGCGTGGCCCTCGGCCAGCAGGCCGACGGCGCTCATGATCTGGCCCGGCGTGCAGAAGCCGCACTGGAAGGCGTCGTGCTCGATGAAGGCGGCCTGCACGGGGTGCAGCCGTTCGCCGTCGGCCAGGCCCTCGATCGTGATCACGTCGGCGCCGTCCAGGCTGACGGCCAGGGTGAGGCAGGCGTTGATGCGCCGCCCGTCCACCAGCACGGTGCAGGCGCCGCACTGGCCGCGGTCGCAGCCCTTCTTGGCGCCGGTGAGGTGAAGGCGTTCGCGCAGCAGGTCGAGGAGGGTCACGCGCGGGTCGTCGATGTCGACGGTGCGCGGCTGCCCATTGATGTTGAGGCTCAAGGCGAGCGACATTGGTTCCGCTCCGGCAAGGGGCGTACGGACGCATCCGCCGGCGGCGGCGTGGGTCACGAGCGCGGGGGGTGATCTGAGGTGAGAGGCGATTGGGCGCCGAGGGGGGACAGGAGAGTCCCCGATCAGCCATCCCCTTATAGCGGAGGACCCCTCCGCTTAGCAAGCGAAATGATCGGCTGAGCCGTGGATGATCGTCCGATCCGCCGAGCCCGCAAGCCCCGCGCCGACGCCCAGCGCAACCGCGAGCGCCTGATCGAGGCGGCCACGACGGTGTTCGCCGCCGGCGCGCCCCAAGCCAGCCTGGAGGCGGTGGCCCGCGAGGCCAAGGTGGGGATCGGCACCCTCTATCGCCACTTCCCCACCCGCGAGGCGCTGTTCGAGGCCGTCTACCGGCGCGAGGTCGACCACCTCGGCGACCTGGCCGAGCGGCTGGCGCGCGAGGCGCCGCCGGTGGAGGCCTTGCGCCGGTGGCTGCACGCGAACCTGCGCCTGGTGGCGACCAAGCGGGGCATGGTGGAGGCCCTGCAACTGGTCGCCTCCGGGTCCAGCGAGCTGAAGGCCTATTCCTTCGAGCGCCTGACCCGGGGTCTGGACCTGCTGCTGGCGCGCGGCGTCGAGGCCGGCGACCTTCGCCCCGACATCACGGCCGAGGACCTGCTGCGCACGGTGGTCGGCGTCTTCTACGCGGACGGCTCGCCGGGCTGGCAGGACTCGGCGCTGCGGATCATCGACGTCTTCGTGGACGGGTTGCGGCGGGGGTGAGGGGGCGCGGGCGCGCGAATGTCCCATGCCCGGCGGCGAGACAAGGACCGCTCACGACCCTGAGCGACACTTCCAGTGTCAGCCGCGATCCTTCGAACGCAGGCGTTCTATCTCGGCGAGAAGCGCCGGAATGTCCTGGCGAGCATGGGCGACGAAATCGTAGTCCGCCTCCGTGGCGCCCAGCATTTCGATGTCTTGGGCGCTGGTCTCTATGAAGTCGGAGCCCGAGAACCCCTCCCGCCGTTCAACACGTGCGAGCCAGGGCCCGGGCGTCGCGGCGTCACAACGCGCTTGCATGCGGGCCAGTTCGATGTCGGTGAGGCGCGGCTCTGTCGTCATGGCCCTAAGTATTTGGCGCCGGCGGATGATTTCCACCCATCGCTGATATCAGCGACGTCCGCTAGTTGGTCCAGGGCGCGAAGGTCTGGATTAGGGTTGGATGGCAACGGTCGTTCACGCCCCGGAGCGGACACTCCATCGCCTAGGGAAGCGTCCTGTTGGTTCGCCGGGTCATCGGGCGAAAGCCCATGGCCACCCAGGCCGCGACGCCGATTGCCATAATCCCCAATCCTGCCCAAACCGCCCATCTGGGTTCGACAAAGTAGTTGTCGAAGAGGTAGTGCCGCCAGAACCCCGTCTGCGCCCATCCGACCGCACCCAGGGCTACCAATCCAGCCACCACGACTAGCCTTGTTGCGCCAGAGAGCTGCATGACAGCAACGACACTAGGGTCTCGATGATCTGCTGCCAACGTCTGCATCCAGGCGGCCCACCAATGTCGCCACGCGACCCATAGCTCGGCCAACTTCCGCTTTCGGGCATGATGGCGAGGGCCGTTCGCGACCCATAGCGGTCTCTAGACGGGTCGGTCCGACGACACGAACTTCGACCGCAACATGTGATGGGCTTCGTCGAAACTGGCCGGTAGCTCCGCTCCGTTGGCGAGGCGCTCGACCACGAAGTTCTTAAGCCACAAGTCGCTGATGGCGACGTACTGTTCGTCGCTCGGAACTACGACTGCCGCCCGCCATTGCTCGGCGTCGATAAAGAACTCGTCGGAACCGACCCAGTTCGGCAGGTCGCCAACAAGGCGAACGAGCACGTAGGCTCGATAGGTTCGGTACCTGGACTCTCCGACGTCCTCGAAGCGATAGGCGGTTCCATCTACGGCGACGGCGACGCCCGTCTCGGGACCATCATAGAACCCATAAGCGTGAATATGCGCGAACAGCGGGGACACTTGCGCGGCTTCATTGGCGGAAAGGCGCGAATGCGCCTCAAGCGGATCAGACATCGACCGCAGTGTAGCATGCTCGTAGCGGAGCCTGGTCGCGCTAGAGCCAACGACCGCCCACCACCCTTCTCGGACATCGGTGGGGTCCGCTCGTCCGCTCGTCCGCTCGTCCGCTCGTCCGCTCGTCCGCTCGTCCGCTCGCGGGGCGAATGTCCGATTGAGGGCCTGAGGGCAACGACAGGTTCCGCCCCTTCGCGGACCTTGCTCGGCGCTCCCTTCCACCCCGGCGTCAGCGCCGCTACTGGAGAGTGGCGAGCGACGAGGTTTCCTTGGGCGAACTGGCGGCACGCGCGGCGCGACAATGGCAGGTCCTGCTCCTCGGAGGCCCGTCCGGGGTCGGCAAGACGACCGTCGGGCGTCAGCTGGCCCGCCACTACGACGTCGGCCTCGCCGAGGTGGACGACTTTCAAGCTTTGCTTGAACGGATGACCACCCCTGAGCAACAGCCGGCGATCCACTTCTGGCGAACGCATCCCGCACCGGATCAGCTCCCGGCGGCGGAGATCATCCAGCATCTGTTCGATCAAAGCGACGCCCTGGCGATTGGCCTTGAGGCGGTCATCGCCAATCACCTGGAGGCCGCGACACCTGTCGTC
This sequence comes from Pseudomonadota bacterium, assembly GCA_018241335.1. GTDB lineage: Bacteria > Pseudomonadota > Alphaproteobacteria > Caulobacterales > Caulobacteraceae > Acaudatibacter. The sequence goes on from JAFEEA010000005.1 coordinate 39,642, forward strand.
TTGGAAGGCGATTTCATCCTTCCCGCGCTGGCGGCGCGCGCGAGCTTCCTTGGCCAGCCGAACAGCGGACGGGTTCGTGGCGTCTTCCTGCACGAGCCGGATGAGCAGCAGTTCCTGGCGAACTTCTTGTCGCGCGAACCCGCCGAGGGTCCGCAAATCAAACGCGCCAACGTCAGCTGGCGGCATGGCCTTCGGCTTAGGCAGGACGCGGAGCGGCTTGGACTGCCCGTGGTCTTCGCGCGGCCGTGGGACACGGTGCTTCAGCGCCTGGTCGCAGCCTTGGCTTGAACCCGCTTCTGTCGCCGTCCTGAGGCGGGGCCGTGTGGATGAAGTCGGCCCACCTGTTTCCCTGGTCCCCAACAGAAAAACCCCCGGCGTTTCCGCCGGGGGTTTCCGTAGTCTCGAACGGGGTGACCGGACTTAGAAGTCCATGTCGCCCATGCCGCCGCCGGGCATGCCGCCGGGGGCCGGAGCGTTCTTCTTCGGCGCTTCGACGATCGCCGCTTCGGTGGTGATCAGCAGGGCCGCCACCGAGGAGGCGTCCTGCAGGGCCGTGCGCACGACCTTGGCCGGGTCGATGATGCCGGCCGAGATCAGGTCGACGTACTGTTCGGTCTGGGCGTTGAAGCCGAAGGTGACCGAGGTGTTCTCCAGGATCTTGCCGACCACGATAGAGCCTTCCACGCCGGCGTTCTCGGCGATCTGGCGGATCGGGGCCTGCAGGGCCTGGCGGACGATGGCGATGCCGGCGTCCTGGTCGTCGTTGTCGCCCTTGAGGCCGTCCAGGATCTTGGTGGCCTTGAGCAGGGCGACGCCGCCGCCGGGAACGATGCCTTCTTCCACCGCCGCGCGGGTGGCGTTGAGGGCGTCGTCGACGCGGTCCTTCTTTTCCTTCACTTCGACTTCGGTCGCGCCGCCGACGCGGATGACCGCGACGCCGCCGGCCAGCTTGGCCAGACGTTCCTGCAGCTTTTCCTTGTCGTAGTCGGAGGTGGTGTCTTCGATCTGGCGCTTGATCTGGCCGATGCGGGCCTCGATGTCGGCCTTCTCGCCCGAGCCGTCGACGATGGTGGTGTCGTCCTTGGTGATCGAGACCTTCTTGGCGCGGCCGAGCATGTCGATGCCGACGTTCTCGAGCTTGATGCCCAGGTCTTCGCTGATCAGCTGGCCGCCGGTCAGGATGGCGATGTCTTCCAGCATCGCCTTGCGGCGATCACCGAAGCCCGGCGCCTTGACCGCCGCGACCCGCAGGCCGCCGCGCAGCTTGTTGACCACCAGGGTGGCCAGGGCCTCGCCTTCCACGTCCTCGGCGATGATCAGCAGGGGACGCGAGGATTGCACCACCGCTTCCAGGACGGGCAGCAGGGGCTGCAAGCTGGACAGCTTCTTTTCGTACAGCAGGATCAGCGGGTCTTCGAGGACCGCCTCCATCTTGTCGGCGTTGGTGATGAAGTACGGCGACAGGTAGCCGCGGTCGAACTGCATCCCTTCGACGACGTCCAGCTCGGTTTCCAGGCTCTTGGCCTCTTCCACCGTGATGACGCCTTCGTTGCCCACCTTTTCCATGGCGCGGGCGATCATGGCGCCGATTTCGCTGTCGCCATTGGCCGAGATCGAGCCGACCTGGGCGATCTCCTGGTTGGTGGTGACCTTCTTGGAGGTGCTCTTGATCTCCTCGACGACCTTGACCACGGCCTTCTCGACGCCGCGCTTCAGGTCCATCGGGTTCATGCCCGCCGCGACGCGCTTCAGGCCTTCGACCACAATGGCCTGGGCCAGGACGGTGGCGGTGGTGGTGCCGTCGCCGGCCTTGTCGTTGGTCTTGGAGGCGACTTCACGGATCAGCTGGGCGCCCAGGTTCTCGAACTTGTCGGACAGTTCGATTTCCTTGGCGACGGAGACGCCGTCCTTGGTCGAGCGCGGGGCGCCGAAGGACTTTTCGATCACCACGTTGCGGCCCTTGGGGCCCAGGGTCACCTTGACCGCGTTGGCCAGGATGTTGACGCCGCGGAGCATGCGGTCACGCGCGTCGGAGGAGAAATAGACGTCTTTAGCGGCCATTTTCCTGCTCTTTCTGAATGAGGGTTTCTAGGGGATAGGTCGAAGGGACGAGGGGCGCCGGACTATTCCAGCACGCCCAGGACGTCGCTCTCCTTCATGATCAGGAGATCTTCGCCTTCGAGCTTGATTTCGGTGCCGGACCACTTGCCGAACAGGATGCGGTCGCCGGACTTCAGGTCCAGGGCCTGGATCTTGCCGGAGTCGTCGCGGGCGCCGGGGCCGACGGCGATGACTTCGCCTTCCTGCGGCTTTTCCTTGGCGGTGTCGGGGATGATGATCCCGCCCTTGGTCTTTTGTTCTTCCTCGACGCGGCGGACGAGGACGCGGTCGCCGAGCGGACGAAACGCCATGGGTTTGTCTCCGTAGAGCTACGGTTGGTGTTGTGTGCAGCCCCCTCTCGGAACCCGGCCGTTAGCAGCCGGACCCGTCGAGTGCTAACGAGGCGGCAGGTAGGTCCATCGCGTGTCGGAGTCAAGGCGCGGCGTGGCGGTTGGCCGCATCCCCGCGCCCCTCAAGTGGCCCGCGCGGCCCGAAAGACAAGGGGCGACCGGGCCGCCGCTCATCGGATTGTGATCGCCGGGGCCGGACAATCGCAACCATGGATACGCTTGTTATCATTGCGTAAATCTTGGCCGTGGCCCCATCCTGGCTTCGGGAGGCCTTAAGCCATGCATCGTCGACATACTTTCAGGGCCGCCCTCGCGGGCGCCGCGGCGCTCGCCTTGTCGGCGGGCCTGGCCTGGCCGTCGGACTGGCAGGCCACGGGTTCCATCGCCCTGCCGGCGGAGATGGTGTCGGCCGCCAGCGCCTTCGCCAACTACATGGACCGGGCCGGCGACGTGCGCGCCGACTTCCGCGACGGCGAGGCGGTTCACCGCGGGCTGCAGACCGGCGTCGCCTATGAGCCCGTGCAGTTCGAGCAGGGCATGATCGCCTACGGCGCCCTGGTGGCGCTGCAGAACAGCACCTTCACCGGCGCCGTGCGCCGCTCGGTCCACAGCGAGGAGGAGCGCGCCGCCCTGGCCGCCCAGCTCGAGGCCGATCCCGCCCAGGTGCTGCGCTTCGACGGCGCCGGCGAGGCCGCGCGCGAGACCGAGACCGCGCTGCTGAACCAGGCCGGCCCCGTCAGCGCGGCCGGCAAGGCCGTCAAGCAGGCCGCCTACGACGTCCAGCACGACGCCTGGTCGAAGGAGCGCATCGCCAACCTGCCCGCCCGCCTGAAGGAGGTGAAGACCCTGTCGTCGTCGCCCTATCGCGGGGCGGAGGGGGACGGGGCGCGGCTGTCGCGGGCCATGCTGCAACTGCCGCCGGCCGGCGCCGGCACCGCCGCCGTCTCGCCGGTGGTCGCCCGTTCCCTGGCCCTGGCGGCGGTCGCCGCGGTCGGCCAGGCCCGCCCGGAGGACATGGGCCGCCTGCAGCCCCTGCTGACCGAGTACTTCAGCGCCGACTGCCTGCACATGGCCAAGCTGATGCTGTTCCAGTGCATGGCCGTGGCCTCGCCCCACTACGAGAACGTCTTCTGCCTGGGCCAGCATGCGCTCAGCGACACCGGCCAGTGCGTGGCCGGCGCGGTCACCGCCTCGCCCGACCGCCTGCCGCCGCAGCCGCGGGTGATCCTGGCCTCGACCGCTCCCGTGCCCGTACCCGCAAAGGCGGTCAGGAAGCCGGCGGCCCACCACCACCGCCGTCACCGCTAGATCCTGACACCACAGGCTTGCCGACCCGTCCGCCAGGGTCGATCCTCCCACCGCATGGCAGCGGGAGGCGAGCATGCTCGACCACATCGGCGTCACCGTCAGCGACGTCGCCAAGGCCAAGGCCTTCTATGACGCGGCCCTGACGCCGCTGGGCATCGGCGTGATGATGCAGGTCACCGCCGAGCAGACCGGAGGGCCGGCGTTCCTGGGCTATGGCTCCGAGGGGCGGCCCTATTTCTGGGTCAGCGGCGGCGACAGGATCACGGGCGCGCTGCATGTCGCCTTCACCGCCAAGGACCGCGCCACGGTGGACGCCTTCTACGCGGCCGCCATGGCCGCCGGCGGGGCCGACAATGGCGGGCCGGGCATCCGCGCCCACTATCATCCCAACTACTACGGCGCCTTCGTGCTGGACCCCGACGGCCACAACATCGAGGCCGTCTGCCACACGCCGCAATAGCTCAGCGCTGCGATGGATCAGCCCTGGGGCCGAAGCCCGGCGCCCAGTCCCCGGTATCCCAGCCGCTCGGCGTAGCGCCTGGCCTGGTCGGCGCGGGCGGGATCAAGGTGGATGTGGCCATAGCGTGCCGAGGCCATGCGGCGGGCCTTGGCGCCAAGCTCGCCCTCGGCCGCCAGTTCGCCCTCCAGCCAGGCCTCGATGTTGCGCCAGAAATTGGGGCGCTCGCCGGTGACGTCGTCGAAGCCGTAGTCGTCGGCGAGGTCCGCGGCGCAGAGGGCCTGGCCGGAGCGGCGGCCGACCTTGGGGTCGGCGGCGAGGGCCGCCACGGCCCGGCCGATATAGCGGGGCGTTTCCGAAAAGCCGAAGTCGAAGGCCTTGGCCGCGGCGTCCCGCCAGTTGGCCTCCGTCACCCCGAACCGGTCCAGCATCGCCTCCGAGCGCAGGAA
>JAFEEA010000060.1 GCA_018241335.1 Pseudomonadota bacterium
CCGGCGCGTTCGCCGTAGCGGGCCATCCCGGCCAGCACCAGGCCGGTGTCGTGCGGCCATACCGAGCCATTGTGATAGGACATCGGATTGAACCGCGCCGACCCCTTGGCCAGGGTGCGCACGCCCCAGCCGGAATCGAAATCCGGAGACAGCAGCCGCCGCGTGACCAGGGCGGCGCGCTCGGGCGAGGGCAGGCCCATGAACAGCAGGTGGCCGGGGTTGGAGGCGTGCGGCGCGCAGAGTTTCCCCTCGCCGTCCAGGGCGATGGCGTAGAAGCCGCTGTCCTCCATCCAGAAGCGTTCCTCGACAGCCCGCCGCATCGCCTCGGCGCGGGCTGACCAGGCCTCCGCGCCCGGTTCGCCCAGTTGCTGGGCCATGGCCGCCATGGCCCGCCAGGCGGCGAAGGCGTAGCCCTGCACCTCGACCAGGGCGACGGGGCCGGCGGGAAAGCGGCCATCGGCGTGGAAGACGCTGTCCTCGCTGTCCTTCCAGCCCTGGTTCGACAGGCCGGTTTCGGCGCCGCGGGCGTAGTCGATGAAGCCGTCGCCGTTGGAGTCGCCGTGGGTCTCCAGCCAGCCGATGGCGGCCTTCAGCGCCGGCCACAGGCCGCGGATCAGGGCAAGGTCGCCCGTGCGACGCAGGTAGGCGCCGGCCAGGGCGACGAACAGCGGGGTGGTGTCGACGCCGCCGTAGTACTGGCCGAACGGGATTTCCTTCAGGCGGGCCATCTCGCCCCGGCGGGCCTCGTGCATGATCTTGCCGGGGGCGGAGTCGCGGAAGGCCGAGCGTTCGGTGGCCTGGCTGGAGGCGAGGAAGCTCAGCACCCCCGCGGCCAGCGAAGGGTCCAGCCAGAGCAGCTGCCAGGCGGTGATGATGCCGTCGCGCCCGAAGGTGGTCGAGAACCAGGGAATCCCGGCGTAGGGATAGGGGCCGGTCGGCAGGTCCGTGGTCAGAAGGGCGACATCCGCCCGCGACTGTTCGATCCAGGCTCCGAAGGCGCCGTCCGGGCAGGTGATCGCCGCGCCGCGGAACTTGCGCTCCGCGACGGCGTCGCGGGACGCCTTCATGGCCAGGATGAAGCGCTCGCGGCTGGGCGTGTCGTCCAGGCCCGGCCCGACCTCGAGGTAGAGGTCGAAGCGATGGTCGGGCTCCAAGGTCAGCATGAAGTCGGCGCGATGGGCGTCCATCCGCCAGGGCGGTTCGGAGAACCCGACCACGCCGCGCCGGACAAGGCCGTCCAGCCCCTCGTAGGCGAATACCACCTGGCGGCCGTTGATTTCCGGCTCCAGGATCCTGCCGCGGACGGGACGCTTCAGGCCCCGCACCTCGAACATGTCGCGAAAGTCGACGGCGTACTCGAAGGCGATGGGCAGCATGACCTCGTCGAGGCCGAAGTTGGTGAGGCGCACGCGTTCCATCATCCGCCCTTCCCAGAGGCAGCGCTTGCGCTCGACGTGGATCACCCCGCGCGGAGTCGCCCGCCCGCCTACCGGGGGCAGGGCCAGGTTGGCCCCGTGGAAGGTGAAGATGGCGTTGTCCCGCGAAAGCCCGAAGCTCAGGCGCGAGGGGCGCTTGCCCCCGATCAGGAATCGGAAGTGCGACAGGATGCGCGTGTCGTCGCTGAACAGGCCGTCGGCCGCGCCCTCCACGTCGCCCTGGGCGTCGGCGACGAGGAAGGTGTCGCCGGCCTTGAGGGACAGAAGCTCGGTGGGGTCGCTGGTCCGCGCGGCCTCGTCCGGCTCCAGGACGGCTGGACCGGGATGAGGCGCGTCGGGCGCGCGCTCAGCGTGGCGTTCCGGCGCCGGGGCGGCGCCGACCTGATCGTCCATCGTCGCCTCACGCGTAGTTGGCGAAGGACCTTTGTTCCTGCGTCGGGCTGACCGGGGCGCTCGCCTCGGCCGCCAGATCCGGCGCGAACGGGCATTGCGCCAGGCGGTCAGCATAGAGATCAAGATAGCCTCTCGCCATGGCCGTGGCGGAGAACCGGCGATCAAACCGGCGGCGGATCTCGCGGCGATCCAGGCCCATGGCCCTGGGCACGGCGTGAACCGCCTCGTCCAGCGAGGCGACAATGAACCCGGTCACGCCGTCGTCGATGACCTCCGGCGCGGAGCCGCAGTCGAAGCCGACCACCGGCGTTCCGCACGCCATCGCCTCGATCATCACCAGGCCAAAGGGCTCGGGCCAGTCGATGGGGAACAGCAGGGCCGCCGCCCCGCCCAGGAACTCGGACTTCTGTGCGTCGCCGATCTCGCCGATGAACTCGATCAGCGGATGGTCCAGCAGCGGCTCGATCTCCTCGCGGAAATAGGCGGCGTCGGCCGCGTCGACCTTGGCGGCGATCCTCAGGCGCATGCCTAGCCGTTTGGCGATCTCGATCGCACGATCGGGCCGCTTCTCCGGCGAGATGCGCCCCAGGAAGGCCAGGTAGCCCCGGGGCTTGGGGTGGAACGTGTAAAGCGCCGAAGGCATGCCGTGATAGACGGTGCCCGCCCAGTTGGCGAAGGGCAGGGCCAGCCGCTGGGAGTCCGAGATCGAGACCAGCGGGAATTTCGGCCAGCGCTGATAGACCTCCGGCAGGTCTTTCAAATCCAGCCGCCCGTGCAGGGTGGTGATGGTCCTGGCCGCCATGTCCTCGAACATCGGGAAGTGCAGCATGTCGGTGTGGAAGTGGATGATGTCGAAGCGCTCGCGCTGACGGCGGACCTCGCTGAGCAGGTTCAGGTGAGACGCCAGGTCGGACTTCAGCGGGGCGGGATCCAGGCGGATGGCCTGGTCGCGCACGGAGACCAGTTCGGCGCGGGTCTGGGCCTCGGCGCTGGCGAACAGGGTGACGTCGTGGCCGAGGTCGACCAGGGCGTCGGTGAGATGCGCCACCACCCGCTCGGTGCCGCCATAGAACCGGGGCGGAACGGCTTCATAGAGCGGGCTGACCTGGGCGATCTTCATCTCAGTGGCTCCAACAAACGGCGCAAGCCTGCCTGAAGGGGGCCCAGGCGAGGTTTGGTTCCGCATGGCGAACGGGAATCCGCACGAACACGCCCCCTTGCCGGCGTTCGAGGCGCCGGTTGCTTGAAAGGGGAACGCCTGTTGCGCCGAAAGGTTCAGGGCAGTAGGGCGGGCGCGACGCCGCCGGAGCATCGCCGACCATGACCATCGAAGACATCCTCGCCCTCTCGCCGGTGATGCCGGTGGTGACCATCGCCGACGCGGCCCAGGCCGTGCCGATGGCCAGGGCCCTGGTGGCCGGCGGACTGAGGACCGTCGAGATCACCCTGCGCACGCCCGCGGCCCTGGATGCGGTGGCCGCGATCGCCGCCGAGGTCCCCGAAGCCGTCATCGGCGTGGGCACGGTGCTGTCGGCCAAGGACCTGAAGGACGCGGCGGACGCCGGGGCGACCTTCGCCATCTCGCCCGGCTCGACGCCGGCGCTGCTGGATGCGGCCCGGCACGGGCCGATCCCCTACCTGCCGGCCATCGCGACCGCGGGCGAGCTGATGGCTGGGCTTGAGCGGGGCTACACCGCTTTCAAGTTCTTCCCCGCCGCCTCGGCGGGGGGGCTGGGGGCGCTGAAAGCCTTCGCGGGGCCGTTCCCGGGCGTGCGCTTCTGCCCGACCGGCGGCATCAGCCTGGCCACGGCGCCGGAGTACCTGGCCCTGCCCAATGTCCTGTGCGTCGGCGGGTCGTGGATCGCGCCCGAAGCCGCCATGGCCGCCGGCGACGCCGCGACCATCGAGCGCCTCGCTCGCGAGGCCGCGGGGCTGCGCAAGGCCTGAGGCGACCCGCCCGCCGGGATCCCGGCGCGGAAACCCCAAAAATTTCGGCCCTTGCCTTTCGAGCTGTCTTAGATATATCTGTCTTGTCGATATATCTAAGATGTGACGTATCGGCGTACGCTCAGAAAGGCATACATGTTCAGACACCATCATCATCACCATCGCCGCGAGGCCTTCGGCCCGCGCGAATTCGGCTTCCACGCCAGGGGTTTCGGCCGCCATCACGGCCGCCGGGGCGAGCGGATCTTCGACCAGGGCGACCTGCGCTTCGTGATCCTGCGCCTGGTCAGCGAGCAGCCGCGCCACGGCTACGAAATCATCAAGGCCATCGAGGAGAAGGTCGGCGGCGCCTACAGCCCGAGCCCCGGCGTGGTCTATCCGACCCTGACCCTGCTGGAAGAGCTCGGCTATGTCACCGTCGAGGCGGCCGCCGGCAACAAGCGGCTCTACTCGATCACCGCCGAGGGCAACGCCGCCCTGGCCGAGCAGAAGCCCGCCGTGGACGCCATCTTCCGGCGCATGGAGGACATCCATGCCCGTTTCGACGGCCCCTCGCCGCGGATCGCGCGCGCCATGGCCAACCTCGGCCGCGCCATCGGCCTGCGGATGTCCTCCGCGGCGGTCTCGCCCGAACAGCTGGACGCCATCGTGGCGGCCATCGACGAGGCCGCGGCCAAGGTCGAGAAAGCCTGAGGCCCAGGCGGCGGCTGGGGGCGAACCCGGCGTGACCCCTTCTCATTCCCCGGCGGACCTATAGGTTGGCGACCCAGCGACGCGCGAGACGTCGGACCGCCCTTCCGCCGGGAGACCCAGATCAGTGAGTGAAACGCTTCCGGAAGCCGACCTCGTCGCGGTGCGCCCCGAACAGGACAACCCCGACGCCAGGCTATCCCGGGGGGCGTTGAGCTGGTCGCTCTTCGAAGGGGTCCGGGACCCCTATGTGATCCTGGTCACCATCTACATCTTCATGCCCTACGTGGCCGCCGCCGTGGTCGGCGACCCGGTCAAGGGCCAGGAGGTGATCAGCCGCTGGAGCCAGTACGCCGGCTGGGCGACCATGCTGACGGCCCCCTTCCTCGGGGCCTCCATCGACCAGATGGGCCGCCGCAAGACGTGGCTGGCCCTGTCGGTGGCCCTGATGGCCCCGATGATGTGCGCCCTGTGGTGGACCAAGGCCGACCACACCGGCCTTTCGGTCACCGTCACCTTGCTGCTGACCACCGTCATCGGCCTGCTGTTTTCCTACAGCGAGGTGCTGCACAACTCCCTGCTGGTGCGGGCGGCGGGGCTGGGCGGAGCCCACAAGGCCTCCAGCCTGGCCCTGGCGCTGGGCAACCTCTTCGCCCTGCTGGCCCTGGGCTTCACGGCCTGGGCTTTCGCCCTGCCGGGCAAGGTGGACTGGGGCTGGGTGCCCTCCGCCCCCCTGTTCGGCCTCGACCCGGCTCGGCACGAGCCGGAGCGGATCGTGGGGCCGATGGCCGGCGTGATGCTGGCGATCGGGACGATCCCGCTGCTGCTCTTCACCCCTGACGCCCAGAAGACCGGCGTGCCGATCACCCGCGCCTTCGCCGACGGCGCCAAGGCGCTGTGGACCATGTTGCGGACAGTCCGCAACCATCGCGACGCGGCCGTCTTCCTGCTGGCGCGGATGTTCTATGTGGACGGCATGACGGCGGTGCTCATCTACGCCGGTGTCTACGCCACGGGGGTGATGAAGTGGGGCGCGCTGGAGATGCTGATCTACGGCATCATCCTGACGGTGCTGGCGGTCTGCGGCGGCTTCGCGGCGCGCTGGCTGGACGGGGGCCTTGGACCCAAGCGGGCGGTGCAGCTCGAGATCTTCATGTCCCTGGTGGGCATCGTGGCGATCCTGGGCATGGCGCCCAACCGGATTTTCTTCATGCCCTATGATCCGGCCGCCCACGCGCCCCTGTGGCACGGACCGTTCTTCACCACCCTGCCCGAGCTGGTCTTCATCCTGATCGGCTTTTCGAACGCCGTGTTCATCACCGCCCACTATGCGTCCAGCCGCACCCTGCTGACGCGCCTGACTCCGCCCGAACAGACCGGCGCCTTCTTCGGGGCCTATGCGGTTTCGGGCACCGCGACCGTTTGGCTGGGCTCGTTCCTGGTCAACCAGGGCACCCGCATCTTCCACAGCCAGCAGGGCGGCTTCGGCACCATCTCGGTGCTGCTCGCCATCGGCTTCGTGGGCCTGCTGTTCGTGCGCGGCGACGGGCGGCCAAAGCGGGCCTGACGGATGGACGCCGTCCCCCTCGACGACCGCGGCCTGACGCTCGGCGACGGCCTGTTCGAGACCATCCTGGCGCACGGCGGCATGCTGGTGGCGGTCGACGCCCACCTGCGACGCATGGTGGCGGGGTGCGAGGTCCTGGGCCTGCCGGCGCCGGACGTCAGGCAGGCCGATCGCCTATGCCGCGAGGCCCTGGAACGGGCCGGCCTCGCCGGCGCCCGCGCGGCGGTTCGGCTGACCCTGACGGCGGGCTCGGGCGGGCGCGGGCTCGATCGGCCCGCACAGCCGCGGCCACGGCTGTTCGCCACCTCCGCGTCCGCGCCCGCGCCGGTCCAGCCGGCAAGGCTCATCGTCGCCGGGACACGGCGCAACGAGACCTCGCCGGCGTCGCGGCTGAAGACCTTGTCCTATCTCGACAATGTCCTCGCCCGACGCGAGGCCGCCGCCGCGGGCGCGGACGAGGCGGTGATGCTCAACAGCCGCGGTGACGTCGCCTGCGCGGGCGCCGCCAATCTGTTCTGGCGCACGGGGGAACGCCTGTTCACCCCGGCCCTGGCCTGCGGCGTGCTGGACGGGATCGTGCGGGGCGCGATCCTGGCCGCCGCCCCGGCGGCCGGCCTGGCCATCGAAGAGGTCGCCGCTCCGGCCTCCTCGCTGGAAGCGGCGGACGAGATCGTGCTGACCAACAGCCTGATCGGCGCGCGGCCCGTCTCGGCCCTGAACGGAATCGGTTTGTCGCCGAGGGGCCTGGCGGAACGTCTGGCGGGCCTCGCCGCCGGAGTCCTCTAGCAGTCCGAGCAGGTCACCGTGTCGGACAGGCGCGGACGCAGGAAGTAGGTGCTGTTCAACGGCACCGCGCTCTTGAGGATATAGCCGACCGGGGAGGTGTACGAATACTGCACCTCGGACATGATCACGCTGGTGTTGGCCGAGATGACGGTGCTGGGCACCGTGGCGTTGGTCAGCACGGTCCCCTTTGCGTAGGGGGTCAGGCTGCTGCCCTCGCTCCAGGCCACGGTCATCTTGCCGGTGGCGTCGGCCGTCACGCTGGTGACGCGCATCTTCAGGGTGGTGGTCGAGAAGGGCGAGATGATCGTCGAGCCCACCGTCCACAGGTCGGTGAAGTTGGCCGCCTGGATCGAGGTGCCCTGGGCGACCAGGTCGCCAATGGTCGAGGCCGCGTGCGCCGCGCGCCGCTGGGCCAGCATGGCCTGGGTCAGCTCGGCGACGCCGAAATACATGGTGATCAGCACAGGCCCGATGAAGGCGAATTCGATCGCCGCCACGCCGGCGACGTCGCGGAAAAAGCGCTTCAGCATGGTCATGGCGCCCCGCAGTTGCCCGTAGAGCCCCAGTTCTCGTTCCGGAAAGCCGAGGCGAATGAAATCAGCTTCTGGTTCGACCCCAGGTCCGGCAAGCCGGGCGTGAAGGTGGGGGCCACCAGGGTGTAGGGGTAGTAGACCCGGACCAGCACGATCGAGCAGTTGGCTCCGGAATTGAATTGAAGCTGGGTCTGGTCGATGGCGCCGTTTTTCACCGGCGGCGTCGAGGTGATCGCGCCGAAGCTGCCGAAGGTGCGGACGTCCACGGCCAGGTTGCTGGAACAGTCGGACGTCGAGAGCCAGGCCATGTTGCTGCACACAAGGCTCTTGAACCCGGCGGCGGTGTTGGTGCCGGTGGTCTGCAGCTGGCCCGTGCGAATCTGACGCGCCGCCGTGACCGTGGCCGACTCGATCGTCGTCGAGGCCATGAACAGCAGGCCCAGTTGCAGGATGCCGAACAGCAACATGAAGAAGGGCAGGGCGATGAGCGCGAACTCGACCGCCGTGGCGCCGCGATCGGCGCGCGCGAACTGGCGCAGCGCCAGGATCGCCCTGGTCTTGCCGTCGATGATCACGCCCCAAGCGCCTTTCGAGAACAACCCATCGGCGGGCAGTCTAGCGCGGCGTGCCTAACCGACGTTTAAGGGGTGGCGTTTTGCGCGCTCATTTGCTCCGGGGCGGAACGCTCGCATTTTCCGGAGCAGGCGTAGCTGGTGACGTTGCCGCCCCGATAGACCGATACGCGGTTCTGCTCGGGCGGCGAGACGATCATCTGGCGCGACACGATGGCGCGGCCCAGGGCGTCGGTCACCAGCAGGTTGGTCACGCCGTACGACTTGCCGGTGAGCAGCAGGTGGTGCTCGTCCAGGATCGCCACGTCCACCATCGCCGGATTGCCCACGATCACGTCCTTGGCGGGACGGGAGATGGTGAGGCGCTGCGCCTGGTCAATGGTCACCGACAGCGCCTGGGCCAGGGCCATGCCGGGCAGGGCGGCGGTGAGCAGAACGAGGGCGGCGAGGCGGCGCATGGCGGCGAATCCGAAAAAAGACCGATGCGACGAGGCTGGGCGCGAATGGTCAACAAAGGCTGAACGCGCCTCGCGCGCGGGCGCGCATCGATTCAAGCTCTCGAGCCGGTCCAAGGCGCCGTTTCGCCGCATGGTTAACCGATGCTAATAGTAAAAATGAGTAAACCATAGAAAAAATTTGGCCAATACTCTGATGTTTACTGGCCATTAAGTGGGTTCGGCGAAAGTGTGCACGTGTTCGGGGGCAAGCAGGCCGGAAGTGGCTTGATCCCTCAAAAGCCTGCTTGCACATCAAGGAGATCAAGCAATGTCCAAGTTCGTCACGCGCTTCATGAAGGATGAATCCGGCGCCACGGCCATCGAATACGGCCTGATCGTCGCCCTGATCGCCGTCGTGATCATCACCGCCGTCACCACGGTCGGTTCCAACCTGAAGACCAGCTTCACGTCGGTCGGCACCTCGATCCGCTAAGCTTCGTCTTAGGACCAGTTTCTGGAAGGGCCGCGGCGCAAGCCGCGGCCCTTTCTCTTTCTGTGAATGTTAAGTCCGATTCACCGAAAACTTTCATCAGGACTTAAATTTGAGGCGGCAAAGTCAGGCGTATTGGAGCGGGGGCGCTCTGTGGAGGCTGCGCCTTTATTGCTCGTCTTCTGGAGCGAACATCATGTCTAAGATCCTTGCCCGTTTCATGCGGGACGAATCCGGCGCCACGGCGATTGAATACGGCCTGATCGTGGCCCTGATCGCCGTCGTGATCATCACCGCGGTCACCACCGTGGGTTCCAACCTGAACACCAGCTTCACCTCGGTCGGCAATTCGATCCGCTGATCGCCGAGGCGCAAGCCTGATCAAGGAGGCCGCGGTTCGCCGCGGCCTTTCTTGTTTTCGGCCGCCAGCTTCGGCCGCCCTCGCGGCCGGGGCCGACAAGGCGCCGGGCTGTGAATCGAAACCATTGGTTCACCGAGATCGGGGCATGCTGAGGGCCGCTCAACCGGCCAGGATCCGACATGCCGATCGACACCCTCCGTTCCGTGCTGATCGCGCCCTTCGCGATCCTGGTGGTGATCGCGGCCATCCGGGACCTGACCACCTTCACGATTCCCAATTGGATATCCCTGGCCCTGGCGGGCGCCTTCGTTCCGGCGGCGCTGGCCGTGGGCACGCCGCTGCCGGCGATCGGCCTCTCGGCCCTCGTCGGGGTGGCGATGCTGGTGGTGGGCATCGTCATGTTCGCCCTGCGCTGGATCGGCGGCGGCGACGCCAAGCTGATGGCCGCGGCCTCCATGTGGCTTGGCCTGCAGGGCCTGGCGCCCTTCGTCCTCTTCACCGGCCTCGCCGGCGGCGCCCTGGCGCTGACCCTGCTGGCCGCCCGCTCGTCCTGGGTGCGGCCGTTCGCCGCCGTCGGCCCGGGCTGGGTCGAGCGGCTGGCGACCCCCGGCGGCGCGACCCCATACGGCGTCGCCATCGCGGTGGGCGCCCTGGCCGCCTTCCCGGCCGGCGTGCTCATGGGCGGGACCCACATCGGGTTCTGAACGAGCTTGGGTTTAGGCCCACGTTAACCATGGGCCACGCACTCTCGCCGGGCGCCAGAAGGGTTGCGACTCGAATCGTCAATGGGTGACGCCGGAACCGCGGTGACGCCCAACCAGCAATCCTGCGTGCGGGAGCCGCGCGAAACCGATGAACCCTGTCCGAATTGCGATCCTTGTCGTGGCCGCCATCGCCGCCGTCATGGTCGCCCTGCTGCTGCGTAACGTCAGCGCCAAGCCCAAGGCCCCGCCGCCCGCGGCCGTGGTCCAACAGCCGAAGTTCACCACCCGCGTGCTTGTCGCCTCGCACGATCTGCCGGTGGGCGCGCGCCTGACCAACCAGGACATGACCTGGCAGGACTGGCCGGTCGACAAGGTCAACCCCGCCTACATCACCGACGGCGTGCAGAGCGCTCCGAAGCCGGCGGGCGTCGCCGGCGCGGCCCACTCCGCCGAGGTGGCCACCAAGGATGTCATCAACGGCGGCGGCGCCCAGATGCAGGGCATGGTCGGGGCGGTGGTCCGCTCGGACATCGTCGCCGGCGAACCGATCGTGAAAGGCAAGCTCGTGCGCGCCGGTGAGGGCGGCTACATGTCCGTGGTCCTGACCCCCGGCATGCGGGCCATGGCCGTCTCGGTGAGCGCCGAGACCGGCGCCGGCGGGTTCATCCAGCCCGGCGACCGGGTGGACGTCATGCAGTCCTTCGCCGACCAGAACCACAAGGGCGCAGGCACCGGCTATGTCGACCAGATCGTGGTCTCCAACGCCCGCGTCCTGGCCGTCGACCAAAGCACCGATCCGCCCAAGAACGGCCGCTCGACGGTGGCCGCCACCATCACCCTGGAAATCCCAGCCGACGCCGCCCCGCTGATCACGGAAGCCAAGCTGCGCGGATCGATCGTCCTGGCCCTGCGCTCCTACGCCGACATGGGCGGCGGCACGGGTCATCCCTCCATCGCCGGCGCCGGCGCGGGCATGCGCCTGATCAAGGGCGGCCAGGTCACGGAAGTGGCGGTGGCGCCGTGAGGACCTCATCGATGAAGACCCTCGCCGCGACCCTGCTCGCCCTGCCGGCCGCCGCCTTCCTGGCCCTGGCGACACCGGCGCGGGCCGGGCAGGCCGAGACGGCCAGCGCCGCCGCCGGCGCCGCCTATGCGCCGGCCACGGTTCGCGTCGACCTCAGCAGCGGAGCCTCGTCGCAATCGCTGGCCATTCCGGCCGGCAAGTCCGCCATGATCGACCTGCCGGTCGACGCCCGCGACGTGCTCGTCACGCGGCCCGGCGTCGCCGACGTCCTGCTGCGCAGCCCACGCCGGATCTCGGTCCTGGGCGTGAAGGAAGGCACCACCGACGCCATCTTCTTCGACGCCGCCGGCCGGCGCATCCTGTCGCTGGACATCCGCGTGGACATCGACGGCGCGGCCGTCGCCGAGATGATCAACAAGGTGATCGCCGGGTCGCGCGTCCGGGTGGATGGCATGAACGGCAGCCTGGTGCTGAGCGGCGTCGTCGCCTCGTCCAGCGACGCCGACAAGGCCGTGCAACTGGCTCGCGCCGCCGTCGAGAAGCCGGAACAGGTCATCAACATGCTCAGCATCGCCGGCAAGGAGCAGGTGATGCTGAAGGTGCGCATCGTCGAGATGCAGCGCAACGTCATCAAGCAGCTAGGCTTCAACACCTCGGCGCTGATCGGCCAGGCCGGCATGGCGCAGTACCTGTTCAGCCACGCCCCGACCTACGGCGTCAACGGCGCCCTGCTGGGCGGCCTCAGCGGCGGCTACCAGCTCGACACCACCAAGCAGCCCGAGATGGTGGTGCCCTGCGCCCCCGGCCTGTCGGGCACCTGCTACCAGGTGGTTCACGGGCCCCAGAGCGGCATTTCCAACTGGGACACCGCCACCACCCAGACCACCTCCGGCAGCCCGAACCTCAACCAGGCCAACGCCATGGTCCAGGCTTTCGAGCGGGTCGGCCTGGTGCGCACCCTGGCCGAGCCGAACCTGACCGCCGTCAGCGGCGAGTCGGCCAAGTTCCTCGCCGGCGGCGAGTTCCCGGTCCCTACCGGCCAGGACACCACCGGCAAGGTGACGGTCGACTTCAAGCCCTTCGGCGTCGGCCTGGGCTTCACGCCGGTCGTGCTGTCCGGCGGCCGCATCTCGCTGAAGATCTCCACCGAGGTCTCCGAGCTGTCCAACGAGGGCGCCTTCTCGGTCAACAGCGGCTCGTCGGGCAGCGGTTCGAGCGCCACCCAGAACGTGCTGGTCATCCCGTCCCTGACGGTCCGCCGGGCCGAGACCGTGGTCGAGCTTCCCTCGGGCGGGTCGATGATGATCGCCGGCCTGCTGCAGGACAAATCCAAGCAGGACCTGGATTCCGTGCCCGGCATGATGAACCTGCCGGTGCTGGGCGCCCTGTTCCGCTCGCGCGACTACCTGGCGGGGCAGACAGAGCTGGTGGTGATCGTCACCCCCTACCTGGTGAACCCGGCCAGTCCCGCCGACCTGGCGACGCCGATCGACGGCCTGCAGATCGCCAATGACATCGACACCGTGTTGCTTGGCCGCATCAACAAGGCGTCCAAGCGCGCGCCCGAAGCCACCGCCGGCCGCACCTACCAGGGCCCCTACGGCTACGTGGTGGAATGAGAAGGACTCCAGGACGATGAAGCGACTTTCCCTCATCCTTCTCGCCACCTTCGCGCTGGGCGCCTGCGCCACCGACGAAGTCGAGAACAAGGCCCCGCCGGCGACGGCGCTGACCCCCACCGAGCGGTTCCCCATCGAGGTCCGCGAGCATCCCGAAGAGCTGCGCTTGGCCGCCCACGCGCAGGGGCTTTCGCCGGGCCAGACTGCGGCGCTGGACGCCTTCATCGGCCACTGGTCGGGCGCCCAGGGCGGGGATGTTCTGGTCAAGTCGCCGTCCAACGGCGGTGACCCGCAGGCGGTCTATCGCACCACGGTGGACGCCCGCGACTACCTGCTGGCTCACGGCGTCGATCCGGCGCGGGTGCGCATCGTCGGCTACGACGCCGGCGGCGATCGGGCCGCGCCGGTGGTGCTGGGCTATGCGGCCTATGTGGCCAAGGGGCCACGGTGCGGCCAGGAGTGGGAGAACCTGACCGCCACGAAGGACAATCGCGAGTACAACAATTTCGGCTGCGCCATGAGCGCCAACCTGGCCGCCGAGATCGCCAATCCCGCGGACCTCCTCCAGCCCCGGACCATGGACCCGGCCGATGCCGCCCGGCGCCAGACGGTGCTCGACAAGTATCGCCAGGGCCAGGCCACCTCCAGCGCCAAGGACGACCAGGCCAGCGGCGCCATTTCCAACGCGGTTCATTAAGGCCAGTCATGCAGCCCAAGTCAGCCGACTCCGATCCCTTTGACCTCGAGTTCGACGCGGACGACGAGTTCGCCGCGCCGAGCAACATCGAGGACGACTGGCGCGAGACCCCTATCGACCGGCCGACCCAGGCCCCCCATCCGGATCCGTTCGCCGGCCTGAACGCTGGCGGCCCGAACGCGGGCGGCCTGAACACCGGCGCCATGAGCGCCGGCGCCCTGCCAGGCGGCGGCCTCGGGAGCGGCCTCTCGGGAGCGTTGGCGGGCGACGAGGCCTGGCGCGACGACGAATTGGACGTGCCCCCGGGCGCGACGCCGCACCCCGATCCTTTCGCGGGCCTCGCCCCGCCGCCGGAACCGGCGGCCGATCCCTTCGCCGACCTGCCGCCGGCCCAGCCGCGCGCGCGCACGGTGTCGCCTGAGGCTCAGGAGACCCCGGACCTGGCGCCGATCGCCCCTCACAATCCAGTGGGCGAGATCATCAGCCACGTCTCGAACGCCCTGGGCGAGCCGGTGGTGCCGCGCATCACCATCCACGCCTTCTGCGAGTCGCCCGAGACCGGCGACATGATCCGCGGCGCGGCCGGCGACCGGCGCATGGAGCGCGCCTCCACCGTGGTGCGCGACGGCGGTCTGACGGCGGCGGCGGACTACTATCAGAACCAGCCCACCCCCTCGCTGGTGATCGTCGAGAGCAGCGATCCGGCGCCGCGCATGCTGGCCCTGCTGGACCGCCTGGCGGAGGTCTGCGACCCGGGCACCAAGGTCATCGTCATCGGCCAGGCCAACGACATCGCCCTCTATCGCGAGTTGATGCGGCGCGGCGTCAGCGAGTACCTGGTGCCGCCGCTGCGCACCCTGCAGGTGATCGCGGCGGTGACGACGCTCTACGCCGACCCCTCGGCGCCGTTCATCGGCCGCCAGATCGCGTTCTGCTCGGCGAAGGGCGGGGCCGGCGCCTCGACCCTGGCCCACAACGTGGCGCACGAGATCTCCGAGCGGATGAACGCCGGCACGGTGATCGTCGACCTGGACCTGGCCTTCGGGACGGCGGGCCTGAACTTCAACCACGACCCGCTGCAAGGCATCCTGGACGCGCTGAGCCAGCCCGACCGCCTGGACCCGGTGCTGATGGACCGGATGATGGTCAAGCACACCGACCACCTCAGCCTGTTCGCGGCGCCGGCGACCCTGGACCAGGACTACGCCATCGACGCCGAGATCTTCGAGGAGGTGATCCAGAAGATCCGCGCGGCCGCGCCCTATGTGGTGCTGGACCTGCCTCACGCCTGGACGGTGTGGAAGCGGCGCATGCTGCTGACCGCCGACGACCTGGTGATCGTGGCCGAGCCGGACCTGGCCTCGCTGCGCAACGCCAAGAACATCATCGACCTGGTCAAGTCGGCCCGGCCCAACGACGCCCCGCCCAAGGTGGTGCTGAACAAGGTCGGCCTGCCCGGCCGTCCGGAGATCCCGGTCAAGGACTTCGGCGAGGCCCTGGGCGTGCAGCCGGTGATGGCCATCGCCTTCGACGCCAAGGCGTTCGGCCAGGCGGCCAACAACGGCCAGATGATCAGCGAGGTCGCCGCCAAGACCAAGGCGGCGGAATCCATCGATCAGCTGACCCGCCTGATGCTGAACCAGCGCGAGGCGACGCCGGCGCCGGCCGCCAAGACCTCGATCCTGTCCTCCCTCCTGAAGCGGAAGTAGTCGCCAGTGTTCGGCAAGCGCGGGCCAGATTCTCCCCAGTCGCGGCAGGCGCCGCCCCCGGCGCCCGCCGGCGGCGCGCCCATCGCCACGCGCCCGCAGCGCATGGACCCGCAGGCCGCCCAGCCCGCGGCGCCGGCGCCGGCGGCCAAGCCCGCGCCCAAGGCGACGCCGGGCTTCGAGCAGCTCAGCGCCGCCCAGGGCGCCGCCCCTGCCACGGAGATCATCCGTGAGCAGAGCGACTACTATCACGCTACCAAGACCACGATCTTCAACGCCCTCCTGAACACCATCGACCTGGCCCAGCTGGCGCAGCTGGACGCCAAGTCGGCGGCCGAGGAGATCCGCGACATCGTCGCCGAGCTGGTGGCGATCAAGAACGTCACCATGTCGGTGGCCGAGCAGGACCACCTGGTCCAGGACATCATCAACGACGTCCTGGGCTATGGCCCGCTGGAGCCCCTTCTGGCCCGCGACGACATCGCCGACATCATGGTCAACGGCGCCAACCGGGTGTTCATCGAAGTCAGCGGCAAGGTGCAGCTGACCAACGTGCGCTTCCGCGACAACGCCCAGCTGATGAACATCTGCCAGCGGATCGTCAGCCAGGTCGGCCGCCGGGTCGACGAAAGCTCGCCCATCTGTGACGCGCGACTGCCCGACGGCAGCCGCGTCAACGTCATCTCCGCGCCCCTGGCCCTGGACGGCCCGACCCTGACCATCCGGAAATTCCGGAAGGACAAGCTGACCATGAAGAACCTGGTCGAGTACAACTCGATCAGCCCGGAAGGCGCGCGGGTGCTGGGCGTCATCGGCGCCTCGCGCTGCAATATCGTCATCAGCGGCGGCACCGGCTCGGGCAAGACGACCTTGCTCAACACCCTGACCGCCTTCATCGACCCCACCGAGCGGGTCATCACCTGCGAGGACGCGGCGGAACTGCAGCTGCAGCAGCCGCACGTGGTGCGCCTGGAAACCCGGCCGCCGAACCTGGAAGGGACCGGCGCCATCTCGATGCGCGACCTGGTCAAGAACTGCCTGCGGATGCGTCCCGAGCGGATCATCGTCGGCGAAGTGCGCGGCCCGGAGGCGTTCGACCTCCTGCAGGCCATGAACACCGGCCACGACGGCTCGATGGGCACCCTGCACGCCAACTCGCCCCGGGAAGCCATCAGCCGCCTGGAATCGATGATCACCATGGGCGGCTACGGCCTGCCCTCCAAGACGATCCGCGAGATGATCGTGGGCTCCGTGGACGTGATCATCCAGGCCGCCCGCCTCCGCGACGGCTCGCGCCGCATCACCCACGTCACCGAAGTGGTGGGGTTGGAAGGCGACGTGATCGTGACCCAGGACCTGTTCGTCTACGAGATCACGGGCGAGGACGAGCACGGCCGCGTGCTGGGCCGCCACCGCTCCACCGGCATCGCCCGGCCGCGGTTCTGGGACCGCGCACGCTATTACGGGCTGGAGCGCGAACTGGCCGAAGCCCTGGACGCGGCGGAGTAGGGCGCGATGCTGGTCATCCTCGGCGCGATCCTGGGCTTCATCGCGGTGGTCGGCGTGGGCTTCGCCTTCGCCGGCGGCAATCCCGGCCAGGCCAAGACGTCCAAGCGCGTGCAGGCGATCGCCGGGGCCCCCAGCTCGCGCGAGAGCCGCGCCCGGGCCGCGCGGGCGGCCGCCAACACCCCCGACGCGCGCCGCAAGGCCATCGTCAAGACCCTGAAGGAACAGGAGAAACAGGCCAAGAAGGCGCAGCTCACCTTGGCCAACAAGCTGCAGCAGGCGGGCCTGAACATCACCGCCCCGATCTACTACGCCATCTGTGGCGGCATCGGCCTGGTGGTGATGCTGATGGTCTATGTGGCGCACCAGCCGATCTGGGCCGCGCCGATCCTGGGCGCCGCGGTGGGCGCGGGCCTGCCCATGTGGACGGTCAACTTCATGGCCAACGGCCGCATCAAGAAGTTCACGGGCGCCTTCTCCGACGCCATGGACATCATCGTGCGCGGCATCAAGTCGGGCCTGCCGGTGCACGACTGCCTGAAGATCATCGGCCGCGAGACCCCCGAGCCCCTGGCCGGCGAGTTCCGCCGGCTGATGGAGAGCATCGGCATGGGCATGACCTTCGACCAGGCCCTGGAGAAGATGTACGACCGCATGCCCACCGCCGAGCTGCGCTTCTTCTCCATCGTCATGAACGTGCAGCAGAAGACCGGCGGCAACCTGGCCGAGGCGCTGGGCAACCTGTCGGCCGTGCTGCGCGCGCGCAAGCTGATGCGCGAGAAGATCAAGGCCCTGTCGTCGGAAGCCACCGCCTCGGCGATGATCATCGGCTGCCTGCCGCCGGGCGTGGTGATGATGATCACCGTGACCCAGCCCAGCTACATGTACCCGATGTTCCACGACCATCGCGGCCAGCTGATGCTGCTGGGCGGGATCTTCTGGATGTCCACGGGCATCTGGGTCATGCGCCGCATGATCAACTTCAAGTTCTAGGGCGCGGCCATGGACAAAGACCTCGCCGAAGTCCTGACCAATCCGGACAACCTCTTCATGGCCTTCACGGCCGTGGTGACCTTCGCCACCATCCTGACCCTGGCCATGCCCTACATGAACCGGGGCGGGCTGGAGTCGCGGCTGAAGTCGGTGGCCAACCGGCGCGAGGAACTGCGGCGCAAGTCGCGCGAGGCTCTGGCGAACAAGCCGGGCGGCTCGCTGCGCCAGACCGACGAGGGCGTCTACAAGAACATCGTCGACCGGCTGCAGCTGTCGCGGCTGCTGGAGGACTCGAACGTCCAGGAGAAGCTGGCCCAGGCGGGCCTGCGCGGGCCCAGCGCCATTACCCGGTTCTACTTCTTCCGCTTCATCATGCCCTTCGCCCTGGGCGCGGCGGCGACCTTCTATCTGTTTGTCATCAACGGCTTCCACCTGCCCATGCTGCAGAAGCTGACGGTGTGCATGGGCTTCGTGGTGATCGGCTACTACGCGCCCAACCTCTACATCTCGAACATGGCCACCAAGCGCCGGGACTCGATCGTCCAGGCCTTTCCCGATAGCCTGGACCTGCTGCTGATCTGCGTGGAATCAGGGATGTCCATCGAGGCGGCGATCCAGAAGGTCGGCCAGGAGGTGGGCTCCACCTCCATCGAGCTGGCCGAGGAACTGACCCTGCTCACCGCCGAGCTTTCTTACCTGCCCGAGCGGCGGATGGCCTACGAGGGCCTGGCCAAGCGGACCAACCACCCGGGCATCAAGTCGGTGGTCACCGCCATGATCCAGGCCGAGCGCTACGGCACCCCCCTGGGGGCGGCCCTGCGGGTGATGGCCAAGGAGAACCGCGAACTGCGCCTCGCCGCCGCCGAGAAGAAGGCCGCCGCCCTGCCGGCCAAGCTGACCGTGCCGATGATCCTGTTCTTCCTGCCGGTGCTGTTCGTGGTCATCCTGGGCCCGGCGATCATCCGCATCCAGGACCAGATGCACCATTAGAGCCGGGCGCCGGCGTCCCTCAGCTTGCGGCGCCCGCCCAGGGCCTCGGGGCGGTTCAGCTCCTTGCGGAACTCGTCGCGGCGTTCGTGGATCGAGGCGATGACCAGACCCATCGGCACGCCGATGTCGACCAGGGTGGCCTCGGAGAGCTGCAAGGACGCCTCCACCGTCTCGGGCACCGCGTCCGTGGCGCCGAGGTCGTAGAGCCGGCGGGCGTGGCGCGCGTCGCGGGCGCGGACCACCAGGGTGAGGTCGGGGCGCAGGCTGCGAGCCGCGGCGGTGACCGCCTCGGCCACTTCGGGTGCGTCCATCGTGCAGACCAGGGCCCGTGCCGAGCCCAGC
>JAFEEA010000061.1 GCA_018241335.1 Pseudomonadota bacterium
CAGCAGCAGGGCCTGACGGTGGTCAAGTCCACCCGCAACTTCCTGATGGTGGTCGGCCTCTATTCCGAGGACGGGCGCTATTCGAACTCCGACCTCGCCGACTACATCGCGTCCAACCTTCAGGACCCCATCAGCCGGGTCCAGGGGGTCGGCGACACCCAGCTCTTCGGCGCCCAGTACGCCATGCGCGTCTGGCTCGATCCCAACAAGCTGGATGGCTACGCCCTGACGCCCAGCGACGTCATCGCCGCCATCAAGGCCCAGAACGCCCAGGTCTCCGCCGGCCAGCTCGGCGGCACGCCCGCCACGCCCGGCACGGCGCTGAACGCCACCATCACCGCCCAGTCGCGCCTGCAGACCCCCGATCAGTTCCAAAACATCGTCCTGAAGACCACGCCCGAGGGCGCGGTCGTGCACCTGCGCGACGTGGCGCGCGTGGAGCTGGGCGCCGAAAGCTACACCACCCTCGCCAAGTACAACGGCCAGCCCGCCGCCGGCCTGCCCATCAAACTGGCCCCCGGCGCCAACGCCCTCGACACCGCCAAGGCGGTGAAGGCCCGGGTCGAGGAGCTGTCGAAATCCTTCCCACCCGGCGTCAAGTACGTGGTGCCGCTGGACTCCACACCCTTCATCCAGAAGTCCATCGAGGAGGTGGTCAAGACGCTGGTCGAGGCCATCGTGCTGGTCTTCTTGGTGATGTTCCTGTTCCTGCAGAACTGGCGCGCCACCCTGATCCCGACCATCGCCGTGCCGGTGGTCCTGCTGGGCACGTTCGGGATCCTGGCGGTGCTCGGCTACTCCATCAACACCCTGACCATGTTCGGCCTGGTGCTGGCCATCGGCCTGCTCGTCGACGACGCCATCGTCGTGGTCGAGAACGTCGAGCGGGTGATGAGCGAGGAGGGCCTCGGCCCCGTCGAGGCCACCCGCAAGTCCATGGGTGAGATCACCGGCGCCCTGATCGGCATCGCCCTGGTGCTGGCCGCCGTCTTCGTGCCCATGGCCTTCTTCGGCGGATCCCAGGGCGTGATCTACCGGCAGTTCTCGGTGACCATCGTCTCGGCCATGGGCCTGTCGGTGCTGGTCGCCCTGGTCCTGACCCCGGCGCTGTGCGCCACCCTGCTAAAGCCGCCCAAGACCCACCGGACCGAAGCGCGCGGCTTCTTCGGCTGGTTCAACCGCAACTTCGACCACGCCAGCCAGCGCTACCAGTCGCGCGTGCGCCAACTGCTGGGCCGTGGCGGACGGATGATGGCCATCTATGGCGCCATCGTCGTCGTGATGGGCCTTCTCTTCATGCGGCTGCCCTCGTCCTTCCTGCCCGAGGAGGACCAGGGGATCATCTACAACCTGGTCCAGCTGCCGCCCGGGGCCACCCAGGAACGCACCCAGGCGGTGCTCAAGCAGGTCGCCGACCACTTCCTCAAGGACGAGAAGAAGGCCGTGAAATCGGTCTTCACCGTCTCGGGCTTCTCCTTCGCCGGCGCCGGCCAGAACGCGGGCCTGGCCTTCATCCGCATGCGCGACTTCGCCGACCGGCCAGGCGGCGACCTGACCGCCCAGGCGGTGGCGGGGCGGGCCATGGGCGCCTTCTCGTCCATCCGCGACGCCATGGCCTTCGCCATCACCCCGCCCGCCGTGCCCGAGCTCGGCAACGCGGCCGGCTTCGACTTCGAGCTGGAGGACACCGGCGGCGTCGGCCACGAGGCCCTGGTCGCCGCCCGCGACCAGCTGCTCGGCATGGCCCGCAACGACCCGGCCCTGTCGGGCGTGCGCCCCAACGGCCAGGACGACACACCCCAGCTGTCGATCAGCGTCGACCAGGCCAAGGCCGGGTCGATGGGGCTGACCGTGGCCGACATCAACGCCACCCTGAGCGCCGCGCTCGGCGGGTCCTACGTCAACGATTTCATCGACCGTGGCCGGGTCAAGAAGGTCTACGTCCAGGCCGACGCCCCCTACCGCATGACGCCGGAAGACCTCGGCCGCTGGTACGTGCGCGGGTCGAACGGCCAGATGGCGCCCTTCTCGGCCTTCGCCACCTCCTCCTGGACCGTCGGCTCGCCGCGGCTGGAGCGCTACAACGGCCTGTCGTCCATCGACATCCAGGGCTCGCCCGCCAAGGGCAAGAGCACCGGCGAGGCCATGGCCGCCATGGAGCGCCTGGCCGCCAAGCTGCCGCCCGGCATCGGCTACGAGTGGACGGGCCTCTCGCAGCAGGAACGCGAGGCGGGCGCCCAGGCGCCGGCGCTCTACGCCCTCTCCATCGTGGTGGTCTTCCTGCTGCTGGCCGCCCTGTACGAAAGCTGGACCATCCCCCTGGCGGTGATCCTGGTCATTCCGCTGGGCGTCATCGGCGCCCTGATCGCCACCAGCCTGCGCGGCCTCAACAACGACATCTACTTCCAGGTCGGCCTGCTGACGACCATGGGCCTGGCGGCCAAGAACGCCATCCTGATCGTCGAGTTCGCCAAGGACCTGCAGAAGGCCGGCCGATCGGTGGTCGAGGCCACCATCGAGGCCGTCCGCATCCGCCTGCGGCCGATCCTGATGACCTCCATGGCCTTCATCTTCGGTGTCATGCCCCTGGCCATCTCCACCGGCGCGGGCTCGGGCAGCCAGCACGCCATCGGCACCGGGGTGATCGGCGGCATGGTTTCGGCCACGGTGCTCGGCATCTTCTTCGTGCCGGTGTTCTTCGTCCTGGTCCGCCAGACCTTCAGCCGCAAGCCGCGCCCCCTGGCCGGCCCCGAGCCCAGCCTCGGGCCCAACCCAGAAGGCGGCGCCGCCCCCACCCCCAGCGAGGCCGTCTGATGCGCCGCTTTCTTCCGCGCCTGGCCGCCCTGCTCGCCGCCGGTGTCGCCCTCTCGGCCTGCACCCTGGCGCCGGACTACCAGCGCCCGACCCTGCCGGTGGCCCAGGCCTGGCCCGACCAGGGCGCGCCCGTTGCGGCCGGCCAGGCCAGCGCCGCCGACCTGGCCTGGAAGTCGGTGTTCCTGGATGCGCGCCTGCAGGGGGTCATCGACCTGGCCCTGCGCGAGAACCGCGACCTGCGCGTGGCCGTCGGCAACATCGCCAAGGCCCGCGCCCAGTACGGCGTCCAGCGCGCCGAGCTGTTCCCCTCGATCAGCGCCGGCGCCGCCGCCACGCGCAGCCACACGCCCGCCGCCCTGACCGGAACCGGCGCGGCCGTCGACGCCACGGAATACAGCGCCAACATCGGCATGGCGTCCTATGAGGTCGACCTCTTCGGCCGCATCCGCAGCCTCAACGAGGCGGCCCTGCAGACCTACTTCGCCGCCGAGCAGAACCGCCGCGCCGCCCAGATCAGCCTGATCGGCGAGGTGGCGACCGACTACCTCACCCTGGCCGCCGACCAGGACCTGCTGAAGCTGGCCCGGACAACCCTGGCCACCCGCGACGAGTCCCTGCGCCTCACCCGCAGCCGCTTCCAGGCCGGCGCGGCCTCGGAGCTCGACGTCGACCAGGCCCAGACCCTGGCCGAGCAGGCCCGCGGCGACCTCGCCACCGCCACCGCCCGCGTGAACCAGGACCTCAACGCCCTGCGCCTTGTGGTCGGGGCCGAGATCCCCGCCGACCTGATGCCGGCTGGCGACGTCCAGTCCGTCGCCCTGCTGCAGGACCTGTCGCCCGGCCTGCCTTCGGACGTGCTCGTCCGCCGTCCCGACGTGCTCTCGGCCGAGGATGCGCTGAAGGCCCAGAACGCCGACATCGGCGCGGCCCGCGCCGCCTTCTTCCCCAAGATCACCCTCACCGGCCAGGCCGGCACGGCCAGCACCGACCTGGCGGGCCTCTTCGCCGGCGGTTCGGGCGCCTGGAGCTTCGCGCCCCAGGTCAGCCTGCCGATCTTCAACGGCGGGGCCAACCGCGCCAACCTGGAAGCCGCCAAGGCCGGCAAGGACATCGCCGTCGCCCAGTACGAGAAGGCCATCCAGAGCGCCTTCAGTGACGTCGCCGACGCCCTTGCCATCCAGGCCACCATCGCCGACCGCGTCGCCTCGCAGGAGCGCCTGGTAGCCGCCGCCGACAGCGCCCGGCGCCTCTCCCAGGCCCGCTACGAGCGCGGCGTCGACAGCTACCTGACCCTGCTCGACGCCCAGCGCACCCTCTACAGCGCCCAGCAGAGCCTGATCGCCGCGCGCCTCGCCCAGGCGACCAACCGGGTCAGCCTCTACGGCGCCCTGGGCGGCGGGGCGGATCGCTGACAACCGTCCGCGCGGTCGCCGATGCGTTCCGGCCCGCGAGCCGCTAGATAGGCCCCGATGCTGCGGATCTCGGAACTGAAGCTGCCCCTCGACCACGCGCCGGAGGCCCTGCCGGCGGCGATCGCCGCGCGCCTGGGGGTGCGGGCGGAGGACCTGCTGAGCTGGTCGATCTGGAAGCGCGCCCACGACGCCCGCAAGAAGTCGGCGATCCTCAAGGTCTACATCGTCGACGCCGAGGTGGCGGACGAGGCGGCTGTCCTGCGCCAACTGGCCGGCGACCCGCATGTGCGTCCGACGCCGGACACCGAATACCGTCCCGTCGCCACCGCGCCGCGCGGCCAGCGGCTGCGGCCCGTGGTCATCGGGGCAGGCCCTTGCGGCCTCTTCGCCGGCCTGATCCTGGCCGAGATGGGTTTCCGCCCGATCATCCTCGACCGGGGCAAGGTCGTGCGCGAGCGGACCAAGGACACCTGGGGCCTTTGGCGGCGGGGCGAACTCAACCCGGAGTCCAACGTGCAGTTCGGCGAGGGCGGCGCCGGCACCTTTTCGGACGGCAAGCTCTACAGCCAGATCAAGGATCCCCGTCACCTGGGCCGCAAGGTGCTGACCGAGTTCGTGGAGGCCGGCGCGCCGCCGGAGATCCTCACCGAGGCGCACCCGCACATCGGCACCTTCCGCCTGGTGACCATGGTCGAGAGCCTGAGGGCCAAGATCGAGGCCCTGGGCGGCGAATACCGCTTCCAGCACCGGGTGACCGACATCGCGCTGGACCGCGCCCCGGACGGGACACGGCGGGTGCGCGGCGTCCAAACGCACACCGGCGACTTCATCGAGACAGACCAGGTGGTTCTGGCCGTCGGCCATTCCTCGCGCGACACCTTCCAGATGCTCCACGACCGGGGCGTTCACATCGAGGCCAAGCCGTTCTCGATCGGCTTTCGCATCGAGCATCCGCAATCCTGGATCGACAAGGCGCTGTTCGGCCCCTGCGCCGGCCACCCGGACCTGGGCGCGGCGGCCTACTCCCTGTCGCACCACTGCGCCAACGGGCGGACGGTCTACAGTTTCTGCATGTGCCCTGGCGGGACGGTGGTGGCGGCGACGTCCGAGGTCGGGCGCGTGGTCACCAACGGCATGAGCCAGTATTCGCGCAACGAGCGCAACGCCAACGCCGGCTTCGTGGTCGGCATCTCCCCGGCGGACTTTCCGGACGACCACCCGCTGGCGGGCGTCGCCCTGCAGCGCGACCTGGAAAGCCGCGCCTTTGTCGCCGGCGGCGGCGGCTATGTCGCGCCCGGCCAGCTGGTCGGCGACTTCCTGGCCGGCCGGGCGTCGACCGCCCTGGCCGGGGTGGTCCCCAGCTACCGTCCCGGTGTCCGCCCCACCGACCTGGCCGCGATCATGCCGGACTATGTCACCGAGGCGATGCGCGAGGCCCTGCCCGTCTTCGGCCGGCGGATTCCGCGCTACGACGATCCCGAGGCGGTGCTCACCGGGGTCGAGACCCGCACCTCCTCGCCCGTGCGCATCACCCGAGGCGCGGACCTGCAGAGCCTCAACGCGCGCGGCCTGTTCCCGGCCGGCGAAGGGGCGGGATACGCCGGCGGCATCCTCTCGGCCGCTGTGGACGGCATCAAGGTCGCCGAGGCCGTCGCGCGGGCGAGCGTCGGGGAGACCGCTGCGGCCTGACCGGCGCGCAACTGAAATGCCCAGTAAAATAAGGGATCGGGGACAGCTCGACGCCCTTTTCCGGCCATCCGGTTGTGTGCAATCATTCCGCCGTCAGCCCCGGAACGCGCCCGATCGCCGACCGTTATGAACGTGCGCGCCGTCCGGCTGTCGCTTACCCGCCGCGCCTTCGCGCGGCGTATCGGTACGGAAGGCATTCATGGCGCGCGCGCACATCAACCGGATCGGGACGGCCACGCCGCCTCACGACGTTCACGCCGCCTTCCTCAAGCTCATCGATCAGTCACTGGCCGACCCGCGCGAGCGGCGGCTGTTCGCCAAGATGGCCGAGCGCGCCGCCATCGAGCACCGCTTCTCCGACTTCCAGCCGGCCGACGATCAGGGCCGCGTGACCGGCGACACCGAGGGCTTCTACACCCTGGGCGGCTCGCCCTCGACCGGCGAGCGCATGGCCCGGTTCGAGGCGGGCGCGCCGCGCCTGGCGATGCGCGCCCTCGACGCCCTGGGCCTGGAGGGCGAGCGCGAGCGCATCACACACCTGATCGTCGCTTCCTGCACCGGCTTCGTGGCGCCGGGCCTGGACCAGCTGATCGTCAAGGGCGCGGGCCTGGACCCCGGCGTCGAACGCACCGTGGTCGGCTTCATGGGCTGCTATGCGGCGGTCAACGCCCTGCGCTTGGCCCACCACATCGTGCGGTCCGAGCCGGCGGCGCGGGTGCTGGTGGTCAACCTGGAACTCTGCACCCTGCACTTCCAGCAGACGACGCGGATCCAGGAGATCCTGTCGATGATGCTGTTCGGCGACGGCTGCTCGGCCGCCCTTGTCACCGCCGACGAGACCGGCGTGGCGCTGAAGGACTTCCGCGCCGCCACCATCGCCGACACCCTGGAGGCCATCACCTGGCGCATCGGCGACCACGGCTTCGACATGCACCTGTCCGGAGAAGTGCCGGGCAAGATCGCCCAGGCCCTGGCCGCCGAGCGCGACCGCAACGACGAGGGCGGACTGCTGCGCGGCCAGCGGCCTGAGGACTTCGACCTCTGGGCCGTGCATGCCGGCGGCCGCACGATCCTGGACGCGGTCGAGACCGGATTCCAGCTCGCCCCCGCCGCCCTCGGCTGGTCGCGCGGCGTGCTGCGCGACTTCGGCAACATGTCCTCGGCCACCCTGATGTTCGTCCTGCAGCGGATCCTGAACGCGCCGCGCTCGGCCGCCGAGGGCGCCGGCGCGGGCTTCGCCGTGGCCTTCGGACCCGGGCTGGCGGCCGAGAGTTTCCGCTTCCAGCTGGTCTGACCATGCGCAGCTTCGCCCAGCGATCGCGCGAGGACGAGATGATGGACGGCGCCGACGTGCCGCCCGAGGTGTTCGCCGCCTGCCTGGCCGACCTGGCCAAGGTCAACACCGTCACCCTCGCCCGCCCGCCGACCCTGGCCTGGCTGGCCCGGGCCACCCGGGGCATGGCGCGGGGAGAGTCCTTCTCCCTGCTCGACGTCGGCTATGGCGAGGGCGACATGCTGCGCGCCATCCACGCCTGGGCCGTCCGCAAGGGCCTGCATCCCCACCTGACCGGCGTCGACCTCAACCCTCGCAGCGAGCCGGCCGCCCGCGCCGCCACCGACCCGGACCTCGGGATCGACTTCCGGACCGGCGATGTCTTCGACTACGCCCCGGCCGAGCCGCCCGACTTCATCGTCAGCTCCCTGGTCACCCACCACATGAGCGACGGCCAGGTCTCGGGCTTCGTGCGCTGGATGGAGGCCACCGCCCGGCGCGGCTGGTTCATCAACGACCTGCACCGTCACCCCGTCGCCTTCTACGGCTTCCAGGCCCTGTCGACGGCGGCGCGCTGGCATCCCTTCGTGCGCCACGACGGGCCGGTGTCGGTGGCGCGGGCCTTCGTGCGGCGGGACTGGGAGGAGCGACTGGCGGCGGCCGGCCTGGCCGACGGCGCGGCGGATATCGACTGGCGCCTGCCCTTCCGGCTCTGCGTCGGCCGGCTGAAGTGACTGGGCCCGTCATCGTCGGGGGCGGCCTTGCGGGCGGGGCGGCGGCGGCGATCCTGGCGCGGGGCGGCGCCCGTCCCCTGGTCCTCGAGCGCGAAACCGAGCCGCGCGACAAGATCTGCGGCGAGTTCCTCTCCACCGAGGCCCAGACCCACCTGGCGGCACTGGGCCTGGACCTTGAGCGGCTGGGCGGAGCGCCGATCGGGGCCGTGCGCCTGGTCGCCGGCCATCGCCAGGCGCAGGCCCGCCTGCCCTTCGCCGCCCTGGGCCTCAGCCGCCGCCGCCTCGACGCCGCCCTGCTGGAGCACGCCGAGGCGCTGGGGGCCAAGGTCGAACGCGGGACGTCCGTGCGCACCATCACCGCGGACGCTGTGGAGACCAGCCGCGGCGCCCTGCCCGCCCCCACCCTGCTGCTGGCCAGCGGCAAGCACGACGTCCGCGGCGCCCGCCGCGTTGAGCAGGCGGGGGTGCTGGGCGACATGGTCGGGTTCAAGACCTACTTCCGCCTGTCGCCGCCCCAGCTCGCCGCCCTGGACGGCGTCGTCGAGGTGGTGCTGTTCGCGGGCGGCTATGCGGGCCTGCAACGGATCGAGGGCGATCTCGCCAACCTCTGCCTGGTGGTCCGCCGCCGCGCCTTCGAGGCCGCCGGCAAGACCTGGGCCGCCTTGCTGGATCGCCTTCTCGAGGAGCCGCACCTCGCCCGCCGCCTGGGCGACGGGGAGGCGGTCCTGGCCAAGCCGCTGACCATCGCCGATATTCCCTATGGCTTCACCCACCGCGGCCGTGACGAACGCCCGGGCCTGTTCCGGCTCGGCGACCAGGCGGCCGTGATCCCCTCGTTCTCGGGCGACGGCATGTCCATCGCCCTGCACAGCGCCCGTCTCGCCGCCCAGACGCTGGCCGATGGCGCGCCGGCGGCGGCCTATCACCGTCGGCTGCGCGGCGATGTCGGCCGCCAGGTCGCCCTGGCCACCTGGCTGCAGCGCCGGGCGGAGGGCTGGCCGGGCCGACATGCGGCGGTCTGGGCCCTGGGCCTCGCCCCCGCCGCCATCGACCGCCTCGCCGCCTGGACCCGGGTCCCGGATGCGGCCCTGCGCCGGGCGGGGCTCGAGCCGCGCCGGGCCGCCGGCGCCTGAGGCTGCATCCTGGAAGCGTGGCGGATACACCTATCGCGCGAACGGCGGCTTCCCGACATATGACAGGAAAACTGCAAAAATTTCAGAATCATAGCTGTGGAAAAGTCGTTCCCGTTAACGGGTCGTTTGGCAAAGGTTCCTAAACTCAGGGTGGGGTGGCGACTGTAGGATTGTTGCGCCATGACGCTTGCCCCGCCCCCCGGCAGCCCCAACCAGACCCCGCCGCCGGCCGTATCCGCGCCGGCCATCCGCCCCCGGGGCGTGAACTACAGCACCTCCGCCGCGCGGCTGGACCAGTATCTCTCCTATGCCGCCGCCGCGCCGCCGGCGCCGCGCAGCTGGCGCCCGCCCGCCCAGGGGCTGGATCCGCAACCCGGCGAAGGACAATCCGCGGAAGGCCCCGCTGTCGACCAGGGCGCCCCTGGCGAGCCCCTCGACCTGCGCCGCCTCTACAAGTGGGGCGGCCGCCTGTCGGGCACGCTGATCGACTTGCGCTGGCGCTTCGCCGGCGATCTGGACCAGTACCTGATCTACCTGATCGTCATGCTGCCGGGCCTCGCCCGCCAGAGCGCGCCGCGCCCGGGCGCCCCGGCCGCCCTGGGGCTCAATGCCGGCAGCATCGCCGACATCACCGGCATCCCGCGCGAGACGGTTCGCCGCAAGCTTCGGGCCATGACCGGCCGGGGCCAGGTGCGGCGCGGCGACGACGGGCTGTTCTACCCCGGCCCCGCCGCCAACCTGGACGGCTTCGTCGTCGACCTGCTGCAGTCGGCGTGAGGGGGCCTAGCCCAGGAACGTGCGCCGCTCGGCCAGCGGCGCGTGCTCGCTCATCCAGCGGCAGAGGCCGCCCAGGGCCAGCGCCCTCAGGGCGGCGTCTTCGCTGCGCTCGGGCGGCAGGCCGACCAGCCGTCTCGCCTCGTTGAGGTCGGCCGGTTCCCCGGGGGCCAGGCGCAGCCCCTGGCGGCGGGCGACCTTGAGGAACCGTTCGCGCGCGCAGTCCAGTCCCGCCAGGCCGGCGCTGACCTCCGGCGGCAGCAGCCCTCGGCTCAGGCCCGCGCCGAATGCGGTCAGCCTCAGGCCCCGGCACAGGCGCATGGCCGCGGCCAGGCCCTGGCTGTCGAGGGCATGGCCAGCCTCCACCGCCGCCCGCGCCGCCGCGTCCGGATACCCGACGGGGCTGTCGGTGCGCACGAAGGCGCTCAGCAGCACGCTGCCCAGGTCGTCGGCGACGGCGTACTGCATAAGGTGCCGCTGGCCGTCGGCGGCCACGGAGCGGATGCAGAGATAGGCGTGGTCGGGCTCCCGGCTGATGGGGGCTCGCCGGGGCTGCGCCCTCGACATTCCGCCCACCCGCCAAAGGTCCGACCACGCCATCCTACGCTTCCACGGCTACTGTTACGCTGAACGCTACTGGTACGCTGAACGCTACTGACGGCGTCATTGCGCGCCGGCTGGCCGCGCGCTTCAAGCCGCCGCCCGCCCAAAGCGGGCTCGGCCGCACGCCCGAAGTGAGCGGCGCGCCGCCCCTCGGAAAGGCGGGATCGCGCCAGCCCCTGACAGCGGCGGGATTGCGGGGAATGCGGAGGGAATCCGGAGGTCGGGTCAGGTCGCCCAGAACGGGCGGCGGCTCGGCCGGCGGGTTTCAAGTGGCCGCCGGGCACGCCGTCGGCGCGGTGGCGTCCGGCCGCCGCGCCTCGTCTTCACGCCCGCCGGCTAGTGGGTGACGCGCGGGCGCAGCTCGTAGTGATCACCCTTGAAGGTCTCGAAGATCAGCGCCGTGTGCGGATGCTGCACCGGCTCGCCCGTCTCGTCGGGCAGAAGATTCTGCTCGGAGACATAGGCGACGTAGGTCGTCTGATCGTTCTCGGCCAAGAGGTGATAGAACGGCTGGTCCTTGCGCGGCCTGACGTCTTCCGGAATCGCGTCCCACCACTCGTCCGTGTTGGCGAACACCGGATCGACATCGAAGATCACGCCCCGGAAGCTATAAAGCCGGTGCTTGACCACTTGGCCGATGGCGAACTTGGCAAGTCGAACACTCATGAGAGAAGGCTACGCCCCAACCCCTGACTGGAAGATGAACGGTCCACGGCTCCGTTTGCCCGATGGCCCCGGCTATCGCAAGGCGAAAAGGGTTGCTAAGGTCGCCGTGAAACGAGGCGGGGGCGCCCTGAATAAAGCCTTTGCCTTCAGACAGTTAGGGCAGTTCATGGGCGAGGCGGCTAGGGCGCCGGGCGACCGCGGGGGCGGTCCGAGGCGCGCGCCGGACGAGCAGCGGACTTTCGCCGCGCTCGATCTGGGTACGAACAACTGCCGGCTGCTGATCGCCACGCCAACCTCACGCGGCTTTCGCATCGTCGACGCCTATTCCCGCATCGTGCGCCTGGGCGAGGGCCTCAGCCAGACCGGCCGCCTGTCGCCCGACGCCATGGAACGGGCCATGGGCGCCCTGCGCATCTGCGCCGACAAGATCCAGCGGCGCGGCGCCACAAAGGTCCGCGCCATCGCGACCCAGGCCTGCCGCTCGGCCGAGAACGGGCCGGAGTTCGTCGAACAGGTGGAGGCGCGCACGGGCCTGCGCCTGAGCATCATCACCCCCCGCGAAGAGGCCCAGCTTTCCGTCGCCGGCTGCCTGAACCTGCTGGACCGCGACGCCGAAGCGGCCCTGGTGCTGGATGTCGGCGGCGGCTCCACGGAACTCAGCTGGATCGACCTGTCCGACCGCGGCCTGGACGTCGATCCGCGACGCATGGCCCATTGGCGCCTGCCCATCAAGGCCTGGCTCTCCATCCCCATCGGCGTCGTCACCCTGGCCGAGCGATTCCCCGAGCGCGAGGGCGATCCCACCTGGTTCCGCGACATGGTCGAGGCCGTGAAGGAGAAGCTGCACGACTTCCCCCACGCCGATCCGTTCCGCGACACCTTCGCGGCCGGCAGGGCGCACCTGGTCGGCACCTCCGGCGCCATCACCAGCCTGGCCGGTCTGCACCTTGGCCTGCGCCGCTATGACCGCACCAAGGTCGACGGCCTCTGGATGACCCGCCAGGAGTGCGAGGCCGTGGCCGACCGCCTGGCCGGGCTGGGCCCGCGCGAGCGCGCCGCCGAGCCGTGCATCGGTCCCGACCGCGCCGACCTCGTGCTGGCCGGGGCGGCGATCCTGCAGGCGGTGCAGGAGGTCTGGCCGTGCGAGCGGGTGCGGGTCGCCGACCGTGGTCTGCGCGAGGGCCTGCTTCTGTCGCTGATGTCGGAGCAGCGCCGCCGGCGGGGACGCCGGCGCCGGCCGGCTCACGCCGCGCGCGAAGCGGTCGCCGCCTCATGACCGATGAACCGCGCAAGCGCATGGTCCGCCCGCCCACCGGCGGGACCGACGCCGGTCGCCAGACCGCCAAGCGCCTGAAGACCGCCAAGGACCGCACGCCCTCGTCCCAGGCCTGGCTGGAGCGCCAGCTCAACGACCCCTTCGTGGCCGAGGCCAAGGCCAAGGGCTATCGCTCGCGCGCCGCCTTCAAGCTGACCGAGATCGACGACCGCTTCCATCTGCTGAAGCGCGGCGCCCGGGTGATCGACCTGGGCTGCGCGCCGGGCGGCTGGGTGCAGGTGGCGCTGCAGCGCGGCGTCGGCGCCGTCGTCGGGGTCGACCTTCTGGCCGTTGACCCCCTGCCGCCGGCCCAGCTCATCCAGGCCGATTTCACCGAGCCCGGCTGCGGCGAGCGGCTGATCGCCCTGCTTGGCGGTCCGCCGGACGTGGTGCTGTCGGACATGGCGCCCAACACCATCGGCCATCGCCAGACCGATCACCTGCGGATCATGGGCCTGATCGAGGCGGCGGCGGAGTTCGCCATCGAGGTCCTGAAGCCCGGCGGCGCCTTCGTCGCCAAGGCCTTCCAGGGCGGCGAGACCGGCGCGCTGATCGGCGAGCTGAAGCGTCACTTCGCCGAGGTGAAGAACGTCAAGCCCAAGGCCAGCCGCGCGGACAGCTCCGAACTCTATATCGTCGCCACCGGCTTCAAGGGCTGAGGCGAACGCCCGCCCGGGCCGACATCCGCGCCTCCAGCCGGCGCACCGTGCCGCTGGCGGTATGCTCGAAGGCGAACGGCAGCAGGCCGTGCAGCAGGCACGCCGCCCCCGCCCCCAACAGGGCGAAGGCGAAACCCCAGGCGGTGGCGAGGTGCTGGCCGTAGGTCTCCCCCACCGAGGCGGGGTGGTCGGCAAAGCGGGCGAGCATGGGCGTCTCCGAAAAAGGGCCGAGCCAGTCTGCCTGCCGCAGGGAGAATTGCATGTTTAATTTAGCTGGGATCTGACCGAGAAAGAGAATCTCATTCCGCCTAAACGGTCCCCAATAGATCATGACCCTCGACTCCATCGATCGCCGGCTGCTCGCCATCCTGCAGGACGACGCGACCGTCCCCATCGCCGAGCTGGCCCAGCGGGTGGGCCTCTCCCAGACGCCCTGCTGGAAACGCGTCAAGTCGCTCTACGACGAGGGGGTCATCACCCGCCGCGTGGCGCTGGTCGATCGCGCCAGGGTCGGCCTGCCGCTGATCGTGTTCGTGTCGGTGCGCACCAGCCGCCACGACGCCGAATGGATCGAGGCCTTCGCCAAGGGCGCCGGCGCCCTGCCCGAGGTGCTGGAGTTCTATCGGATCAGTGGCGAGGTGGACTATCTGCTCAAGGTCGCCGTGGCCGACATCGCCGCCTACGACCACTTCTACAAGCGCCTGATCGCCACCGCCCCGCTGGCCGACGTCAGCTCCAGCTTCGCCATGGAGGAAATCAAGTTCACCACCGCCGTGCCGACCACGCCGGCCTGACGCGGCGCCTCAATAGTCCTTGCGCCAGCGGACGCTGATGCGGGTGTCGCCCTGGCGGCTGAGGCGCGAGATGAACGAGAGGGACTTCTTCACCCGCCACTCCACCGAGGCCGTCGGCCCCTCGCGGCCGCCGCCGGAGATTTCCAGATAGACGTTGTCGGTCAGGTACTTGCCGCCGGCGACGGTGGCGCTGCCGTAGGCATCGGCCCCGAACGCCAGGCGGTCCAGCCGCGCGAAATTGCGCAGCCCGCCGATGATGTCGAAACCGCCGCCCGTGGCCAGGGCCGACAGGGCGGACGCCAGTTGCGCGGCCTCGCCAGGGGATAGCTGGCTGGCCGACGCCCCGAACAGGACCTGCGACAACACCTCGTCGGTAGGCAGCACGGGCG
This sequence comes from Pseudomonadota bacterium, assembly GCA_018241335.1. Classification (GTDB taxonomy): domain Bacteria; phylum Pseudomonadota; class Alphaproteobacteria; order Caulobacterales; family Caulobacteraceae; genus Acaudatibacter. Next base: position 14,256 of record JAFEEA010000061.1, read on the forward strand.
TCGACGTCAGGGTGATCTTGGGCTTGGCGGCCGTGCCGGTGATCCGGATCACCGCGGTCAGGGCCGGGTCGTCCCGCGTGGCGGTGAGATCCAGCCGGATGCCCTCGGCGCTGGACGCCAGGTAGATGACGCCTCGGTTGTCGAACTGAAAGCGCTTGCCCGCGAAGTCATAGTCGCCGCGCACCACCCGCGCCGTCCCGGTCAGCACGGGCGCGTTGCTGGAGCCGGTGACGTGGGCGTCGAGGGAGAGCTCGACGTCCAGCCCCCGTCCCTTCACGAAGACTCCCCGATTGGCCTTCAGGGTCACGTCCAGGGCCACGGGCGCTTCGCGCGCAGCCGGACCGCTGATCACCTCGTCCAGGTCGACCGGCCGGTTGATCTCGATGACGTCCATGGGCACCACGCCCGAGGGGATGGGCGGATTGGCGGCGATGTCGGCGCGGTCGATGCCGAGGGCGCCGGCGATGCGGATCTTGCCGTCGGCCGCGCGGTCGACGGTGGCCTGGCCGGTGGCGGTGGCCGAACCCAGTTTGTTGTCGATCAACCGGAAGGCCTTGAGGTTCATGCGGAAGGTCGAGGCGCCCTCCCGGGAGAGGCTGATACGGCCAGAGCCCGTTGCCTGGCCGCCGTGACCGTCGGCGCCGCTGACCTGGCTGACGTCCACAGCCGCGCCCTCCAGGCTGGCCCTCAAGGTGACGTCCTGCAGCTTCAACCCCGTCTCGGAGTCCGTGAACCGCCCCCCGTCCAGGGCCAGGGACCCCACCGCGCCAGGGTCGCGCAGGGTGCCGGTGAGGTCGCCCTGGGCCATGACCCGGCCGGACACGGACCGCTCGGACCCCATGGCCAGGTCCCAGATCGGCTTCAGCTCGCCATTGATGTCGAAGTGGCCGCGCAGGGGCTTGGTGCGCACCAGGGCGATGCGGAACGGCGCCGCGCTCGCCTCCGCCGCCAGCACCACGTGGACGTTGGACTTCAGCCCGTCGGCGCTGCCCAGGGAGGCATCCACGGTGAGGGCGTCGCCCGCCAGGCTGGCGTCCACCTGGCCGTCCAGGGGCCGCGCGCCTTTGAGGTCCTTGCCGCCGGCGCCGGCGACCTTGGCGTGCAGCCCGCCGGCCAGGGTCCCACCTCGTCCCTGAAGGCCGAGGTTGGCGTTGAAACGCCCGACGAAATCCTGGTCCAGCAGCGACAGGTTCACGTTGGTCAGCGAGGCCTTGGCGTCCAGGGCGCCGTCGATCTGGCGCCAGTCCACGTCCGCGGTGCCGTCGCCCAGGCTGAGCTGGGCCTTGGCCGCCACCCCGTGATCGCCCAGCCGCACCTCGGCCGGCGCCAGGGTGCGGAAGTCCGCCCGCCGGATACGGCCGGAGCCCTGGAAGGTGAAACTGTTGTCGCTGCCGATCTGGCTGGCGATCCCCGCACCGGCGACCTTCCAGGGCCCTCCCGTGGTCACGCCCTCGGCCGTCACCTCATAGGGCAGGCGCATGAGGGGCCCGTTGGCGCGCAGGGACAGGGTCTTCACCGCAAGGCCGCCGGACTTCAGCGCCGCGTTGGTCGCGTCGAGGGTGAGGTTGGCGCGCGCCCCGCCGGGCGCATCGGCGATCAGCAGGCGCCCCGAGGCCTTGCCCTGGCTGAGGAAGGCGCCCGGCCCCAGGGCCAGGGTCAGATCTCCGCTGGAGGCTTCGCCCCGGCGCAGGGACAGGGCGCCCTGAGCGGTCAGGCCGCCGCCGTCCACGGCGATGTCGCTCAGGTCGACGCCGCCGCCAGCGAAGCGGAAAGCCGCCGCCCCCTTGGCCGGGCCATAGGGGCTGGCGCCGGCCAGGGCGATGCGGCCGTTGCTGTCGTTGGGCCCACGCTGGAAGGTCAGGTCCAGGTGCGCGTTCTGCAGCGGCATGTAGGGCAGGTCGATCTGCGCGAAGTCGGCGGTGAGGTCGGCGCGCGGATCGCTCATCGTGCCGGTCAGGGCGCCACCGCCCTTGGCCGCCCCGGCCACCTCGATCGGGCCGAACTCGAACGGGCCGTCGGCCTTCCAGTCCAGGGCCAGCTTCAGCGCCGCGTCCGGGCCGATGGTCCCCACCGCGCCCAGCGAGCCGGCATAGCCGTCGATGGTCGACTGCGAGACCTTGAACACCCCGCCCTGGTAGTCGGCCTTGGCCCGCAACCTGGGCGCCTGCCCCAGCAGCCGGTCGAGGTCGCCGAGCCCGCCGGCGAACTGCTCGCCCTTGGCGTCGAAGGCGATCGCCCAGGGCTTGCCGCCCTCCTGGTGGCCACCGTCCTGGTGGGCGCTCCAACTGGCCTTCACCAGCCCGTGGGCGCCGGCGTGGGCGGCCGTCAGGTTCGAGATCGCCGCCTCGCCCTTGAAGCTGAGCCCCCCGAAAAGGGTCTTCTCGCCATCCCCGGTGACCTTCAGGCCCGGCGCCTCCACCAGCAGACGCCGCATCAGCAGGCGGTCGCCGGGCAGCCAGACCAGCTCGGCCGCCGCCGAGGGCCGGGCGCCGAGCATGGCCGCCAGCAGCCCCTTGCCCGTCCCGCCCTCGCCCCTGGCGCTGGCCTTGAGCGTCGTCTCGCCCTTCACGGCGTCCAGCTGGAAGGGCCCGGCGAACCGGGCCAGGCTGAAGCCCATCAGCGTGCTTTGGCCGATCTCGCCCGTGCCGGCCAAGGTCCAGTGCCGGCCGTCGCCGGTCAGCTTGCCGGCGATGTGGCTCGCGCCCAGCTTGGGCCAGGATAGGATGCGGTTTGTGTCGGCCACCTTCAGATCGACGTCGACGCCGCCCGGCCCCATGGATCGACGCCCCACATCGGCCTCACCCTTGGCCTGCAGGCGGGCGTTCTCGGCGTTGGCGGCCAGGACGAAGTCGAAGAAGCCATCCTTGGCCTTGGCGCCGCTGACGTCGAAGGTCACCTCCGGTCCCAGGCGCTTCACATAGCCTGTCAGCAGGCGCGAGGCGGCCAGCTGCAGGTCGCCCTTGGCCGAGCCGCCGCCGGGGGTCCAGGCCCCCGACGCCGAGAGCGGGGTGGTCTGCCCCACCCGTGTGACCAGGGTGAATGCGCCGCGGCTGATCGAGCCCCGCGCATGGGCGGTCAGGAAGAAGGGCTGGTCCGTCGCCAGCCCGAGCGCCCCGGCCAGGGCGCCGCCCTGGGCCTCCCGCGCGTCGGCGTCGACCTGGAAAGCCTTGGACCCGTTCACATCGAACGACGCCTTCAGGTAGTCGCCGGCGTGCAGCAGGCTGAGCGCCGTCGCCTGGCCCTTGAGGTCCGAGTGGCGGCCGATCGTGAAGCCGCCGGCCAGGTCATAGAGTCCACGCTGCTGCGAGAAGGCCGGCAGCATCTCGACGCGGGCGGTCAGGCGGTCGATGGCCACCGTCACCGCCGCGGGGCCCGGGGGTCCGGCGGGCCCAAGCACCGGCTGGCGGATCAGGGTCAGCTGGCGGGCGGCGATGGACCTGGCGTGGAAGCGCCGCGAGAGAAGCTCCTCCCAGGTCCAGCGCATGGAGACGCCGCGCGCGTCCACCCAGACGCCACGCTTGTCGGCCAGGGCCAGGCGATCCAGGCTGAAGTCGGTGAAGATGTCGCCCTTCAGGCCCTCGACCCTCAGCCAGCCATAGCGGCTGACCTTCATGCCGTTGGCCGCACGTTCGACCAGGTGGCGGCCGTAGGGCGTCTGCACCCCGAAGCGGACCAGGGCGGCCGCGCCCGCCAGCAGCAGGGCGACGACCGCGAGCGCGACCACCAGGCCCCGGGCGAGGCGACCGCCGGCGCGCTTCGGCGGCGACGGCTCGGGGGCCGAGGGGGTGTCCGGCGCCGCCATCAGAAGCTCTGCCCGATGGAGATGTAGAGCTGGAAGGGCGAGTCCCCCTTCCGCCGGGCCAGCGGCGTCGCCACGTCCAGCCGGATGGGGCCGAATCCCAGGTCATAGCGCACCCCAACGCCGACACCCGTGCGGACATTCCGGAAGTCCGGCGTCGAGCTGGACCCCACCGAGCCGGCGTCGAAGAAGCCGACGACACCCCAGCGCCCGGTCAGCTTCTGGCGCACCTCGAAGGAGGTCTCCACCAGGGACAGCCCGCCCTGGGGCGTATTGTCCGACAGGCGCGGGCCCACGGCCTGATAGGCGTAGCCGCGCACCGAGCCGCCGCCGCCGGCGAAGAAGCGCCGGTCGGTGGGCACGTCCGGTATCCGGCCGCCGATGATCGAGCCGACGTGCAGGCGCCCGGCCAGCACCGTGCGGGCGTCGCGGCCCAGCGGCAGATAGGCCGTGGCCTCGCCCTGCAGCTTCAGATAGGTCAGCTTGCGATCGCCCATCACCGCCGTGGGTTCGGCGCGCATGTCGAACCGCCAGCCGTGGGT
>JAFEEA010000062.1 GCA_018241335.1 Pseudomonadota bacterium
CGCGTCTCCCTGGCCTCCGCCATCACCTTCGACACCGGTCGGATCGACCTGTTCGGGGGCTGGGCGATGAGCCGCGGGCGGTTCTGGCCGATGTTCGCCATCTACCTGCTGGCCGGCCTCATGGCGATCGCCCTGGTGCTCGTCGGGGGGCTGCTGGTGTGGGCCGTGGTGGCGGCCACAGCGCCCGGCCAGTCCATCGTTCAGTTCATGGCGCGCCCGGACCTCGGCACGTTGAGAGGCTATTTCACCCCGGCGCGGGTGATCTATGTGCTGGTTTTCGGCGCCCTGAGCGCCCTCATGCTGCCGATCCTGCTGATGCCCGGCGCGGCCATCTATCGCCGCCTGGCGCCCAGCGCCTCGGCGGCGGCGGGCGGGCAATCAATGGACGAGGTCTTCGGCTGATCCTGGCCGTACCGGCCGACTAGGCGCTCGCGTCGGCCATTCGCGCCGCGAACCAGGGTGTCAGGCGCCTCAGCGCCTCTTCGATCTCCGGCGTCGAGACCGCGAACGACAGTCTGATGTAACGTCCCCCACCCACCGGATCGAAGTCCACGCCGGGCGCGGTGGCGACGCCCGTTTCGCTCAGCAGCTGCTTGCAGAAGCTCAGGCTGTCATCGGTCAGGTGGCCGATGTTGGCGTAGATGTAGAAGGCCCCGTCCGGCGGGGCGATGTCGGCCAGGCCGAGCTTGGGCAGGGCTTCCAGCAGCAGGGCGCGATTACGGCGATAGACCTCGACGTGGCCTTCCAGCTCATCGCGCGCATCCATGGCGGCCAGGGCCGCGTGCTGGCTGAGCGATGGCGCGGTCAGGTAGAGGTTGCCGACATAGGCCCGGGCGCGGTGCACGTGGTCCTTGGGCGCCAGCAGCCAGCCCAGCCGCCAGCCCACCATGCTGAAGTACTTGGAGAAGCTGTTCACGATCAGGGCGTCGGGCGCGAACTCCAGCATCGAGTGCGCCGGCTCGACATAGCTGAGGCCGTGGTAGATCTCGTCGGAGACGATGCGGATGCCGCGACGACGGCAGACCTCGGCGATGGCCGCCAGCTCTTCCTTCGGGATGATCGTGCCGGTGGGGTTGGCCGGGCTGGCGACGATGACGCCGGCCGGCGCCGGGTCCAGCGCCTCCAGGTGCGCCGCGGTGAGCTGGAACCGGCTCTCGGCGCCGCAGGCGATCTCCACCGGCTGCATGTGCAGGGCCTTCAGCGTATTGCGATAGGCCACGTAGCCCGGCCGGGCCAGGGCCACCCGGTCGCCGGGATCGAAGCTGGAGATCAGGGCCAGGACCAGGGCGGGCGAGGCGCCGCAAGTCAGGATCACCCGCTCGGGCTCGACCTCGACGCCATAGTTGTCGCGGTAGTAGCGCGCGATCCGGGCGCGCAGAGCCGGGCTCTCCCAGTAGCCCATGCCGTCGGTGTCGAGCACCTGGTGGGCGGCGGCGATGGCGGCGGCCGGGGCGCCCGTGGACGGCTGGCCGAACTCCATGTGCACGATGGAGCGGCCCTCGGCCTTGAGCTGGTGGGCGAGGCGACTGACCGAAATGGCCTGGAAGGGATCGATCTGGGCGGGCATGGCGGCCAGATAGCTCCAAATGGGCGGCAAGGCCATTGCGCGAAAAGGCCCCGTCGCGCCATCACCTTGCCAAATTCCCGCGACAGGCGAAGGTGCGACACGCGGCGTGGAGGCGGCATGACGGGCGGTTCGGCGATCTGGCGGCGGCTGGGCGTGGCGGCGATCGCCCTGACGGCTCTGACCGGGGCCGCGACCCTGGGCGCGCCGGACGAACTGCACTACGGGACATGGGGCTTCGATTCCGCCGGCGAGGATACGGCCACCCGGCCGGGCGACGGCTTCTTCCAATACGCCAACGGCGGCTGGCTCTCGAAGGTGGATATCCCCGCCGACAAGCCGGGCGCCTCCCTGCGCCTGGCCATGACCGACCGGGTCGAGGCCAATGTCCATGGCCTGCTCGAAGACGCGGCCGCCCACGCGGTCGGCGAGCCCACCACCGTCGAGGGCAAGGCCGGCGCCTTCTACAAGGCCTTCATGGACGAGGCGCGCATCGAAGCCCTGGGCGCCCGGCCCATCGCGCCGGAACTGAACGCCATCCGCCAGGCCAAGGGCCGGCCGGACCTGGCCGCCCTGATGGGCCGCGCCAACGCCGACTTCCATGGCTCCCTGTTTCAGGCCGCCATCGACGCCGATCCCAAGACCCCGACCCGATACGCCCTGTTCGTCGACCAGGCGGGCCTGGGCCTGCCCGATCGCGACTACTATCTGCAGCCCGCCTTCGCCGCCCAGAAGAGCGCCTATCAGGCCTATGTGGCGCGCCTGCTAAACCTGGCGGGCTGGCCCGACCCGGACCCGCGCGCCGCCGAGATCGTCGCCCTGGAGACCCGGATCGCCGAGGCGAGCTGGAGCAAGATCGAGCAGCGCGATCCGGACAAGACCTACAATCCCATGTCGGTCGGCCGACTGGCGGCCCTGGCGCCGGGGTTCGCCTGGAAGGCCTGGCTGCGCGAAGGCGGCGTCGACGGCGGCGTCGGCGGCCAGGTGGTCGTGGGCGAACGCACCGCCTTCCCGAAGCTGGCCAGGATCTGGTCCGAAACGCCGGTGGAGACCCTGAAGGCCTGGATGGCCTTCCAGGTCGCCGACAACGCCGCCACCTACCTGTCGTCGCCGTTCCAGGCCGCGACCTTCGACTTCCGCGACAAGACGCTGAGCGGCCAGGCCGAGCCGAAGGCGCGCTGGAAGCGGGCCGTCCGGGCCGTCGGCGGCGGCGACTATGGCGCGGGCGACCGCCTGGACCGGTTCGGCGACATGGGCTGGGGCGTCGGCCAGATCTATGTCGAGCACTATTTCCCGGCCAGCTCCAAGGCCGCCATCGAGGCCCTGGTCGCCGATCTCAAGACCGCCTTCCACGCCCGCATCCAGGCCCTGGACTGGATGGGCCCGGCGACCAAGGCCGAGGCGCTGAGGAAGCTCGACACCTATGTCGTCAAGGTCGGCTATCCCGACCATCGGCGCGACTATTCGGGCCTGAAGATCCGCGACGACGACCTGGTCGGCGACGTCCGCCGCGCCGCCGCCTGGGACTGGGCGTTCCAGACCGCCCGGCGCAAGGGGCCGGTGGATCGCTCGGACTGGCAGATGACCCCCCAGACCAACGACGCCTACAACGGCGCCCTGCGCGACATCGTCTTCCCGGCCGGCATCCTGCAGGCGCCGATCTTCGATCCCAAGGCCGACCCGGCCATCAACTACGGCGCCATCGGCGCGGTCATCGGCCACGAGATGACCCACGGCTTCGACGACGAGGGCCGCAAGATCGACGCGGCCGGGCGCCTGCGCGACTGGTGGACCAAGGCCGACGCCGCCGCCTTCGAGGCCCGCGCCGCGCGCCTGGGCGCCCAGTACTCCGCCTTCGAGCCCCTGCCCGGCGCGCATGTGAAGGGCGAGCTGACCATGGGCGAAAACATCGCCGACCTGGGCGGCCTGACCCTGGCGCTGGACGCCTACCACGCCTCGCTGAAGGGCAGGCCCGCGCCGGTGATCGACGGCCTGACCGGAGACCAGAGGGTGTTCCTGGGCTGGGCCCAGGCCTGGCGCGGCAAGGTCCGCGAGGACGCCCTGCGCCGCCAGCTGGTCAGCGACGCCCACGCGCCGCGCCAGTACCGGGTCGACGGCGTGGTCCGCAACATCGACGCCTGGTACGCCGCCTTCGACGTCAAGCCGGGCGAGCGGCTCTACGTCGATCCCAAGGACCGCGTGCGCATCTGGTAGACCTGGTGCAAGGCGTCAGCCGAACACCGCCACCATCTGCCGCGCCGCGACGAGAGGTCGCCCGTCCTGGGTCCACAGGGTCATGCCCTGGGCCGAATAGCCGTCGGCGATGGTCTCGGCGCGGCTGGACATCAACAGCCAGCCGTCGGGGCCGACCTGGGCGCAGTCGCCGACCACGTCGACCATCCAGGTCATGGTGCTGATCGGGGCGGGGGCGGTGAAGGCGGACATGGCCGCCGGGGGCGTGGCGTCGGCGAGGGCAAGAAGGCCGGTCAGGGTGGTCCGCGCCGCGAGGTCGTGGTGGCGCAGCCAGACCAGGACGTCGGGATCTTCGGCCGCGGTCACCGGCCGCGCGCCGCCGGCGTTGCGGACGTCGAAGTGCTGCGAGAACGTCGGCCGGCCCTCGTTGCGGAAGAAGGGTCCGCTGGCGTCCGGCGCCGTCGCGGCGACGGGGGCCGGCAGGCTGGCCCGAGCGTAGGCGCTTGGCCGGGCGGCGCCAAAGGTCAGCAACGCCCGCGTGGCCAGGCCGCCCTCGCCGCTCAGGTCCACAGACACCGAGGTCGCCGACTTGCCCTGGCGCAGGATGGCGGGCGCCGCGCTCACCGCGCCGGCGGCGGGGCCGACGAAGGCGAACTGGGCCGAACGCAGCGGCGGCAGGTCCGCGAAGGCCTCCAGGGCGGCGTTGAGGCACAGGGCGGCGGAGAGGCCGCCGTAGAGCGTGCGCCCCTGGCGCCAGTCGTCCGTGACCTGGCTGACCCAGGCCCCGTTCTCGCGGGTGGTCTGGTCGAGAAGCGCGCTGAACGTGGTCATACCCAATCTCGGTAGCTGAAAAGGACCCTTCGCGGGCTATGTGGGGACCGGACGCGGCGGAAGGCCAGGGTCGGCCTGGCGGGGCGCCACCGCCGCCCCTACCTTGGGGTCAGCCTTGCCGTGGCTTTCCTGGGCGGACTAAGGCATTTCCCGCAATCGCGACCCATCGTCTGAAAAGGCCTCCGATGACCGACATCTTCTCGCCGCTCGCCTTCGTCCGGGGCCCCGGCATGGCCAACCGCATCATGCTGGCGCCCCTGACCAACCAGCAGAGCCATGCCGACGGGCGGATGTCGCAGGACGAGTTCCACTGGCTGACGATGCGGGCGAAGGGCGGCTTTGGCCTGACCATGACCTGCGCGGCCCACGTCCAGCGCAACGGCCAGGGCTTTCCCGGCCAGATGGGCGTCTGGTCCGACGACCACCTGGAGGGCCTGACGCGCCTGGCCTCGGCGATCAAGGCCGAGGGGAGCATTTCGGCGGTGCAGCTGCACCACGCCGGCATGCGCTCCCCCGCCGAGGTGATCGGCGAGGCGCCCGTCTGCCCGTCCGACAACGACGAGACCAAGGCTCGCGCCCTGACCGCCGCCGAGGTCGAGCAGCTCACCGAGGACTTCATCGCCGCCGCCGTGCGCTCGGAAAAGGCCGGCTTCGACGGCGTCGAGATCCATGGCGCCCACGGCTATGTGCTCTGCCAGTTCCTCAGCGGCGAGATCAACCAGCGCACCGACCGCTGGGGCGGAAGCCTGGAGAACCGCGCCCGGATCATCACCGACATCATCGCCGGCGTGCGCGCCCGCTGCCGGCCGGACTTCACCCTGGGCCTGCGCCTGTCGCCGGAACGCTTTGGCCTCAAGCTGGCCGAGATCCGCGACTTCGCCCAGGAAGTCCTGCGCGGCGGGGCGCTGGACTATCTCGACATGTCGCTGTGGGACTTCCGCAAGGCGCCGGTCGAGGAGGCTTTCCAGGGCCGCAGCCTGATGTCCTATTTCACCGAACTCGACCGGAGCCAGACGCGGCTGGGCGTGGCGGGCAAGGTGATGAGCGGCGACGACGCGGCCGAGGCCCTGGCCGCCGGCGCCGACTTCGTCCTGGTGGGCCGCGGCGCCATCCTGCACCACGACTGGCCGCGCAAGGTTCGCGCCGACGCCCACTTCAAGCCGATCAGCCTGCCGGTCACCCGCGAGCACCTGCGCGCCGAGGGCCTGGGCGAGGCCTTCATCGGCTACATGGGCGGTTGGCCGGGGTTCGTGGCCACCGAGACGACGCCGACGCCCGCCCCCGTCTCATAGGGCTGGAAGGTGTGGCGGGCGATCTGGCCCAGCCGGGCCACGATGGCCGGGATCTCTTCGCCGGTCTCCAGGATGAAGTCGAAGCCCTGGTCGCGCCGCTCGTTCATGATCGCCAGCGAGCGCTCGGTCTCGTCGCGGTCGTCGGGGCTCAGCCCCGGCGTCTTCAGGCTGGCGCGCACCTGGGCGATCTCGGCCGAAGCGTCCAGCACTCCGTCGACGGACATGGTGATGCGCACGATCAGGCCGTGCAGGCTGACGCGCAGCCGCCCGTCCCTCAGTTCGTAGAGCGTCTCGCGGTTGCGGTCATAGACGTCGATCTCGCGCCGGCAGGCCCGCACCATGCGCATGGTGATGGGGCCATAGGGGTCGCCGACCCCCCGCGTCTGGCCCGCCAGGCGCACCAGGACGTGCAGGGTGTTCAGGATCTCGCCGAACATCAGCGCGGCGTCGCGCTCGCGCTCGCGGCGGCGGATGCGGGTCTCGGTCTGGGTGGTGACGATGCCGCCCACGGTGGCCAGGAAGGCGCCAGTGAAGACCGCCCAGAAGGTGTTGGCCTGCTGCGCGAAATCGACGTCTTCAACCCGCATGCGTGTTCCCCGCCGAACCCGGCCGACGGCGCAGGTTAGGCGTGGGCGGCGGCGAGCGCCAGCGGGCGAGTCAAAACCAGAAAGGTCAGCTGGCGGCTTTCCAGCGGAAAGCCGGCCCTCTTTGGCTTAGCTGGCGGCTTTCCAGCGGAAAGCCGCTAGGGGCATGACCCGGTCGTCCCCGCGCGCGTCGTCGCGAAGGCGGGCGGTGCGGTCTTCCAGGGCCATGACGCGGTAGACGGGCATGCCGCCGGCGTCGGCGGAGACAAGGTCGCCGACTTGCGGCAGTTGGCCGTTTTTCGGGTCGATCAGGACCCAGTCGAGGTGCCGTGAGGCGGTTTGCATGGGAGCCATCGTTCTGATCACAACCCGCCTACAAGGCGGGACATTGCGGGGGACCCTAGGCCGCGTCGTCTGAAGAAGAGACTAACGGGTCGTTAATCTGCCGTTCACCTGGGGGGAGAAGGCGATGTTGGGACTGACGATCGTGGAGGGGCTGGCGTTTGGCGCGGCGGGCCTCTGCGGACTTGGGGTCGCCTTGGCCGGTCGTCTCACGCTGGGCGTGCTGCGCCGCGCCAACGGCCGTTGATTCCCTGACGGGGCGCGGTATCTAGCAAACGGGGCTGGTCAGGAACCTGCGGCAAAGTCGGCGCGTTGGGCGCTCGACTTGTGTCAAGGAGACGACCATGACCTACGACAAGCCTTCCCTTCGCAAGCTGGCCGCCGGCGCGCTGGCCCTGGCGACCGCCGCCGTCGCCCTGCCCCAGGGCGCCGACGCCCACACCTATCGGCATCACCGGGTGGTCCGCCACCACTACTACCATCACTATGCCTCGAGCTGCCATGAGCACCGGGAACGCCGGGGCGCGAACGGCGCGATCATCGGCGCCATCGGCGGCGGCATCGTCGGCAACGCCATGGCCGGCGGCAATCGCCTGCCCGGCACCATGCTGGGCGCCGGCGTCGGGGCCCTGGCCGGCCACGCCGTGGGCAAGAACAGCACCCGCTGCTGAGCCGAAGGCCGGTGATCCTGGCATGACCGGTTGACGGCGGCCGCCGCCTCTGGGCCAATTCGTCGCACATGAGTTCAGTCCTGAGGGGAGCGAGGACATGAGCGTTGAGCTGACGATGCTGGCCTATGCGGCCGGCCTGCTGCTGGTGCTGGTGGCGATCCAGGCGACGGTGGGGGTGCAGGCCCAAGGCCTGATGCCCATGGCCGGCCCCAGGGACAACCTGCCGGAACCGAAGCCCTTCCAGGCCAGGACCAGGCGGGTCGTGGACAACCACCGCGAGGGCCTGACGATCTTCGCGCCGCTGGTGTTGATCGCGGCGGTCGCGCACATCTCCAGTCCCACCACCGTCCTGGGCGCGCAGCTGTTCTTCTACAGCCGACTGGCGCACGCGGTTCTCTACCTGGCCGGGGTTCCGCTGGTGCGGCCCCTGGCCTGGGGCGTGGGGATCGCCGGGACGGTGATGATGCTGGGCGCGGTGCTGGGCTGGTTCTAGGGCCGCCCGTGGCCGCGGCCGACGGACGTTCCTGAAAATCCCTTAACCCATAGGCCCTTGCGCGGAACCCCGCCCGGCCCGATATTTGGGCTTGAGCGTCCGCAAGGGACGCATCTTAAGGGTCACGATCCTATGAGCGACTTCAACGGCGGCTCTCCGCGCTTCGGCGCCGTAGCTCGCCCCGACATGGCGGTGGACGCGGGTCTGCGCGCCTTCATGCTCGGCGTCTACAACAAGGTGGCCATCGGCCTGCTGCTGTCGGCGGGTCTGGCGTGGTTCACCGGCAACTACCAGCCCGTGCGCGACATGCTGTTCCATGTCGATGTGACGGGCCGCATCGGCTACACGATCCTGGGCATGGTGGTGGCGTTCGCGCCCCTGGCCATCCTGCTCTTCCAGAGCTTCGCCCGGCGCACCTCGCCCCAGGCCGCGAGCGTCACCTACTGGGCCATCGTGGCCCTGATCGGCGCCTCGATGGGCATGCTGTTCGCGATCTACGCGGACGCGGCCATCTACCAGACCTTCCTGGTCACGGCGGCCGCCTTCGGCGGGCTCAGCCTGGTGGGCTACACCACCAAGCGCGACCTGACCGGCATGGGCAGCTTCCTGATCATGGGTCTGATCGGCCTGATCCTGGCCTCGCTGGTGTCGATCTTCTTCCAGTCGGCGATGCTGGTGTTCCTGATCAACCTGATCGGGGTCGGCATCTTCGCGGGCCTGATCGCCTATGACACCCAGCGCCTGAAGATGACCTACTACCAGCTGGGCGGAAACCAGGCGGCCCTCAGCGTGGCCACCAGCTATGGGGCGCTGAGCCTCTACCTGGACTTCATCAACCTGTTCCGCTTCCTGCTCTACTTCATCGGCGGCTCGCGCCGCTAAGCCCGGCGGGAACGCCATTTCGGAAAGCCCCGGCCCCGCGCCGGGGCTTTTCTCGTTTCGGACCGACCGCATGGCGACCTTCGTTCCCGGCCTGGAGCTGGCGCGCCGGTTCTACGAGGACTGGGCCGCGCCGCGCCTGGCGGGCGCGCCCCATGCGGCGGCCCTGATCGGCGACGGCTCCGAGGTGCTGGGCTTCGACACGCCGATGTCGACCGACCATGACTGGGGCGCGCGCGTTCTGGTGTTCCTGGACCCAGGCGCATCGCCGCCGGCCCTGGAGCCGGCGCCGCGGACCTTCCTGGGCTGGCCCGCGCCCGGCATCGCGTTCACCAGCCTGGGAGCATGGGCGCGAGAGACCCTGGCGGCCGGACCGGAGGGCCCGGTCTCCTGGCGCGACTGGCTGGCGATCCCTGAGCAGCGGCTGCTGGCCGCGACGGCGGGCGCCGTCTTCGCCGATCCGTCGGGCGAGCTGACGGCCCTGCGCGCGCGCCTGGCCTGGTATCCCGACGACGTCTGGCTCTATCGCCTGGCCTGCCAATGGGGCCGCATCGCCGAGGAGCGGGCCTTCGTCGGCCGCGCGGGCGAACGAGGAGACGACCTGGGCTCGCGGATCATCGCCGCGCGGCTGGCGCGCGACATCATGGGCCTGGGGTTCTTGGTGGAGCGCGCCTATGCGCCCTACGCCAAATGGTTCGGAACCGCCTTCGCCCGCCTGCCCTGCGCCGACGTGCTGACGCCGCCGCTGGCGCGGGCGCTGGCGGCCGACGACTGGCCAGAACGAGAAGCGGGCCTGGCCGAGGCGGCGATGGCGGCGGCGGCGCTGCACGCCGCGCGAGGCGTTCCGGGACGCCTCGAGGCCCGGGTGGGTCCCTATTTCACCCGCCCGTTCCAGGTCATCAACGCCGACGAGATCGCCGGGGCGATCCGCGCGGAGATCGCCGATCCCGAGCTTAGGGCGCGCCCCCTGGTCGGAAACGTCGATCAGGTCAGCGATTCGACCCTGGTCCTGGCTTACCCGGCGCGCGCCGGCGCCGTCGGCCGCGCGGCGCTGGATTGATCCGGACGCCGCGTCAGGCTGCGGCCATGGCGTCGGCGTACTGGCCGCCGCGGCGGTAGCGGTAGAGATAGGTCGGCAGGATCGGCTCCATGGCCGTGGGGACGATCCCCAGGTCCTTGAGGCCTAGGGCGCCCGGCGAGACGACGTTGTCGGCGCGCAGCATCTCGAACTGGTCGGACGTGACCGGCGGCAGGGGAATCAGGCCCAGCATGCCGCGCGCGGCGCAGACCATGTCGCCGCCCACCGCCATCAGCTTGGCGATCGGGAAGGGGATGGAGACCAGGGCGCGTTTGCGGTGCGTCTCGGCCAGCATCAGCTCCATCAGGGCGCGGAAGCTGTGCGCCGAGGGGCCGCCCAGCTCGTAGGTCTTGCCGGCGCAGGTGGGGTCGGTGACGGCCTTGGCCACCGCCTCGGCGACGTCGCCGACATAGACCGGCTGGAACCTGGTCTCGCCGCCGCCGATCAGGGGCAGGGCCGGCGCCATCTGGGCCATGGCCGCGAAGCTGTTGAAGAAGTGGTCGTCCTGGCCGAACACGATGGACGGGCGGATGATCACCGCCGACGGAACGCGCTGGCGAACCACGGCCTCGCCCTCGGCCTTGGTGCGGCCGTACTTGGACGGCGAGTCCGGATCGGCCCCGATGGCCGAGATGTGGACCAGGTTGGTGACGCCGCGCGCCACGGCGGCCTCGGCAATGGTCTGGGCGCCCATCACGTGCAGGGTCTGGAACTTCTGGCGGCCGACCTCGTGCAGCACGGCCACGCAGTTGACCACCGCCTCTGCGCCGTCCAGGGCGCGGCCGACGGAGGCGGGATTGCGCAGGTTGGCCTGCACCACCTCGATCTGGCCGACATCGCCCAGCATGCGCAGCCGGTAGCCACGGCCGGGATTGCGCACGGCGACGCGGACACGAAGGCCCTTGCGGGCCAGGGCGCGGACGACCTGGCTGCCCACGAAGCCCGAGCCGCCGAACACCGTCACCAGACCCTTCATGGCGCAGCCAACCTCCCACCGCGAAAGACCCCCCGATAGACGAGGGGGGGCCTCTAGGCAACGCCGACGGCGACCCCGGTTTCAACATCGGCGCGCGGCAAGCATTGACGCGCGTTTTCCGGCGCCCTATGTGCCGGCCCTCCCGCGCTGAGGCGCTGGGCCCAGGTGGCGGAATTGGTAGACGCGCTGGCTTCAGGTGCCAGTGGCTTAACGGCCGTGAAGGTTCGAGTCCTTTCCTGGGCACCACCCTCCCCCGACATGTTCGGGGCGGGTGGGCCGATCGCGGCGCGTTTTGCGCGGTCGGGCCAAAATGTCGGCTGGACTTCGCCGTCCAAGCCCCCCATTTCGATGTGTCGCCGACGCCCTCGCCCGTAGCAGGACGGGGGCGGCGCGATGCCGCATGCGGCCCCTGGCCGGCCGGCGGCCCGATCCAGACGACGGAGTGTTCTCAGACTTGGCCAATCATCTGCACGAAGGGGACCTTCCGGACGGCCTGTTCGCCGGTGTGACGTCGGTGGCCGTGGATTCGGAAACCATGGGCCTTCGCCTGGGCCGCGACCCGCTGTGCGTGGTGCAGATCTCCGCCGGCGACGGCGACGCCCACGTGCTGCGGCTGAAGCGCCCCGGCTATGACGCGCCGAACCTCAAGGCGCTGCTGACCAACCCGGACGTGCTGAAAATCTTCCACTTCGGGCGTTTCGACATCGCCATGTTCCAGCTGGCGCTGGGGGTGACCACCAACCCGGTCTACTGCACCAAGATCGCCTCCAAGATCGCGCGCACCTATACCGACCGGCACGGCCTGAAGGACGTGACCAAGGAACTGCTGGGGATCGACATCTCCAAGGCGCAGCAGAGTTCGGACTGGGGCGCTGACAAACTTTCGCCCGATCAACTGGCCTATGCAGCCTCGGACGTTCTTAACCTGCATGCGCTTAAGAACCGTCTGGACGCGATGCTGGTCCGGGAGGGCCGTATGGACCTGGCCAAGGCCTGTTTCGACTTCCTGCCGCACCGCGCGGCGCTGGACGTGGCCGGCTGGGAAGATCAGGACATCTTCGCGCACACCTGAAGGGCAAGGCAGAAGCCGTGAGCATCACCAACCCGACCGCGGCCCTCGGGCCGCCCCCCAGGGCCAAGGCGCGCCAGCACAGCCGGCTGGTCAAGATTCTGCGCTGGGCCCTGCCGATGGGGATGGTGGCGGTGCTGGGGATCCTGGCGGGCCTGATCGGCCAGCACTCGATCAATCGCCGCGCCCAGACGCACGAGCCGGCCAACCAGATCGTGATGACCAACCCGCACTTCTTCGGCCGCGACAGCCAGGGCCGCGCCTTCATGCTCAGCGCCCGCGAGGCGGCGCGCGACCCGCAGGATTTCCAGAAGGTGCTGCTGAAGTTCCCGCACATCACCCAGGACGTGGATGGCGCCAACCCGTCCACCCTCACGGCCGACAGCGGCGTCTACCGCGAGGACACGCGCATCCTGACCCTCAAGGGCCATGTCCACGCCGACAATTCCAAGGACTCGGCCTTCGCCACCGAGGAAGCCATCGTCAACACCCGCACCGGCTCGGTCACCGGGCCCCAGGCCATCCAGGGCCAGACCAACGTCGGCAACGTCAAGTCGGGCAGCTTCGACGTCTACGACAAGGGCGACAGGGTGATTTACAAGGGCGGCGTTCACGCGCGGCTCAATCAGCACTAAACAGGGCCGTACGTCGTTCTTGGCCCGGAGACTTGATTCCATGACTGATCGCGGGGCCTCGGGCCGTCTGGGCCTGGCCGTGATGGCGCTGTTCGCGTTCGCCGCCGCCGCCCCGGCCCGGGCGCAGCTCGATTCGCGCTCCACCGCCCCGATCGACACCACCGCCAACGAGATGGAGGTGGTGAACTCCAAGTGCCTGGTGATCTTCCGCGGCGCGGCCGAGGCCCTGCAGGGCAAGTCGCGGCTGCGGGCCAACACCATCAGCGTCTTCTCGCGCACCAAGAGCGTCCAGGCCAACGGCCAGCCCAACTGCGGCGGCACCGACCGCATCGAGGCGGACGGCAACGTCTATTTCGTCACGGCCGACCAGAACGCCAGGGGCGATCACGCGGTCTACACCAACGCCTCCGACGAGGTGGTCATGACCGGCAACGTCATCGTCGTGCAGGGCAACAACGTGGCCCGCGGCGACCGGCTGGTCTACAACGTCCAGACCAAGGCGGCCCGGCTGAGTTCGGCGTCCAAGGCGGTCGGATCGGCCCGCCGCGTGCGGGGCGTCTTCTATCCCGAGCCCAAGGACCAGACCGCGTCCCCCGCATCGCCGTCGGCCCCGCCGCCGCCGCCCGGCCAGCCCTGAGGGCGCCATGAACGACACGCCCCGCCGCATCACCACCATCGCCAGCACGGCCGGTCCGCTGATGGGCGCGATCAAGCGGCCGGGCGAAGACGGCGCCGCCGCCGACGCCGCGCCCGGTGAGCCCCGGCCTCTGCCGCCCGGCGTTCCGGTGCAGGGCGTGGAGCGCGAGCGCATGGCCTCGTTCAAGCCGGCCGCCGCCGCCGGCGCCGACCAGTCCGGCCTGGTTGTCGACCGCATCGGCAAGACCTTCCGCGGCCGCCAGGTGGTCAAGAACGTCAGCCTGCACCTGAACCGGGGCGAGGTCGCCGGCCTGCTGGGCCCCAACGGCGCCGGCAAAACCACCTGCTTCTACATGATCACCGGCCTGATCGCGGTGGACTATGGCGCGATCTACCTGGACGGCGAGGACATCACCGCCCAGCCCATGTACCAGCGCGCCCGCGAGGGCCTGGGCTACCTGCCGCAGGAGACCTCGATCTTCCGCGGCATGACGGTGGAACAGAACATCATGGCCGTGGTCGAGATGCGCGAGAAGCGCCGCGACAAGATCCGCGCCATCACCACCGAGCTGTTGGAAGAGCTGCACATCGCCCACTTGCGCGCCTCGCCCGCGGTGGCCCTGTCGGGCGGCGAGCGGCGGCGGGTGGAGATCGCCCGGGCCCTGGCCAGCGAGCCGGCCTTCATGCTGCTGGACGAGCCCTTCGCCGGGATCGACCCCCTGGCTATCGCCGACATCCGCGAGGTGGTCGGCTATCTGAAGAAGCGCGGCATCGGCATCCTGATCACCGACCACAACGTGCGCGAGACGCTGGACATCATCGACCGCTGCTCGATCATCGCGGCCGGCGAGGTGCTGTTCGAGGGCACGCCCGAGGAGATCGTGGCCAATCCGGACGTCCGCCGCGTCTACCTCGGCGACCGCTTCGACCTGGATTGACGCCATGCGGTGAGGCCGTAGCCCCTCACCCTCCCATTGCTGCGCAACGGGCCCCTCCCTCTCCCTGTGGGAGAGGTGGTCCCAGTTCTGTCCGGCGATCACGGAGTCCCCTCTCCCACAGGGAGAGGGAGGGGCCCGCGCCGGAGGCGTGGGAAGGTGAGAGGTTCAGGCCTCGGCCGGGACACCCCGTCGCACCCCCTCTGCAAAAATCCTGCCAGCATTAACCAATCGGATGCCGGTTGGCCGCTATCCCTTGAGTCGTAACTGGTTCGGGAAGCCGTCTTGGCGCTGGGTCCGCGATTAGAGCTTCGGCAGGGGCAGAGCCTCGTCATCACGCCGCAACTGCAGCAGGCGATCAAGCTTCTGCAGCTGTCGAACCTCGAGCTCGAGGCCTATGTCGAGGGCGAACTCGAACGGAACCCCCTGCTCCAGCGCGACGAAGCCGACCACGAACCCGAGGTCGAACCCGTTAAGACCGACGCCGAGCCCTTCGAGGCCGACCACGTGCCCGACGCCGTGGCCGAGGCCGACATCGACGCCCGCGCCGACGACCTCTACGACAGCGCCTCGCCCGGCGAACACGCCACCGGCGACGCCGGCCCGGCCATGGGCGGCGCCGAGGCGGGCGGCAGCATCGACTGGTCCAAGGCCGGCCGCGGCGGCGGCTTCGACGGCGAGGACGGCGAGGGCCACGAGACCCATGCCCGCGAGCTGACCCTGGCCGAGCACCTGAACGAGCAGGTGGCGGTGGCGGGCCTGACCGGCGCCGAGCAGGTGATCGCCGCCGTACTGATCGACGCGGTGGACGAAGGCGGCTACCTGCGCGCCGACATCGCCGAGGTGGCCCAGCGCCTGGGCTGCGACCTGGACATGGTCGAGGACGTGCTGACCGTGCTGCAGGGCTTCGAGCCCACGGGCGTCTGCGCCCGCGACGTGCCCGAGTGCCTGACGCTGCAGCTCAAGGAGCGCAACCGATTCGACCCGGCCATGGCCGCCCTGGTGGCCAACCTGGAGATGCTGGCCCGGCGCGACATGGCCGGCCTGCGCCGCGTCTGCGAGGTCGACGACGAGGACTTGAAGGAGATGATCGCCGAGCTGCGGGCGCTGACGCCCCGCCCCGGCGCGGCCTTCGGTGGCGAGCCGGCCCAGGCGGTGACGCCCGACGTCTATGTGCGCGAGGGCCTGGGCGGCCTGTGGCACGTGGAGCTGAACGCCGAGACCCTGCCGCGCCTGCTGGTCGACCAGCGCTACCACGCCCGGGTGTCGGGCGGCGCGCGCACCGACCAGGAGAAGACCTTCGTCTCCGACTGCATGGCCAGCGCCAACTGGCTGATCAAGAGCCTGGACCAGCGCGCCAAGACGATCCTGAAGGTGGCCAGCGAGATCGTGCGCCAGCAGGACGGGTTCCTGGCCTTCGGCGTCGAGCACCTGCGGCCGCTGAACCTGAAGACCGTGGCCGACGCCATCGGCATGCACGAGAGCACCGTCAGCCGGGTGACATCGAACAAGTACCTGGCCACCCCGCGCGGGGTCTTCGAGATGAAGTTCTTCTTCACCTCCTCGATCGCCTCCAGCCACGGCGGCGAGGCCCACTCGGCCGAGAGCGTGCGCCATAAGATCCGCCAGCTGATCGACACCGAGCGCGCCGGGGCGGACGTCCACTCTGACGACGCCATCGTCGACATCCTGAAAGAAGCCGGCGTCGACATCGCCCGCCGCACCGTCGCCAAGTACCGCGAAGCCATGCGGATTCCATCGTCGGTGGAACGCAAGCGGATGCTGCGCGAAACCGCCTGAAACGGACCCCGCGACGGGGACTTGCGACCTCAGTTCAGCTTGACACCAGACGCCTCGCGGCGCGTTCATGAGGGCATGCAAGTCCAGGTTTCCGGCAAGCATGTCGATGTCGGCGAGGCCCTGCGTGTGCGGGTCGGCGACGAACTTCTCAGCAGCATTGGCAAGTACTTCGAACGCGGCGGCGACGCCGACGTCGTGGTCAGCCGCGACGGGCACGGGTTCCGGGTCGACTGTACGGTCGCCCTGGCCTCGGGCCAGAAATTGCAGAGCCACGGGATGGGCGGGGACGCCCATACGGCCTTCGGCCAGGCCCTGCAGAAGATCGAGACGCGGATCCGACGCTACAAGCGCCGGCTGAAGAGCCACACGGCCGCGGCCAGCGCCAAGGCGGCCGAGACCGCCTCGTTCTTCGTCCTCAAGGCCCCGGAGGGCGAGGACTTCGACGAGGACTGGGACAACGCCGGCGCGCCGGCCGACTCCGTGGTCATCGCCGAGACCGAGGAGGCGCTGAAGACGATGACTGTTTCGCGGGCGGTGATGGAACTCGACTTGACTGAAAGTCAAACAATCGTGTTTAGGAACGCCGCCCACGGCCATTTGTCCGTGGTATATCGCCGGCCCGACGGCAACATCGGCTGGATTGACCCCGAACGCACCAAAGCCCTCAACGGCGCCGCGTCTCACGGGAGCTGACCGAGGCTGGGTCGCTTTCGCCAGACAAGACCGTCATCGGGCCTCGGTCCAGCAGGACAGTAAGCGAGCCTAAGTCTTTGATTAACCTGGGGGAACTGCTCGAGCGCGGGACCATATCCCCGCGCGTGAGCGCCGCGTCGAAGCGGCAGGCGCTGGCCGTGATCTCGGAGATCGCGGCGCGCACCTTTGGCCTCAAGGCCCCGGAGGTGTTCGACGCCCTGATGGAGCGCGAAGCCGCCGGCTCCACCGGCGTCGGCCATGGCGTGGCCGTGCCGCACGCGCGCCTGCCGGGCCTGGACCGCCTGCGCGGCGTCTTCGTGCGCCTGGAGCAGCCGATCGAGTTCGACGCCCTGGACGACAAGCCCGTCGACCTGGTGTTCGCCCTCCTGAGCCCGCCGGCCTCCGGCTCGGAGCACCTGCGCGCCCTGGCCCGCGTCTCGCGCGCCCTGCGCCAGGCGGACCTGCGCGAACAGCTACGCAAGGCCCACGGCGTCGACGCCCTGCGCGCCCTGCTGACCCAGGAAGCCCGCCCCTCGGCCGCCTAACCCCGACCGTTTGAACTGACGGGGCATTTCCTGCCCCGACGCTGTCCTTTCGCCCGGTTTGGACCCCCCCGTTTCACCGTAGTTAACGGTGAACGGTTCATCTTGTTTTGGAAGATTCTTGCGCTCCGGAGCTGGCCGCGCGGGCCGCGGAACCGGAACGAATGCAAGAGATTCGCTCCGGTGTCGAACCGGGAGGCCGTCAGTCGGCCAGCTTGACCAGCATCTTGCCGCTGTTGAGGCCGTTCATCAGGCCGATCATGGCCGCCGGGGCGTTGGCGATGCCGTCCAGGACGGTCTCCTGGTACTTGACCTTGCCGTCCTTCAGCCAGCCGGTCATGTCGGCCCGGAACTGGTCGTAGAGGTGCATGAAGTCGGTGGCCACGAAGCCGCGCAGGTTTATGCGGCCATAGATGATGTTGGATAGGTTGCGCACCTCGGTGCGGGCGCCGTCGTTGTTGTAGCCGCTGATCATGCCGCAGACGGCGATCCGGCCCAGGGTGTTCATGTTGGCCAGGGCCGCGTCCAGGTGGTCGCCGCCGACGTTCTCGAAATAGACGTCGATGCCCTTGGGGGCGGCGGCGCGCAGCGCCTTGCCGATGGGCTCCTTCTTGTAGTTGATCACCGCGTCCAGGCCGCAGTCGTCCTTCAGCCAGGCCGCCTTGTCGTCCGAGCCGGTGGAACCCACCACGTAGCAGCCCTTGATCTTGGCGATCTGGGCCGCCACCGAGCCGACGGCCCCGGCGGCGGTGGAGACGAACACCTGCTCGCCGTCCTTGAGGGCGCCGATGTGCAGGAGGCCGCCGTAGGCGGTGAAGCCGGTGCCGCCCAGGGCGTGCATGTGCACCGTCAGCGGAAGGGCCGGATCGGGGTTCAGCTTGTTCAGCCCCTTGCCGTCCGACAGGAAGTATTCGCGGAAGCCGAAGCGGTTGTTGACCAGGTCGCCTTCGGCGAAAGCGGGGTTGCGGGACTTGACCACCCGGCCCAGCGCGCCGCCGCCCATGGCCTCGTTCAGGGCCTGGCCGACCGAGAGGCGCGGGCGCATGGCCGGGTCCACCGACATGTAGAGGTTGCGCACCAGCACTTCGCCCTCGCCCGGATCGGCGAGCGTGATCGTGACTTCGGCGAAGTCGGCCGGCGTGGGCATGCCTTGCGGGCGCTGGACGAGATGGATTTCGCGGCTTTCGGTGGCCATGGCGGCGTCTCCCTTTCTTGATTTGGCACGAACCTAGCAAGGCAGGGCGGCGCGGGGCGCCTTAGTTTTTCTGAGGCGGCGGAACCCCTCATCCTCCCACGCCTTCGGCGCGGGCCCCTCCTTCTCCCTCTGGG
>JAFEEA010000063.1 GCA_018241335.1 Pseudomonadota bacterium
TCCTGGCCCGTCGGCAGGGTGTCGGCCAGGCTGGCGACGAACTGCTTGAACGTGTCCTTGGCCCCGATCTCGGCCAGGGCGCGGACCGCCCGCACCGCCTCGCGGCCCTCGAAGCGGGCCCGGTCGGCGGGGGTGATCTCCGGATCGCGGTCCAGGGTGATGGTTTTGGCGCCCGATTTCATCGCCGCCAGCTGGCCATAGAAGGTCGTGTAGTACTTGGCCGCCTGGCCATAGAAGATCTGGGCCTGCAGGGGGTCGCCCTGCGCCTCCGCCGCCCGGCCGCGCCAATAGAGCGCCCGGCTCTGGGTCAGGGGCGATTGGCCGATGACCTGCAGCTTGGCGAAGTGGGTGTCGGCCAGGCGCGGATCCTTCATCCGCGAGAACGCCAGCCAGCCGGCCATGAACTCCGCGTCCGCCGCGTCGCCGCCCGCCGTCAGGCCGGTGTGGGCGGCGATGGCGTAGGCGCCGTTGTAGTCTCCGGCCTTCAGCGCCGCGCCGGCCTGGCGCCCATGGCCCCACAGCCGCTCGCCCGCGCCGTCGAAGGGGACCTTGTCGGGCAGGTAGCTGGCGATCTCTGCGGCGGCGGAGAACTGGCCCCGTTCGCGCGCGGCAATCACGCGCTCATAGACCAGCCCCGGCAGCAGCTGCTGGTTGGCGGGCAGGGCGTCGATCAGTGCCTGGGCGTTGGAGGCCCCCTGGCGCACGGCGATGCGGGCCAGGTCGATGGCCCGCTGGTCGGCCGGCAGCAGGTCCAGCATGGCGCGCGCCGCCTCGCCCTGCGGCCCATATAGCAGCATGTCGGCGCGGGTGACGTGGTCGTCGGTGCTCAGCACGTCGGAGAACCGCGCCAGCATGGCCCGCTGCACGTCGACGTCGAAGGGCAGGGTGCGCCAGGCGGTCTTGATCACCTGGGCCGCCTCGGTGGCCTTGCCGGTAGCCTTCAGGGCCGAGGCCAGCGCCATGGCGCCCTGGCCGGTGACCGGGTCGGCGCCGCCGAACCAGTCAATGGTCGCCTGCGGCCCCATGCCGGCGGTCTCGATCAGCTTCTCGGCGGCGATCTGGCGCCTGGCGGCGCGCGGCCAGCCGGCCAGGTCGCGGCGCGCGGTGTCGGCCTCCAGGAAGCTCATGGAGTCCGGCGCCCCGTCCGCCAGGGCCCAGAGCGCGATCTTGCGGGCCAGGGGCGACGACAGGCCGGACAGCGCCGTGCGCACCGCCCCGCCGTTGCCGTTCCTGCCGGCGTTCAGCGCCGCGATGACGCCCTGGGCGTCGCTGTCGGAAAGCTGCGCGCCATAGGCGGTCTGGGGGGTGGAGATCAGCTGGCCGGCGCCCGGCATGCTGACGTGGTAGCCGGGGGCCGCGGCCTGGCCGGTCGGCGTCGCGGGCGACGGGGTCTGAGGCGAACCAGGCGCGTGCGGGATGTCGGCGGTCAGGGTCTGGCCTGAGGCGACGCTGGCGGCCAGGGCCAGGGCGCCCAGGGCGCAAAAGCCTCTGACGGTCCGGTAACTCAACCTGATGAACTCCTCGATGCGCGCGAATCGCTGGCCCGACCCGTTGCAGGAGCGGGCGCCGATCGACATATTGGCGACCCGACTCTGAAGGCCGCAATACCAAGCGGCGACATCACGGCCTTTTGCATCCTATGCCCCTACCCATCTTCAAGGGCGTCAATACGGCGCTTGTGACCCCTTTTCGCGACGGCGCCATCGACGAGGCGGCCTTCGTCGCCCTGGTCGAGCGCCAGATCCAGGGCGGCGTCCACGGCCTGGTGCCCGTGGGCACCACCGGCGAGACCTCGACGCTGAGCCATGACGAGCACAAGCGGGTGGTCGAGCTTTGCGTCGCCACCGCCCGCGGCCGCGTGCCGGTGATCGCCGGCGCCGGCTCCAATTCCACGGAAGAGGCCATCGACCTGGTGCGCCACGCCAAGACGGTCGGCGCTCATGCCGCCCTGGTGGTGACGCCCTACTACAATCGCCCCAGCCAGGAAGGTCTCTACCTGCACTTCAAGGCGATCAACGACGCCGTCGAGCTGCCGGTGTTCGTCTACAACGTGCCCTCACGCACCAGCGTCGACATCTCCAACGAGACCCTGGCCCGCCTTTCCGAACTGCCGAACATCGTCGGCATCAAGGACGCCACCGGCGACCTGACCCGCGTCAGCTTCCAGCGCCTGATGTGCGGGCCCGAGTGGGTGATGCTGTCGGGCGACGATCCCACCGCCCTCGGCTACATCGCTCACGGCGGCCACGGCTGCATCTCGGTGACGTCCAATGTCGCGCCGGCCGAATGCGCGGCCTTCTATGACGCCTTGCTGGGTGGCGCTTTCGAGACCGCCCTGCAGTGGCAGGACAAGCTGGTGCGGCTGCACAAGGCGCTGTTCCTGGACAGCTCGCCCGCGCCGACCAAGTTCGCCCTTGCGCACCTCGGCCTCTGCGAGCCGCAGGTCCGCCTGCCCATCGCGCCCTGCGCCGACGCCGTGAAGCCCGCGATCCTGGAGGCGATGGCCGCGGCCGGCGTGACGGGATGAAGCTGATCGCCGAGAACCGGCGGGCCCGGTTCGACTATTTCCTGGACGACGCCATCGAGGCGGGCCTCGCCCTCACCGGGACCGAGGTCAAGTCGCTGCGCGAGGGCAAGGCCAACATCGCCGAGTCCTACGTCGCCGTGGAAGGCGACGAGCTGGCCCTGATCAACGCCTACATCCCCGAGTACAGCAAGGCCAACCGATTCAACCACGAGCCCCGCCGCCCGCGCCGGCTGCTCATGCACCGCAAGCAGATCGACAGGATGATGGGCGCGGTCCAGCGCGAGGGCCGCACCCTCATCCCGACCAAGCTCTACTTCAACGACAAGGGCCGGGTTAAGCTCGAGGTCGCCATGGCCAAGGGCAAGAAGATCCACGACAAGCGCGCGGTGGAGGCTGACCGCGACTGGAAACGCGAACAGGGCCGTCTGATGAGGGAGCGGGGATGATGCGCAGGCTTGCGATGGCGACCAGCCTGGCCGTGGGCGCCGCGACGGTGGCGGTGCTGGTCTCCGGCGCCGCCCAGTCGGGGATCATCACCCATTCGCTGCGCCGCGCCGCGGCGGCGGCCAAGGCGAACGTCCTGCACATCTCCTCGCACCTGGCCGAGACCGCCCAGGTCACGGTCGACGGCAAGCCCGTCACGGCGCCCGGCTACGGCTCGACCACCACCCCGATCGCGGCCGGCCATCATGTTCTGAAGGTCACCTCCGCCCACGGCGTGAACTACCAGGGGACCCTCGACCTCAAGGAGGCCGACCTGATGACCTGGAAGGGCAAGGGCTACTGGTGCGTCAACCTGCTGGAGTCGTCCCTGCAGCCCTATTCCAAGGACGAGTGCCAGGAAGACGTCACCGACGCGGGCTGACCGCCGCGCGCCGCCGGCCGCCGCGGATCCGGGCGCGGAGCGCGGATGGGCTGGCCCGCGCCGGCGGGCGGCGTCTCCGGCGTCCGAAACACGCCGAGCCGCGCCAGCCTGTCGCCCAGGCGGTTGTCGGCGGTCGCCGACGCAAGGATCGGCGCGCCGATCAGGCCCACGCTCACCGGCGCCAGCCAGCACGCCGCCGCGGCGTCGACCAGGCCGATCAGGGCAAGCACGGCGCCCAGCCCCAGGTGCGCGCGGTAGTGGCTCACGGCGTCGACGAAGGCGATCCCGTCGCTGGTGCGTCGCTGCGGCGGCCAGCCGCTGGGCCGCCCGCGCAGGATGTCGATGATGGCGATCACCTGGTTCATCATCATCATCGGCGCCATCAGCACCGACAGGGGCAGGTCCACGGCCATGCTGGCGGCGATTCCGCGCCAGCCGCCGAAGTCGCGCCGCCGACCCCGGTCCAGCGCCGCCGCCGCCAGCGGCAGCGCCTTGCCGCCGAACAGAAGCGCCGCCGTCAGGCCCAGTAGCCAGGCGGGGGGCGCCGTCAGCTGCGCCAGCCCTCCGTGCAGCCGCTCGGCCAGGGCCGCCGCCATCAGCAGCAGCCACAACGGCGAGGTCAGATAGGCGGACGCCCCCATCAGCAGGTGCATCCGCCCGACCCAGTGGAACCCCGCCGAGCCCAGCAGGCGCAAGTGCTGCAGATTGCCCTGGCACCATCGGCGGTCCCGGATGGCGTGGTCCACCACGGTCGGCGGGAACTCCTCGTAGCTGCCGTGGTCCAGCGCCATCATGTGCGTGGCCCAGCCCCGCCGGCGCAGCAGGGCCGCTTCGACCATGTCATGGCTCATGATGTGGCCGCCGAACGGCTCCGGGCCGGTCAGCTTCGGCAGGCCGCAGCTCTCGGCGAAGGCCCGCACCCGCAGGATGGCGTTGTGGCCCCAGAAGGTCGCCTCCGCCCCCGACCACCAAATCAGCCCCGCCGACGCCACCGGCCCATAGAAGCGCGACGCGAACTGCTGCCATCGGGCGAAGGGACTGGCGGCGCCCAACACCGCCGGTGTTGTCTGGATCAGGCCCACCTGAGGATTGCGGTCCAGGGTCGCGGCCAGGCGGATCATCGCCTCGCCGCTCATCAGGCTGTCGGCGTCCAGCACCAGCATGTAGTCGTAGGCGCCGCCGAAACGGCGCACCCAGTCGGCGATGTTGCCGGGCTTGCGAGCGTGGTTCATCGGCCGGCGGCGGTAATAGATCGGAACCGAATTCGCCTCGCGCAGCGTCAGGTAGGCGGCATGTTCCGCCGCATGGTTCTCCTGTCGCGAGTCGCTCAGGATGAAGATGTCGAACAGTCCCGCCCCACCCGCCGAGGCGATGGACCGGGACATGGCCCTCAGGCGCGCGAAGATCGCGCCCACCTCCTCATTATAGATCGGAACCAGGACCGCCGTCGCGCCCAGGGGCAGGCGGCCGGGCGCCGCCGCGGCGAGGTCCTCGCGCCGCCCCATCACCAGGCTCACGAACCCGGCCAGGGCGCTCAGGCAAGAGAAAGCCAGCCAGGCGAACAGCGGCAGGAAGAGGGCCAGCAGGACAACGTCGCGCACTTCGAAGCCATCGCGGGCCAGGGACTGCATCAGCACCGAGGCGGCCAGCAGGCCCAGCGCGCCGGCGCCGCCGACCAAGGCGGCTCGCCGCAAGGTCATCCCCGATGGGCCGACCACCGCCGCGCGCGCGTCGCAGCGGTCGAAGCGCTGCTCGGGCATCGCCAGGGGCGCGGCGGGCGGCAGGTCGCCCGACGGCTTCCAGGACCGAAACGCGTCATGCTGGAGCTTGTCGGCGAGGGCCTCGATCGAGGCGAAGGCTTCGGCGTCATCGACTGTGTCGACGCCTGTAACGCTTGAAATCACTGACACCATACGAACGCCGTAAGAATCCAAGCGCGGCGACAATGGGGCCGAACGCGCTCAAATGAGCTGGTAGAGGCAAGTCTCGGTCAAAGAGTCGCTGTTGAGCCGCAGTTCGCCGCGAAAGTCGACCGGCCCCGCGCCATCCGTGGCGATGTCCGCCGCCAGGCGCCAGCGATTGGGCCGGCCGACCACCGGATAGGCGTCGATGCTCAGGATTCGCCCAGTCTTCACGTTCGCCTCGGCCTTCACGCCGCTGGCCCGGCCCAGGCCTCGCAGCCTGGCGCCCTCGAAGTCGATCACCAGCTTGGTCGCCCCGGCGGTGGCGGCAAAGCCCGGCCGCCCGGCCTGGCCGGTCCAGGTGTCGACCACCCGCGCCAGGGCCGACGGCGCCGGCTCGTCGGCGGTCCAGCTCAGCCGATAGGCCAGGTCGTGGCGCTGGCCGGCGCGCGCCGGCCCGGCCGGGGTCCAGAAGGCGACGATGTTGTCCGCGGTCTCCCGATCGGTGGGGATCTCGTACAGGGTGACCGCGCCCGGCCCCCAGTCGCCCACCGGCTCGACCCACAGGCTCGGCCGCTTCTCGTAGAACACGCCGTCGTCCTGATAGTGGTCGAAGGCGCGGTCGCGCTGCAGCAGTCCGAAGCCCCGCGGGCCCTTGTCCAGGAAGCTGTTGGTCAGGGGGCGGGATGGGTTGCTCAAGGGCCGCCACAGCCGCTCGCCACGCCCGTTCCAGATCGCCAGGCCGTCGGAGTCATGGATTTCCGGGCGCCAGTCCGCCGCCTGCCGCCGATTGCCCTCGCCGTACCAGAACATGCTGGTCAGGGGCGCGAAGCCCAGGCTGGCCACGTCCGCGCGCAGGCGCACGCTGATGGCGATGTCCTGGATGACGCCGCGAGGGGTGCGCCGGCTGACCATTCGCACCGCGCCGGCGACGCTGGGGCTGTCCAGCAGGGCGCAGATCGTCCAGGCGGCGTCCGGCCCGCGCTCCAGCCAAAGGTCGGTGAAGCGCGGAAATTCCTCGGGCCCCGGCTGGCCGGTGTTCACCGCCAGGCCCCGCGCCGAAAGGCCGTATTGGTCCAGCGGCCCCGCCGCGCGGAAATAGCTCGCCCCCGTGAAGGCCAGCCAGTCGCTGCGCCCGTCGGCGGTCATCAGGCGCAGGCCCGCAAAGCCGCCGCCGTCGCCCAGTTCCGGCGCGCCCTTGGCCGCCGCGAACAGGGCTTCATCATAGGTCACGGCCCGCGCCTGGGCGCCCTCCACCAGATGCACAGTCACCGGCTGGCGCGCGCCGGTGGACAGGTGGAACAGCCTGGCCCCGCCACCCTGGGCGGGCCAGATCGTCGCCTGGGGCCGGTAGGCCAGGGCTGCGGCCATGTCGTAGTCGATCGCCGCCAGGGCCTCGGGCGGGGTGGGCGGCGCCTGCCAGGGCTGCGCCGCCAAGGCCATGGCGCGCGCCCGCAGAGCGGGCCAGGAAAACGGCTGCGGCGGTCCCAGGCGGGGCAGGGCGGCCGCCGGGGCCGCCAAGCCGGCCGGCGCCAGGCCGGCGGCGGCCAGGCCCGCGAAGAGGTCACGGCGAAGGATCACGCGGCCCTCCTGCCTGGGGCCTCTGGCCATTTCAAGGCCGTCAGGCGGCGTCGAGCACGGCCCGGGCGCGCCGGAAGATGTCCTCGAACATGGCCGGCGTCAGCCGCCCGGTGTTCGTGTTCAGCCGCGAGCAGTGATAGCTGTTGATCAGGTGATAGCCGCCGGCGACGGTCTCCGAACCATGCCCCGGCGCCCCCGCCGACCCGGGCAGGCCCAGCGCCTTCAGCACGTTGCGCCGCGCCACGTCGCCCAGGGTGACGATCACCTTCAGGCGCGGCAGTTGCTCCAGCCGCGCGACCAGGAAGGGCCGGCAGGCGGCTTCCTCGGCCGGGGTCGGCTTGTTGCCCGGCGGGGCGCACCGCACGGCGTTGGAGACCATGCAGTCGACCAGCCTCACCCCGTCGTCGGGCCGGGCCTGATAGCGACCCTCGGCGAAGCCCAGCTTGATCAGGGTCTCGTAGAGCAGCACCCCGGCGAAGTCGCCGGTGAACGGGCGGCCGGTGCGGTTGGCCCCC
The DNA here is from genome assembly GCA_018241335.1 of Pseudomonadota bacterium. Lineage (GTDB taxonomy): Bacteria > Pseudomonadota > Alphaproteobacteria > Caulobacterales > Caulobacteraceae > Acaudatibacter. The sequence goes on from JAFEEA010000063.1 coordinate 7,390, forward strand.
TGGCGGCCGGGCGCCAGCCCCATCACCAGCAGCCGCGCGTCGGGATCGCCGAAGCTCGGCGCCGGGCCGTTGAACCAGTCGGGATGGGCGGCGCGGTTCTCGCCGCGATAGTCCACCAGGCGCGGGCACAGGGGACAGTCGCGCGGCGGCTCGGCCGTGGCGGCGGCTTTGACGGTCGGCATGGCGGGCTCCGGAGGCGGCGAGCGGTCAGTCCCGGTCGGCGTCCTGCTCCTCGCGCACCGGCGCCTTGTTCTCCTGCAGGAAGCGGGGCAGGCGGGCCGGGCGGCCGATGATGTCGGCCAGGTCCGCCAGGTCCACGAAGGCGTCCGCCTGGCGGCGCAGGTCGTCGGAGGCCATGGGCGGCTGCGACTTGACCGTGGACACCACCGTCACCCGCACGCCCTTGCGCTGCACCGCCTCGATCAGGCGGCGGAAATCCCCGTCGCCCGAGAACAGCACCACGTGGTCGGCGTGCTCGGCGATCTCCAGCATGTCGACGGCGATCTCGATGTCCATGTCGCCGCGCCAGCGCTTGCGGCCCTGGGCGTCGGTGTATTCCCGCGCCGACTTGGTCACCAGGGTGAAGCCGTTGTAGTCCAGCCAGTCCACCAGGGGCCGGATCGGCGAATAGTCCTGATCCTCCACCAGGGCGGTGTAGTAATAGGCCCGGATCAGCACCCCGCGCTTGCGGAACTCGTCCAGCAGCCGCTTGTAGTCGATGTCGAAGCCCAGGCCCTTGGCCGAGGAGTAGAGGTTCGCCCCGTCAATGAACAAGGCCAGACGATCCGTGGGATAGAAGGTCATCGGCCCAACCTCTTGAATGAATGGCTGAAAATGGATTGTCTCGCCGGCGCGATCATCATCGCCATGGGGTCAAATCTTCCAGGTGACTATGCGTCCAGTATCGTCCTTTTGGAAACGGCTCTGTCGCGGTTCTCAGGCGCCGGGCTGCACGTCGTGAAACGGTCGAGCTGGTGGCGCTCGGCCGCGTGGCCGGATCCATCGAAGCCTGAGTATCTCAACGGCGTCGTCCTTGTCGAGACGAGCCTGCCCCCCGACGCCGTGATGGCGCGAATTCTTGCCCTGGAAGCCGACTTCGGCCGCCGCCGGGGCCAGCCGAATGATCCGCGCACGCTGGATCTGGACCTCATCGCCCATGGCCGGCAGGTGATCGACTCGGCGAGCCTGGTCCTGCCCCATCCCCGCGCCCACGAACGCCGCTTCGTCATGGGCCCCCTGGCCGAGATCGCGCCGGATTGGGTCCATCCGGCCCTGGGCGGCACGGCGGCCGAGTGGGCGGCCAAGGCCCATGTCGGCGCGGACGCCGCCCCCGTCGGGCCGTGATATCCTTGTCGCCACGATCAGACCCAGGGGAGGAAAGCCGCATGACCGAGACCAAGCCGGTATCCATTGGCCAATCCGAGCGCTTCGACCTCGCCTCGGACATCCTCGGCCGGGGCCTGCGCCTGCTCATCGCCCGACCGCTGGGCGAGGCGCCGCCGGCCGGCTGGCCCGTGGTCTACCTGCTCGACGGCTTCGACAACTTCGCCACCGCCGCCCAACTGGTGAGGGCGATGGCCAACAGCGGCGAGACGCGCGGCGCGGTGGTGGTGGGGATCGCCTACGCCGACCCCGCCGATGGCGCGCGCCAGCGCTGGCTGGACCTCACCACCCCCAGCGCCCAGAAGACCCTCGACCGCCTGGGCCGCAAGGACGTCACCGAGGAGGGCGTCGGCGGCCTCGACCAGTACCTGCGCGCCATCGAAATGGAGGTGAAGCCCGCCGTCGAGGCGCGCTTTCCCATCGACCGCGCCGACCAGACCCTGTTCGGCCACTCCCTCGGCGGCCTCGCCGTACTGCGGGCCCTGTTCCGCCAGACCGAGGCCTATCGCACCTTCCTCGCCTCCAGCCCGTCGATCTGGTGGGACGAGAAATCGATCCTGGCCGACGAGCCGGCCTTCGCCGCGCGGGTCAAGGCCGGGGCGGCGCCTCGGGTGTTCGTCTGCGTCGGCGGCCAGGAGGAGACGCCTGCCAAAGCCGACGCCTCGCGCGGCGCCTTCACCCAGGCCGAGATCGATAAGATGACCCGCAAGGCCAAGATGGTCGGCAACGCCCACGCCCTCGGCCGGCGCCTGCGCGCCATCGACGGCCCCAAGGGCTACGAGGTCGAGAGCTTCGTGTTCCGCGACGAGGGCCACCTCAGCGTCATCCCCGCCGCCATCAGCCGCGGCATGGTCTTCGCCCTGCGCAAATAGGCCCTACAGCCACCGCCGCGGCAGCTTGCGCCCCAGGGCCCGGACCTCCTTGTCCTTCAGCCCCAGCACCTTCATCCGCGCGGGCGTCAATTGCGCCAGCATCTGCACCGGCTCCAGCCCCCGGAACGGGCTGGTGGCGACGTGGCCGTGTTCGAGCGCGGCGTCGAGGGCGGTCCACTCGGCCTTGGCCCGGTCAGCGTGGCCGATGGCCCAGTAGTGGCGCAGGGGCTCCGGCTCGCCGGTCACCTCCACCATCACCCCGATCACCCAGCCCGTCATCCCGTGCTCCCGCGCCTCGCCCTTCTGTAGGCGGCGCGTGGCGGGGCCGGGAAGGGCTTTCGTCTTGCCAAGCGGGCGAGGCGGGCCGACGGTGCGACCCATCCGAGGTTGGGAGGCCCCGATGGAGCGCATCGAAGTCGTCGAATACACCGACGCCGTCTGTTCGACCGCCTGGGGCGCCGAGCCCCTGCTGCGCCGGCTGGACTGGCGTCATGGCCATCACCTGACCTGGCGAAAGGTCATGGGCGGCCTCGTCGGCAACGCCGCCACGGGCAAGGAGAGCTGGGACCGGGTCAGCGCCGCCGAGCCTATGCGCGCCTACTGGAAACGCGTCTGGCGCCTCACCGGCATGCCCTATCCCAACCCCATGCATCTGATGCTGCAGTCGACCGATCCGCTGGGCGCGGCGGTCAAGGCGGCCGAGCTGCAAGGCCAGGACGTCGCCCACGCGGTGCTGCGCCGCTTCCGCGAGCAGATCTTCGTCTTCGGACTCGGCCCCCAGACCCCGGACGAGTTCGAGGCCGCGGCCCAGGGCGTCCCGGGCCTGGACCTCGCCCGCTGGCGCCGGGACCAGGCCCTGCCGCAGGTGGCCGAGGCCTACCGCGCCGACTGGCGCGAAACGCGCGAGCCCAACGACTACGTGCGCCACCTCAAGCACGACAGCCCCATGAATGGCGAACTCAAGCACTCCGAGGGCCACGACCGCTACGCCCTGCCGACCCTGATCTTCCGCGGCGCGGCGGGCGACGTCACCGTGGCCGGCTGGGTGCCCTACGAAGAGTACGAAGCGGGCCTCGAAGCGGCCCTGCCGGGCGCGACCGCCGATCCGCGCCCCGACCCCACGCCTGAACAGGCCTTCGCCCGCTGGGGCGTGCTGACCGACAAGGAGCTGGCCTTCCTCTGCGGCGAGGACGCCCGCCCGCCCGCCGACGTGGTCGCCCACGACTGGGGCGACGGCCTCGTCTACTTCACCCCCGCCGAAGCGCGGGCGAGGGGCCTCGGGGCGGCGATCCCGGCGTAAGGGCGCTTCAAGCTGATCCGTCCCACGGGCGGCGCGGGCTTTCCAATGTTCGCAAAGGGGTGCGTGAGGGACGTTGAATCCGCTACACGTCTGGCGTGAATACTGCCGCGACCCTCACGCTTTGGCGACCTGTCGGACCGGCCGAGCTCCGGCTGATCGAGGCCGCGGGCTTTCGGGCGTTTCCGCCAAGGTTGCCCGAGCAGCCCATTTTCTATCCCGTACTCAACGAGTCCTATGCGGTGCAGATCGCGCGGGACTGGAACGTCAAGGCGGACGGGGCCGGCTACGTGACGCGGTTCGAGGTCAGGCGCGACTTCATCGAGGCCTATCCGGTCCAGCAGGCCGGCGGCCGTGATCACCTGGAATACTGGATCCCCGCCGAAGACCTCGCTGCCTTCAACGCCGCCATCGTCGGCCCGATAGCGGTCGTCGCCGAGTTTCGTTGAAGGGGAGCGGTCATCAGCACAGCGGGCAGCCCACTGCGCCCTAGAGACGCTCGACGACGGACAGATCGAACCCTGTTGGGTGGAGCATCGCCTTTGACCAGTCGACGAAGGCGTATCGTTGCTTCAGGTCTTCCAGCCCGGCTGCGTCTGGTCGGTAGTCGACGAGCACCAACGGGTCGCGTTCGATCTTTAGGTAGTCCGAAAGGTCAGAGTTGTCTGACTGATAATTTCGGGCGACCCGATAGAGAACCTGTCGAGCGTAGTCGTCGTGTTTTGGCAGGGAATATCCAATCACCACCAAGCGAAAATTTCCCCAACCCGCTCGACCGAGACCGTTCCAGAATTCCCGAACATAACTAGAATAAACGAGCTTTTGGGTCGAGGGTGAAATGAGGCTGGGCGTGTTGAGAAACCAGTCCGGATCCCAGTAGTAGGCTTCGACTTGGCGCAGCCGATACAGAGACACTAGGGGATCGTCGTCATGCCTCGGTCCCTCAACAACCGGTGTCAGGTACCATCCCTGAGACGGATTGAAGATACGATCCGGCGTCTGGTCGGGGTCGAGGCCCTGCACGGCGTAGGTATGACGGAAACGCTCGTATCTCCGGCGGTCGAACCAATCAACGGAGCCGTGGACCTTGAGTACGACGACCTCTTGGCGGCTGTCGTCAATCGTGGCGCTGTAGTCGCTGACGTCCTTGTATCGATTGGGGAACAGGCGATAAGGCACGCCAGCTTGTTCTAAGGCCCGCTCCAGCAAGACATCGTAGTTGAAGGTCAGGACGTAGTCGTCGGGCCGCAGCTTGCGCGCAAACTCAACATACAGGTCGGGAACCGAGCCAGCGGCCGGCGTGCGCTCGGTCAAAATCTGGCCGATAAGAGTTTTGATGACGATCTGGCCTTCGTTGCCGGCATCGCTCCAGGTGTCTTTGCCCCGGAGACCTAGATGGTGCTCAATATCGAGGAAGCCCATAAGCTCCTCGAGGTTGATCGATTCGTAGGTCAGTTCGACGCCATCGCAGAGACGGCGATAGCGAACGTAAGCATCGAGGTCGTCGCGGAACTTCCCCGCGCGCCCATCCATCGCCAGGCCGCGCGCCAATATTTCGCGCCAGAGTTCGTCCGCTGCGGGTACACCGGCGGGCACGGAAAAGCCCGCGCCTAGTAAGTAAATCGCATACTTCCGGCCTTCGTGTGGGACGTCAGCTTCCATCCAGGGAGCATAGCCAATAGCACAGCTTCGGCCAGGGGTTCGCTTCGCGCCATCCGTGCACTTCAGTTCCGAAGGTCCGCTCAGGGTCGGAAGCGGTTGTTGTCCACGGATCCCATTTCGGACATTCGCCTTTCACGCCAAACAGCCGACATCGCCGATTTCCGAGGCGGCGCGCGACCGCGTGTGCGCCTCGTGGCCAGGCCCCGTCATCCGGCCAATAATACAATCATTGTATTATATCCGCCGCGCGCCTAGAAGGCCCCCAGAAACGGCCACGCCTATCGCGGCGGCCGGGGCAGGGGTGAGGACGGCACATGGCGAACCCGGCGCAAGGCGGTCGAAAATACAATGTCCTGATGGTCCTGACCGACCAGGAGCAAAGTCCGGCGAGCTGGCCCAAGGGCCTGCTGGACAAGCTGCCCGCGCACCGCGAGCTGCTCGAGCGCGGCCTGCTGGTGGAAAACTATCACGTCCAGACCACGCCCTGCAGCCCGTCGCGCTCGACCATCTTCACGGGGCGCCACACCCAGCAGACCGGCGTCTACCTGAACACAGACACGCCGCCCAATCCGGGCCTGCCGGGGTCGCTGCCGACCCTCGGCACCATGATGCAGGCGGCCGGCTACTACGCCAGCTACAAGGGCAAATGGCACCTCAGCCAGATCAATCTGGAGCGGAACTGGAACCAGGTCCCCGGCGGCCTCTATCCGAACACCGAGGCGGCGCTGGAGGCCTACGGCTTCCACGACTACGGCTTCGACGGCGAATCCGTCGGCCTGACCTGGGACGGCTTCCGTTCCGACGCCTTCACGGCCGCCGACGTCTCCCGCGCCCTCTTCGACTACGCCCGCCTGGACAAGGCCGGCGGCCGGCCCTGGTTCCAGGTGGCGGGCCTCGTCAACCCGCACGACATCATGTTCTTCGACGCGACCGGCCGGCAGTCCCAGGAGCGCCTGCACCCCAATCTGCTGGCGCCGCTGCGCCGCGAGCCTGGCGACCCGCTCTATCAGGTCGACAACGGCTTCGACCTGCCCGAGAGCTTCTTCAAGGACGACCTCAGCACAAAGCCGGAGGCCCACCGCGCCATCGTCCGCCTCAGCGAGCGCTTCTACGGCCCGATCGACCGCGCCGATCTGGCCTCCTGGCGGCGGTTCGTGAACTACTACTACAACTGCATGCGCGACGTTGATCGCCGGCTGGCGGACATTCTCTGGGCGCTCAAGGAGAGCGGCCAGATGGACAACACCATCATCATCTACACCTCCGACCACGGCGAGCGGTGCGCCGCCCACGGCATGCATCAGAAGGCCGGCACCATGTACCGGGAGGAGACCAACGTGCCGATGATCATCGTGCACCCGGATCTGGCCGGTGGCCGCACGACCAGGCGGCTGATGAGCGCCGTCGACCTCGCCCCCACGCTGATGGGGCTCGCGGGCCTCGACAGGGCGCAGGCGGCAGACCAGTTCCCCGGCCTTCCGGGCGTCGACCTCTCGGACATGATCCGTGACCCGTCCGCCCCGACCGAGCGGGACCGGCGCGGTCACCTCTTCGACTACGCCGTGGCCTACATGTGGGAGCCCAAGCCGGGCTTCCGTGCGCGGGCGGTCGACTTCGACCAGGCCTATGACCTGACCCGGCGGCGCCTGCACCGCGGCGTCCATGACGGGCGGTGGAAGTTCGCCCGCTACTTCGCGCCCTCGCAACATCACACGCCGGCCGATTGGGACACCCTGGCGCGCCTGAACGACCTCGAGCTCTACGACACGGCCGCCGACCCAAACGAGATCGTCAACCTCGCGATGGACCCCGCGCACCGCGCGACGGTCCTTCTGCTGAACGCCATGACCAACGCCCTGGTGGAGCAGGAGATCGGCCGCGACGACGGCCGGGAATATCCGGGGGCGACGGAACTCTACAATCAGGTCGCCTGACGCCCTCGCCGGGCGCTTCGGGCGCGACCCGAGGCGCGTCAGGGAACCTTCGTGCCCGCCGCCGCTTCGATCACCGCCGGAGCGCCCCAGTCACGCGCCAGGCCGGCGCGCAGGCTCGCGGCCGCCTCTGCGCCGATCCGGCTCTCAAGAAGCCGTTCCAGGCCATCGACCACCCGATGCGCCGCCCGGCGCAGGTCCTGGGCCTCGAAGCTGTACTCGACGATCCGCCCGCGGGCGTCCTCAGGGTCGACCGCCAGCGTGATGAGGCCCCGGCGGCTGAGTTCGCCGATGATGTGGCTGATCGCCTGTCGGCTGACGCCGAGCTGGCTGGCCAGTCGCGACGGTCGGTTCTCGCCGGCGGCCAGGCACATCAGGAACACGGACTGGGTGCGCGTCAGGGGCGCGAAGCCCGCCGCCGCGAGGCTGGCCTGCAGCGACTCGTCGAACCAGAACAGCAGTCCTGACAGACGAACCATGAGGGCAGGGGTGTCGGCCATGGCATGCCGTCTAGCGCGAGATCGCCGGCAGGGAAATGCCAGGCTCGACAGGCTCTCGCCGCGATGCCGCCAACAGGGGCCCGACTATCCCGCCCAGCCCCAGGCGCGGACCAGCCCCGCCATCGCCGCCTTCCAGGCCGGCGTGAAATAGAGCACCGACGCGATCGCCTCGCCGCCCCACAGCAGGCCCGCGCCCAGCATCGTCGCGCGCTGCGGGCGCCCATGCCGGATCGTGTCCCAGGCCAGCATGCCGACCAGCACCAGGGCGGTGCCCCAATAGTAGGTCGCCCACACCGCCAGCGGGCTGGCGGGCGTCGCGCTGACCAGGTTCGTTGCGATGCGCCCCGGCCCGACATCGGCCAGGGCCGCGGCAGCCAGCACCATGAAGCGGCTGTGGTCGGCGCGGATCTTGCGCGTCGCCACGCCCGCGGCCGTGCAGATCGCGAAGGCGATGACGTCCTGGAACTCCTCGCCCAGGAACTGCGGCGCGAAGTCCGGGTGGCCGACCTGCCGCGCCATGTCCACCATCGCCGCGACGATCCCCAGCGGGACCATCAGCGCCGACAGCGAGACCACCGCCCACCCCAGCCGGCGGTGAAGGCGCATGTTGGCCGTCTCGGCCGACACCACCTGCGTCGTGACCAGGCCCAGCCACGCCACGCTGATCAGGCCGTGCAGGGTGAGCGCCAGCGGCGGCGCCGGCTGTTCGTGCGCGAAGCGGCCGAAATCGGCCCCGAACCCGAACAGGGCGAAGGCCCAGATGGCCAGGATCCAGACAAGCGTGATGTTGCGGTCCGCCCGCGCGGGCATGATGACAGTCGACATTGTTCCCCCCGAAACGCCGCCGTCGTCTTCGCGACGACGCGAAGCCGAATTTCCCCCATCCGGCGGCGCGAACCCCCGGCAGGCCCGAGACTAGGCAGGTATTCGCCGAGATGAAAAGCCGTGAGACCGTCCCGCCGCGTCCGGTGATATCTTGGGATGATGTGTTTCGCCCGATCGGCGCCTCGCCAGAGACGATCCGGCCGGCCACGTTTCTAGAGGCGCTGCCAGGTAGCGGACCCGCGAGCCGTCCGAGAAGGGGAGGCTCAGGCGTTGGAGGTTGGCGGCATCATATGCGCCCGCAGGAGCGGACGAAGGTCTCGGTAGGTTTCGAGGAAGAGATCGTCGCCCCGGTGCCTTGACGCACGCGCCGCAAAGAAGAGCTCGTTCCGCAGAGCTTCCAGGCTGTCGCGAGTCTTAGCGCGTGCGGCATCTGCGCTCGCCTCAAACGATCCGTAGTGCTCGTATCCATTGAAGCTCATCGCGAACGCAAACACGGCGTCGGGATCATTGTCGGGCGGTAGATCTGAAGTCATGGCTGACTCGAGCGCCGCGGCTCCGAATGCGCAAGCACGAATGTCTCGGATGGGCCGGAACCCGAACCTGGCCGCACCCCCGCAAGCCGCCGTCACCGCATCCTAGACCGCCCGTCCCCTACGCCCCCGCCGTCGCCGCCAGGCGCATGCGGCGCATCTGGCGGAAGGAGATCAGGCGGCCGTTGGCCTCGTCGAACACCGCCAGGCTGGCGCACTTGAAGCTCTCGATCAGGCCCAGGCGGCTGACGTTCTTCAGTTCCGGCAGGTCCTTCATCACCTGCGGCAGGCGATAGAAGGGGATGCGGCTCGAAAGGTGGTGCACGTGGTGCACGCCGATGTTGGCGGTCAGCCACTTCAGCGGCTGCGGCAGGTCGTAGTGCGAACTGCCCAGCAGCGCCGCGTCGTCGCGCCGCCACTTGCCCTGGCGCAGCCAGGTGACGCCCTCGAACTGGTGCTGAACGAAGAACAGCCAGACGCCGATGGTGGCGCCGATCAGCATGGTCGGCAGGAAGACCAGCAGGGTGGGAACCGGCCCCAGCAGCCAGGCGAAGAGGCCCAGCACCGCCAGCACCGCCGCCGTCGTCCCCATGGTCGACAGCCACGGCCGCCAGCCGTCCTTGAAGAGGCCGAACGGCAGCCGCTGCATGAGGAAGAAGGTGAAGAAGGGCCCCAGGCCAAACAGCACCAGCGGGTGGCGATAGAGGCGATAGCCCAGCCGCTTCATCGGGCTCAGGGCCAGGTACTCGTCCACGGTCAGGGTCTTGATGTCGCCCAGGCCCCGGCGGTCCAGGTTGGCCGAGGTGGCGTGGTGCACCGCGTGGGTGCGCCGCCAGTAGTCGTAGGGGGTCAGGGTCAGCACCCCGATCACCCGGCCGACCCAGTCGTTGGCCGCCTTGGCCGAGAAGAACGCCCCGTGCCCGCAGTCGTGCTGGATCATGAAGAGGCGCACCAGGAACAGGGCCGCCGGCGCGGTCAGGATCAGGGCCAGCCACCAGAAGCCCAGGTGGAAGACCAGGAAGGCCACGCTCCACATGGCCAGCAGCGCCCCGCCGGTGACCGCCAGTTCGAAGATGGCGCGTGGCGCGCTCGGCTTCTTGTAGGCGTCCAGCCGGCTGATCAGGTTGTGCTGCGTGCTTTCCATGGGCGGGCGGGGTCCTGGGCGCCTGTCGGCTCTGATTCGGGTCAATCTGACCCAAGATGGTGACGGTAGATTGATATGGCGCAGCGCGGGCTTGCGGCCAATGGGCGCGCCCCGAAATGGGTTCAGACGCGGAAGAAGTCGATGAAGGCCCGCAGGCCCGCCGGCATGTGGCGGCGCGAGGGATAGTAGAGATAGGGCCCGGGGAAGGGCGCGTGCCAGTCCTCCAGCAGCCGCACCAGCCGCCCGTCGTCCAGCGCCGGTTGCAGGAAGCCCTCGAAACTGGCCGCGAAGCCAACGCCCGCCACCGCCGCCTCCAGCTGCACCTGGATGTTGGTGGTGATCAGCGGCCCGCTGGGGCGCACCGTCACCACCTCGCCGCCCCGCTCGAACTCCCATTCCTGCAGAACGCCGCTGGAGAAGCGGTGGCGGATGCAGGGCAGGGCGGCGAGGTCACGCGGATGGTTCGGGCGGCCCACGCGCGCCAGCAGGCTGGGCGCCGCCGCCAGGGCGTAGCGCAGCGGCCCGCCGATCGGCACGGCGATCATGTCCCGCGCCAGGCTCTCGTCGAAGCGGACCCCGGCGTCGAAGCC
>JAFEEA010000064.1 GCA_018241335.1 Pseudomonadota bacterium
CCCTCCCTGATCCTGGCCAGCGCCAGTCCCCGCCGCCTCGACCTGCTGGCCCAGGCGGGGCTGCGGCCCGACGCGGTCGACCCGGCCGACATCGACGAATCGCCGCTGAAGGACGAGACGCCGCGTCAGGCGGCCCTGCGGCTGGCCCTAGGCAAGGCCCGCGCGACCGCGGCCCGCCGGCCGGATGACTTCGTCCTGGCGGCCGACACCATCGTCGCGGTGGGCCGGCGGATGCTTGGCAAGCCGGCCGACGAGGCGGATGCGCGGCGCATGTTGGCCCTGATGTCCGGCCGGGCGCACCGCGTGCTGACCGGCGTCGCCCTGATCGCCCCGGGCGGACGCGAGGCCTCGCGCCTTTCGGAGACACGGGTGACGTTCAAGCGCCTGACGCGCGGCGAGACGGATCGCCTGATCGCCGGCGCCGAGTGGCGGGGCGCGGCGGGCGGCTACAAGATCCAGGGCCTCGCCGGCGCCTACGTGCTGGCTCTGAGCGGCTCCTACACCGGGGTGGTCGGCCTGCCGCTCTACGAGACCATGGCCCTGCTCACGGGCCTCGGCTACGCGGCGCCATGAGCCAGCGGCGCCTGTTCCTCGACGTCGGCGTCGGCGAGACGCGAGGCGTGGTCACACTGGACGGCCGGCCCGAGCGGCTGCTGATCGACCGGGGCGAGACCGCCCAGGTCCAGGCGCTGGGCGCGCGGCTGGTGGCGCGCGTGCGCCAGGTCGAACGGGCCCAGGCGCTGGCCTTCCTGGACATGGGCGTTGGCCCGGACGGTGTGTTGAACCTGCGCCCGGACATGGAGCGACTGAACCAGGGGCAGGCGGTCGAGGTCGAGGTGCGGGGCGAAGGGCGCGCCGACAAGGGCGCGACCTTGCGCCTGATCGGCCCCGCCGAGGGCGCGCCGCGCCTGCTGGAAGCCGCGCCGGACCTTAAGGCCCAACTCCAGGCCGCCGCGCCGCGCGCCGAGATCGTCACGGGCGAGGCGGCGCGGCGCGTCGCCGAAGAGGCTCAGGACGAGGCGCTGCAGACGGTCTTCCCGCTGTCCGGCGGCGGCACGGTGGCCGTCGAGCGCACGCGGGCCCTGACCGCCGTTGACGTCGACATGGGGCCAAGGAGCGGGCCGGAGGCCAAGCGCGCCGCCCGCGCGGCCAATCTCGCCGCGCTCACGACCACGGCCCGCGTGCTGCGGCTGAAGGGGCTGGGTGGGCTCGTCGTGGTCGACCTGGCCGGGCGCGGCCACGACGGCCCAGCGCTGTTGGCCGCCGCCCGAGCGGCGTTCGCCGCCGACAACCCGGGCGTCGCCCTGGGTCCGATCAGCCGGTTCGGGACGCTGGAACTCACCGTCCCGCGCCGCAGCCGGCCCGCCATCGACATCCTGGTCGACGACGCCGGCGCCCCGACCGCCCAGACCGAAGCCCTGGCCCTCATCCGCGCCCTCGAGCGCGAGGCGGCCGCCGACGGCGGGGCGCGGCTGGAGGCGGTGGCGTCGGAGGATGTGGTTGGGGTCGCCGCGCCCTATCTTCAGGCCCTGATCGCCCGCGTGGGCGCGCGGCTGAGCCTGCGTTCCGAGCCAGGCCGCGCCCGCGCCGACCACGCCGTGAGGAGACTATGACCGGTCCAGCCTGTCCCATCTGCGGCAAGCCCGTCGACCCGGCCTTCCGCCCCTTCTGTTCGCGCCGTTGCGCGGACGTGGACCTGAACCGGTGGCTGAGCGGCGGCTACGCCATTCCCGCCGCGGAGGCTGGCGAGGACGACGAGGACACGTCCCTCGCCGGGGACGACGAGAGCTAGACGCCCGACAAAGAAAGCGGCCCGGGTGCGCGAACACCCGGGCCGAATTGTCCTTGCAGGCTGGCGACGCGCGCGTTGAGGCCGAGGCCTCCCGCCCGCGCCGCGTCTGGCCCTAGTAGCGGGCCTTCAGGCGCACGTACCAGAAGCCGCCGTTGAGCCCGAACGGACCGCCGGTGCGCGGATAGATCTGGCCGTCCGCCGTGCTGCCCGTGAGCGGGTAGATCGGGTTGGAGGCCGACTGGGCGATCTTTTCCGGGCGGGCGTTGAACAGGTTCGACGCGCCGACGGTGAAGATGAAGTTCTTGGTCAGGGCGTAGTTGATGTCGACGTCGGTGGTGTACTTGGCGTCGAAGATCTGGCCCGGGTAGTCGACCTCGTCGCGCCACGAGCCGTAGTAGTTCTCACGGGCGTTGATGGTCCACTTGCCCAGGGTCCAGGCGCCGGACAGCGACAGGCGGTGGTTCGGAGCCAGGCGGGCCACGTCGATGATCTGGGCGTTGCTGATCACGGCCGGATTGAATTTGGTGACGCTGCTGACGTTGTAGTTATAGGCCAGCGTCAGGTTCAGCCGACCGCCGCCCAGGTCGCGGTGGTGGGTCGCGACGATGTCGACCCCGTGGGTCTCGGTGTCATAGCCGTTGGTGAAGTAGTTGACGTTGCCGCCGTCGCCCACGGCCGCCAGGGCCGGCTGAGCCAGGATGTCAGCCGCGGTGACGTTGAAGTTCTGCGAGATGCCGATCCGGCTGTTCACCTTGATGTAGTAGGCGTCGACCGTGATCACGGTCGCCGACATCGGCTTGGCCACGATGCCGACCCCGTAGTTGGTCGACTTCTCGGGCTTCAGCGTCGTGGCGCCATAGTACTGCGAGATCGGGCTGCTGACCGGGTATGTCCCGGTCTGGACCTGATTGCCGGCCACGAAATTGGTGGTCAGGATCTCGTCGTTGGACTGGCCGGGCGAGGGGGCGTGGAACCCCGTACCCACTGTTCCGCGCAGCGAGAAGCTGTCGGTGAACTTGTAGATGCCATTCAGCTTGAACACGGCCGTGCCGCCGAAGGTGCTGTAGTGCTCGTAGCGCACCGCGGCCCCGACGCTCAGATGTTCGACCGGGTCGGCCTCGGCGTCGAAGTAGAAGGCGTAGCTCGTCTGGCTCCACGAGCCGGCGGCGTTGGGGCTGGTGCCTCCGTAGCCGCTGGCGCCCGGAGACTCCGCGCTGGTCTGGCCGGAGTGCGTGTAAACCCCCGGCGAAACCAGGGTGTAGAGCTGCTGGGCGACGGCGTAGGGACCGGCGCTGTACGACTGCACGTCGCCGGCGGTCTGGGTGTAGGTCTCGCGCCGGTACTCCGCCCCGCCCGACAGGGTGACAGGGCTCGCCAGACCGGCGACCGCCAGCGGGTAGCTGAGGTCCAGGTTGATGTCGGTTTCCTTCTGGATCAGCTTGCCGAAGTGGAAGCTGGTCTGGGACGCCTGGCCATAGGACGCGTTCAGCGAATTGGTCATCGACAGGTCGAGGGTGTTGCGGCTCAGGGACCCGGACAAGTCGTAATTGAGGCCGAAGCCCGTCTTACCCTTGTAGCCGACCGTGCCGTAGATCTCTTCCGTGACCCCGATGAACCGTGGCGTGAAGCCGGCGGGATAGATCGAAGAGAACAGGAAGGTGTTGTTGTCCTGCACGAAGCCGCCGGCCGGGCAGGTGGCGTTACCGGTGGGGCAGGGGGTCAGGTAGAAGGTGTTCGTGAAGGCGCCGTTGGCGCCCAGGGTGTGCGAGACGCCAGCCGAATCCACCACGCCCGTGGCGGTGTAGGCCGAACGGTAGTTGAAGCTCTCGTTCGAGTGCGACCAGGCGTAGTTGATGAAGCCGTAGAGCTTGCTGTTCTCGGTGACGTCGATCCCCGCGTTGGCCAGCAGCTTGTAGCCGTAGCTGGGGGACGAGCCCCAGATCTGCACCGGATCGGGATAGTTCGGCAGCTGGTTGGCCAGGTTCGGGAACTGGGTCGCGAAGATCTTCGCCACCGGACGCGTCGCGCCGCGGCTGGTCTGGGCCGAATTGTCGTATTCGCCGCTCAGGTTGACGAAGCCGCGGCCGCCGAGGCCGAAGCCGATGTTGGCCGAGACCTGCTTGGTCTGGCCGTCGCCGTTCTGGAAGTTCTGGCCGTAGAGGACGTTGACCTCGCCGCCAGTGGCGCTGTCTTTCAGGCCGTAGTTCAGGACGCCGGCGATGGCGTCGGTGCCGTATTGCGCCGTGGCGCCGTCACGCAGCACTTCCAGGTTCTTGATGGCGATGGACGGGATCGCCGAGATGTCCGAGCCCTGCGAGCCGAACGACAGGCCGCTGTCGCCGCCCGTGTAGACCTGCACCAGGGCCGAGCGATTGTAGCGCTTGCCGTTGAGCATCACGAGAATCTCGTCGCCCGGCAGGCCGCGCAGCGAAGGCGCCCGCACGAAGCTGGACGCGTCGGCGATGGTGTTCTGGCTGACGTAGAACGACGGGACCAGGTACTTCAGCTGGTCCAGCATGTTCGGCGCGGGCTGCGCCTGCAGGTCGTTGGAGCCGATCACGTCGACCGGCGAGGCCGACGTCGTCAGCGTCCGGTCGGTCCGCCGCGAGCCGATGACCACGACCTGGTCGACATTGGTGTTCTCATCGCTGGTCTTGACCGCCTCGGCGGCCAGTGTCGCGCTTGGCGCCGCAAGCAGAGCGACCGAAGCCGTGGTCGCGAACAGCCCAATAGCCAGACGGATTCCGTCCCGAGTTTTCATGTTTCCCCCAACGTATATTTTATTTTGGGGACTGCTGGCGACTATCGCCCATCCCCTCCATTTGGCGGAGACTTAGCCTTAATCAAACACTTGTCAATCAAGGCGGGCGCCCACAACGAGTCGCGGCAAACTCTTCGTGCGGAGTGTTGCAACAAGGCCGCAAGCACGGCGGTAAAGGCCGCTGACGGACGGTCTGGATCGGCGAGGAGGGGGAGTGGTGCCTGGGGGCGGATTCGAACCACCGACACGCGGATTTTCAATCCGCTGCTCTACCAACTGAGCTACCCAGGCGCTTCGGGCGAAGCCCGTAAGGGCGCGCTCTATACGCAAGGGTCCGGCGCTTGTCCAGAACCTCAGGGAGGCGACGCGCCCTCATCGTCCAGGATCGTCTCGGTGTGCCGGCGCAGGGCCGAAAAGTAGCCCAGGGCCGGGGTGAGAATCACGCCGGCCGACGCGATCAGGAGGGTGTGCTGCGCCCCGATCACGCCGCCCAGCACGCCGCCCAGGACCGCCCCGATGATTCCGGTCGCCCCGGGCGCGGCCGCGAACACCCCGCCGACCCGGCCCATTAGCGCCGCTGGAACCTGAGTCTGGCGCAGGGACCGGCCGGCGATCTCGTTGACCGTGCCGAAGCTGTCGCCGATCGCCTGCGAAGCCATCAGCATCAGCATGCCCAGGACCGGTCCGCCGTGAGCCAGCGGAATGAACAGGCTGCCGGCCCCGGTGACGACGCCGGTGAAGACGAAGGTCGGGCCGATGCCGAAGCGCTCGATCAGCGGCCGGGTCAGCACGGCGCCGAAGAGGGCGGCGACGCCGCCCACCGATATGGTGGCGCCCAGCATGGCGGGGGTCAGGCCCAGCACCCGCAGCGCGAAGAGAATATAGAGCGCTGAAAAGAAGGATCCGAAGAGGGCGCTAAAGCAGGCGATCAGCAGCAGGGGGCGAACCACGGGGTCGGCCATGGCCGCCGCCAGGCCGATGCGGAAGTCCGCCGCCGGGTGCGCCGGCGCAGCGTGGGGGTCGGGCGGCGGCATGGGCGGCTCCGAAGCGCGAATCGTGGCCAGGGCCGCGGCGGAGAACAGGTAGGTGCCGGCGTTCACGGCCACGGCGAAGGGCGCCGTCAGGGCCTGGAACAACAGGCCGGCCAGGCTGGGGCCGCCGATCTCCGCGATGGATTCGGTGGTCGCGAGCTTGGCGTTGCCGTCCACCAGGTCGGCCTTGGCGATCAGCGAAGGCAGGTAGGCGTGGTCGGCCATGTCGAAGAGCACGCCCAGGCCCCCCACCAGGGCCGCCACGACGTAGAGCTGCGCCAGGGTGAAGACCTCGAGCCAGGCGGCGAGGGGAATGCTGGCCAGCGCCACGGCCCGGCCGATGTCCGTCGCGATGAGGATCGGCCGCCGCCGGCGCCGGTCGACCAGCCCGCCGCCCGCCAGCCCGACCACGATGGCCGGCCCGCGGGCGAGCGCGGCCAGTATCCCCACCTGCGCCGGTGTC
This sequence comes from Pseudomonadota bacterium, assembly GCA_018241335.1. GTDB lineage: Bacteria > Pseudomonadota > Alphaproteobacteria > Caulobacterales > Caulobacteraceae > Acaudatibacter. Next base: position 6,048 of record JAFEEA010000064.1, read on the forward strand.
GCGCCCAGGCTCATGACCGCCGCGAACGGCAGGCCCTCGCGCGTGATGCGCGCGCCGAAGGATGACACCGCCTGGGCGGTCCAAAGCTTCAGGAAGTCGCCGTGACGCCATAGGCCGGCGGCGCTGCGTTGCGCGGTCTGGATCACGCTGGCTCCCCCGTGGGCGGACGGTTCTGCGCGTCCCGATCCCAAGAACAGTGTCGCTGCTCGCCAGAGAAGTTACCCGATCTGAGGGGGTCTCGCCAGCATACCGAATCTTCGAGGAAATCCTTTTGGCGAAAGTGAAGAAAAATGGACCCGCCCGCCCATGTTTGCGGGGGATGCAATTGTGCGTCTGTGCTCCATATGAAGGGGCGAGGCAGTAAAATCGCCTTCTAAGTCGGCGCCGCCGTGGTCGAACACGCAGAATTTCGACCTACCGGCGTTTGCTCGTTCATGTTGCACCGCAAGGCGCGGGCGCGACCCAAGTCCAAATGCCCCTTGCAATGCAACGTGGTGCTGATTGTGCAGTGCAAAATGGACGTTGTTTAGATTTCCTGTGACAGAAATTTCGCGACCCCAGCGCCTCTTGACGCTGCAAAAAGGGGTTGCCAAAGGACCACAGCCGCAAGTCTAACAAAGCGGTAAGGCTGGGATCGCCCCCTTGGGAGCGGTCGCGGCCGAATGCGCCGTAGAGACGCGTCCAGGCAGGTTTTCGGACCGGATCTGTATGCGGGTCGGGCGTAGCGACACCGGCGGGGGAGTTGTGGCGACGAACGTTCGGCGCCTTACTCTCGCGCCTCTAGTAGCTAGGGTGGGACGCTATCGCGCGACGACCCTTCGGTCCAATGGGCTAGACCAAGCAGGAACTGGCGACAGATGCTCGACAACAAACGAACCACTCCCATCATCGCTCTGATCGGCGCCGTGGCGCTGATGACGAGCGCCCCGGCCTTCGCTCAGAACGCGACGTCGGCGGCCAGCCCTGAAGCGGCTTCGGCGGCGGCGGCTCCGGCCGACACCGCGGCGGCGGCGGCGACCCCGGCCGCGGCGGACGCGGCCACTCCGGCGGTTGACGCCGAAGGCCTCAAGGTCGGCGGCAAGAGCGCCGGCAAGCTCACCCCGATCCGGATGTTCCTCGACGCGACGCTCGTCGTGAAGTTCGTCATGATCGGCCTGGTGCTCTGCTCGATCCTTTCCTGGACCCTGCTGGTCATCAAGCTGTTCGAGTTCGGCTCGCTGCGCCGCACCTCGGACAACTTCCTCGAGACGTTCCGCGGGGCCAAGTCGATCAACGACATGGGCCGCATCGCCGAGTCCGACGACTTCGCGGGCAACCCGCTGGCCGACATGGCCGCGGCCGCGGCCGCCGAAGTGGAGCTGAGCCGTCAGGCCGGCCTGCACGTCGCCGGCGAGCACCGCGACTCCACCATCATGCGGGCCCAGGCCGCCATCGGCGCGGTTCAGTCCTCGCTGGCCCGCCGCCTCTCGGGCGGCATGCAGTTCCTGGCGTCCGTGGGTTCGACCGGTCCGTTCATCGGCCTGTTCGGCACCGTCTACGGGATCATGAACTCGTTCATCAACATCGCGAACACGAACACGACCAACCTGGCCGTCGTGGCGCCCGGCATCGCCGAAGCGCTCCTGGCCACCGGGATGGGCCTGTTCGCCGCGATCCCGTCGGTGGTGTTCTACAACTACTTCCAGACGCAGATCACCAGCTTCGGCACCCGCTCCGAAGGCTTCGTCGCTGAGCTGATGAACGCCATCTCGCGGCAGCTCGACAAGGGGGCGTAAGGCTTATGGCCGCTAAACTCGCAGGGTCTGGCGGCGGCCGGTACGAGGTCGAGCAGAACGCCGAGATCAACGTTACGCCCTTCGTGGACGTGATGCTCGTGCTCCTGATCATCTTCATGGTGGCGGCCCCGCTCGCCAGTGTGACGATCAAGGTGACGCTACCGCCCGCGGTAGCGAAGCCTGCCCAGAACCCGCCCAAGCCGGTTTACATTTCGATCAAGCAGGACGGGCGCGTGTACGTGGGTGACAATTCCTCGGACCTGGATTCCCTGGGCGACGACGTGGCGAAAGCCGTGGGTCACCGGGATCCGACCAAGGAACGGATCTTCATCCGCGGCGACGAGAACATGCAGTACCAGGACTTCATGGCTGTCATGAACAAGTTGCAGGACAACGGGTTCTACAGCGTGGCCCTGGTCGGCGAGGACAAACGCGGGAAGGGTCACTGACACCATGAGCAGCACCCCTCCTGACATCGCCCACCCGGCGCACAACCCGTTCGACATGCCGCGTCCGAAGCAACGGACCGGCATGTGGGTGGCGATCGGACTCTCGGCCATTCTTCACGTGATCATCGGGGTCTACCTGTGGCACGCGAAGTTCCAGGCCAAGATGGTCGAGTACGGGGAAGAGAAGACCGACGCGCAGATCATCAAGCCGCCGTCTCCTCCGCCTCCGCCGCCCCCGCCGCCGCCGCCGCCCAAGAACCTGCCGCCTCCGCCGCCGGTTCAGCCGCGTCCGCCGGCCGCGGTTCCGGTCAACATCCCGGCTCCTCCGCCGCTTGAAATCAAGCCGGTGGAAGCGCCCAAGCCGCCTCCGCCCGCGCCCCCCGTGGTCGCGGCGCCGGCTCCGCCTCCGCCCCGTCCGTCGGTCATCACCCGTCCGGACTGGGTGAGCCGGCCGAACGCCGACGACCTGGCCCGCTACTACCCCGACCGCGCCCAGCGGACGGATACCGCGGGCCGGGCCACCATCTCGTGCAGCGTGACCGCCAAGGGCACCCTGACCGCGTGTTCGGTGGTTTCGGAAGATCCGGGCGACATGGGCTTCGGCGACGCCGCCTTGAAGATGTCCAGGCTCTTCAAGATGCGTCCCAAGACCCAGGACGGCGCCCCCGTCGAAGGCGGGCAGGTGACCATCCCGATCCGCTTCCAGCTGCCGAAGGAATAGCTTCGGCCGCCAAGGCGACCAGAAACCCCGGAGGGTGACCTCCGGGGTTTTTTGTTTGCGGCGCCCTTGGTTTCCTCGTTTTCACTTGCCGGGCTCGGTCAGCCTGTGGCGCCCTGCCGGGGCATGACTCGCCAGTCTCCGCCCCACCGACGTCCATGACCGTGACGGCCGCGCCAGACCCGGGCCAGACCGCCCCGCCGGCGCGCCGGGTAGGGTGGGGCGCGATCCTGCTGCTGCTGGCCTCGATGGCCGTTGTGAGCACGGTGATCTCGGTGACCCGGGTCAGTGACATGGCCGGCACCAGCAAGGCGATTTCCCTGCGCGAGTCCCTGGCCTGGGACTTCACCTCGACCGCCGCCCTGGCGCTGCTGTTGCCGGCGATCCTGCAGCTGGCGCGTCGGCTGCCGCTGCCCAGCCCCCGGCCCTTGCGCACCCTGGCCCTGCATGCCCTGGCCAGCGTGCCGGTGTCGGCGGCGCACGTGGCCCTGATGGGCGTGTTCCGCTGGGCGCTCTATGGGGCCGTGGGCGCGGCCTACGATCCGCTGAAGCCGCTGCGCAACGGCGTCTACGAGTATCGCAAGGACGTGCTCTCCTACGCCGCCGTGGTCGCCTTCTTCTGGGCGTGGCCGACGCTGCGGCGGATCGCCGAACAGGCGGGCGCCCGTCCGGCGCCCGCGGAGGCCGAGGTGCTTGAGGTGCGCGACGGCGCCCGCCGACACTTCGTGCGCGCCGCGGACATCGCCTGGGTCGAGGCGGCCGGCAACTACGTCGCCCTGCACCTGGACGATCGCGAGCTCCTGATGCGCTCGCCTCTGGCGGCCCTGGAGGCGCGCCTGACCGCCGCCGGCTTTGCGCGCATTCATCGCAGCCGGCTGGTCAACCGGGCTCGCATCGCCAGCGTGGCCGCAACGGCCTCGGGGGATTTCACGGTCACCCTTCGCGACGGCCGGACCCTCGCCGGCAGTCGCCGCTATCGCCGCACGCTTTCCGGCGCGGCGAGCGCTTGATCCTCCGGCGCTTCGCGACTAAACGAGTGCCTCTTCGCGATGCCGTCTTAGCTCAGTTGGTTAGAGCGCCAGATTGTGGCTCTGGAGGTCCCCCGTTCGATCCGGGGAGACGGTACCATCGCAAGGCCTTACCTGAGATTTCCAGATGCGTGCGGGCCCGCCCAGCGGGCTCCCGGCGCGCGAGGGCTAGGAGTGGCGCGCCGGAAGCCCCAGCCACCTCGCCAGGGCATGGCGGCCTCGTCTATACGGCGGCGGCCCGGACGCGGATCAGGCGGCGAGCCGTGCGCCGCCGCGATCCTGTCGAGACGCGCCAGGGCGCCCAGCACATCGTCGAGCGCCACCGGTTCGGGCGTGCCGTAGAGCCAGCGCAGGCTAGGCTCGCCTTCCACCGCCGACGCGTCCGAGGCCCAGGAGGCCAGCACGGACCGCTTCTCGCCCTCGTCCAGGAACGGGTCCTTCAGGACATCCGTCGGGTGGGTGAACCCTATGCCTGGCCGCAGGCAGCGCTCCAGGGCGGCGGTGATGTTTTTGCAGGGCGTGTCCATGTCCGTTTGCGCGACGCGCATGGCTCGATCCTCCGTATGCCTTCCTTTCCCCAGCGCCCATGGGTGGGCGCGGTGAATGATTTGGATTTCGGAGATCGGGATTCAAGGGCCGTGAGACGGCCGCCCGCGCCTAGAGCAGCTTGAGGCCCAGGTTGGCGGTGATCACCGGCAGCAGCACGGACATCTCCACCAGGGCTATGGCGTAGAGGCTGCCCAGCACCGGTCGGCCTTCCCGGAAGTTGATCACCACGCCCGCCAGCAGCGGCCCGGAGATCGGGCCGGCCAGGAAGTAGGGGGCGAGGCGTTTGAAGCGGGACACGGCGGCCTTCGGCGGTGCTGATTGGGCGACCTTGCCGAACGATCGCGGACGCGTCGAGTCAGATTCATCTTTAATTAACCATACTTGCAAAGATTTTCTTAAGTTAAGGCTAACGATAGCCACGCGCCACGACCCGGCCTAGGCTGCGCCCACGGGGGACAAACCATTGGGAGGACAAGATGAAAGCTCTTCTCGCCGCGGTGGCGGCGGCCGCCCTGACCCTGGCGGCCGGTACGGCCCTGGCTCAAATGCAGCCGATCCCCAACCCGCCCGAACACCAGCACATGCATGGCGATCACGGCATGCGCGGCCACCATCACGGACGTTGGGACCGCCACCATCGTCGCAGCCACGAGCATTGGCGTCGGCACGGCCATCGCGGCCACCACGGTCATCACGGCGACGCTCATGGTGACCACGGTCATGGGGGTCCTGGCCACCCACCGCAATAGGTCCGCGCGGGCGGCCGGGTTGGACAGACCCGGCCGTTCGTCACGCGGCGTCTGCCATCCGTCCCGCGCGCCCCGCCGCTGGTCCCACGCGGGCCGCGTGGCGTCCCCGGGCGGCTGCGTCTCGCCATACGGACCCCTAGCCTGCGGCGTCCCTGATCCCGAGACGCCAACATGATCTTCCCGCGCCCCAGCCTCGTCGTCCTCGCCGCCGCCCCGGCCCTCGCGGCTCTCGCCCTCGCCGGCTGCGGCCAGGCGCCCATGGCCGCGCCGCCGCCCGCACCAGACGTCGCCTGGCCTTTCTATGGCGGCGACCAGGGCGGCCAGCGCTATTCCCCCGCCGCCCAGATCCGGCCCGATAACGTGACGGCGCTGAAGGTGGCGTGGCGGTGGTCCACGGGCGACCTCGCCAGCAAGGGGCGGGCGATCCGCCATTCGGCCTTTGAGAACACCCCGATCATGGCCGGCGGCCGGATCTACGTCTGCTCTCCGTTCAACGAGGTCGCCGCCCTCGACCCCGGCAGTGGCCGGGCGCTGTGGCGATACGATCCCAAGATCGACACCACCGTGCGCTATCCCAACGAATTCAACTGCAGGGGCCTGGCCTATTGGCGGGACGATGCGGCGGCGGCCGGCGCGCCCTGCGCCGAGCGGGTGTTCATGAACACCAACGACCGCCGCCTGATCGCCCTCGACGCCGCCACGGGCAAGGCTTGCGCCACGTTCGGCAACGGCGGGACGGTCGACGTCGCCCAGGGCGTCACCCTCAGCCGCAAGGGCGAGATGCAGATCACCTCGCCGCCGGTGGTGATCCGGGGCGTGGTGGTCGTGGGCTCGTCCATCGACGACAACCAGAAGGTCCGCGAGGTCTCCGGCGCCGTGCGCGCCTTCGACGCGCACACCGGCGCCTTCCGCTGGTCCTTCGATCCCCTGGCGAACGCCGACCCGGGCATGGTCGCCGGCGCGGCCAACGTCTGGGCGCCCATGTCGGCGGACGAGGGCAGGGGCCTGGTCTTTCTGCCCACCTCCAGCCCCAGCCCCGACTTCACCGGCGAGGCGCGCAACGGATCGGATGGCTGGTCGACCTCGGTGGTGGCCCTCGATGCGGCGACCGGCAAGGTGGCCTGGGGCTTCCAGACCGTGCACCACGACCTCTGGGACTACGACAACCCGGCCCAACCCACCCTGGCCGCGATCGGCTACGGCGGCGCGCGGCGCGAGGCGGTGCTGCAGCCGACCAAGCAGGGCCTCATCTTCACCCTCGACCGCGACACCGGACGCCCGGTGATCCCGGTGGAGGAGCGCAAGGTTCCCCAGGGCGGCGCGGCGGGCGAGCGCCTGTCGCCGACCCAGCCGTTCCCGATCGCGCCGCGCCCGCTTTCGCCCAGCGTCATCACCCCCGCGGACGCCTATGGCCTGACGCCCTGGGACCGCGCCCAATGCCGCAAGATGATCGCCGGCGCGCGGCGTGAGGGCCTCTTCACCCCGCCCTCGACCGGGGGGACCATCCTCTATCCCTTCACCGGCGGCGGCATGAACTGGGGCGGCCTGGCCTTCGATCCCGGCCGCGATGTGGTGTTCGTCAACACCTCCAGCGCCCTGCACCTGGTCACCCTGATCGCGGCCGACAAGGTCGCGTCAGCCAAGGCGGCCGAGCCGAACGTCGAGATCTCGCCCCAGGCCGGCGCCCGTTACGGCATGCGCCGCCAGGCGCTGCTCTCGCCGCTGGGCCTGCCCTGCAATCCGCCGCCCTGGGGCCAGCTTCACGCCGTCGACATGAAGACCGGCAAGGTGCTGTGGGAGGTCCCCCTGGGCACGACCGCCGACCTCGCGCCCATGTCCCAGCTCTTCCTGCGCGGAACGGGCACGCCCAACTTCGGCGGCCCGATCGTCACCGCCGGCGGGCTGGTGTTCATCGGCGCGGCCATGGACAACTACCTGCGCGCCTTCGACGCCGCCACGGGACGTGAGCTCTGGAAGGGCCGCCTGCCGGCCGGCGGCCAGGCGACGCCCATGACCTACGTCTGGAAGGGCCGCCAATACGTGCTCATCGCCGCCGGCGGACACGCCAAGTCGGGAACCAAGTCCGGCGACCAGATCGTCGCCTTCGCGCTTCCAGGCTAAGGGGGAGGGCCGGCTGGGCCTCGACGGGCCCGCCGTTGACAGGCCCAGGCGTAGGGGCGCAGTCTCCGGGCACGGGCTGATACGGCCTGCCGCTTGCGGCTCCGCTGGGGCTAGGGTGAACGTATCGAGGTGGCTTCCGATCCTTTGCTCACAGGGCGAACGGGTCAGCAACGCAAGCTCCTGGCGCACATCGGTTCGCCCGCTAGCAAGGGATGGTATCGTCATGCGCGATTTCCGCGACGCCAAGGCCATGGCGCGCACGCTCCGGGATGCCCTGGCCGCCCAGGACGCGAAGGTCAGTCACAGCCAGGCGCTCGAACTGGTGGCCAAGATGCTGGGGGCGCGAGACTGGAACACCCTCGCCGCCGCCATCGACGCCACGCGCCGCCGCGAGGCCGCCTGGACCCGACTGGAGGGACTGCAGGCCAGCCGTGAGCCGGTGATGGGCGCGATCGTCGAGCGCGTCAGGGGCGGCTTCACGGTCGATCTCGGCGACGTGTCGGGCTTCCTGCCTGGCTCGCAGGTCGATGTCCGGCCGGTGCGCGACTATCGCCCCCTGATGGCCGACGCCCAGCCCTTCGCGATCCTGAAGATGGACCGGCCGACCGGCGCCATCGTCGTGTCGCGCCGGGCCGTGCTGGAGCAGACGGCCTAGGAACGGGCCGCCGGGGACGGTCGCCCGCCCCTCACACCACCTCGCGCGGCGCCAGCTCGCAGGGGTGGGCGCCGTCGCCGGCCTCGATCTGCAGGGTGGCGTGGCCGATAGCGAAGCGGGCGCGCAACTCGCCGCACGCGATGCGCAGCAGGCTGTCGTCCAGGTCGCCGCCCGGGCGCACCAGGTGCGCGGTCAGGGCCGTCTCGGTGGTGCTCATGCCCCAGATGTGCAGGTCGTGCACTTCGCTCACCCCGGGCAGGGTGGCGAGGTAGGCCGACACCGCCGCCTCGTCCACCGCCGCCGGCACAGCGTGAAGGGCCAGGTCCAGGCTTTCGCGCAACAGCGACCAGGTGCCCCAGACGATGACGCCGCTGACCACCAGGCTGATCGCCGGGTCCAGCCAGCGCCACCCGGTCAGCAGGATCGCCGCCCCCGTGACGATCACCCCCAGCGACACGACCGCGTCCGAGGCCATGTGCAGGAAGGCGCCGCGGATGTTGAGGTCGCCCTTGCGCCCGGACATGAACAGGAAGGCCGTGAAGCCGTTGACCAGCACCCCGCCGGCCGAGACGATCATCACCGTCAGGCCGGCGGTGGGTTCCGGGTGCATGAAGCGCATCACCGCCTCCCAGGCGATGGCGCCGGTCACCAGCATCAGCACCGTGGCGTTGGAGAGCGCCGCCAGGATGGTCGAGGAGCGCAGGCCGTAGGTGTAGCGCGCGCTGGGCGGGCGCCGTCCCAGCCAGACGGCGACCCACGCGGCCAGCAGGCCCAGCACATCGCCGAAGTTGTGGCCCGCGTCCGCCAGCAGCGACAGCGAGTTGGCCAGGACCCCATAGACCGCCTCTGCCACCACATAGGCCGTGTTCAGCGTGATGCCGATGGCGAACGCCTTGCCGAACGAGGCGGGGGCGTGGCTGTGGCCATGGTGGTGGCCGTGATGGCGGCCATGGTCGTGCCCATGGTCATGACGGTGATCATGATCATGATCGTGGTCATGGTCATGGTCGTGCGCATGATCGTGGGGATGCGCGCCGTCGTGTTCCGGGTGGGGATGCGGGTGACTCATGGACGAAGGTCAGTGCATCCTCTAGCGACTAGAGGATCAAGCCCCCACCTGCGTGCACCATGAGCGAACCTGCCCAGACCATCGGAGCCCCTCCCAGCGGAGCCCTTCCCACCGGCGCCCTGAGCATAGGGGCCTTGGCGCGCCAGACCGGCGTCAAGGTCCCCACCATCCGCTTCTACGAGTCCATCGGCCTGTTGCCCCGGCCCGAGCGCACCGCCAGCGAACGCCGGGTCTATGATCGGCGCGCGGTGCAGCGCCTGGCCTTCGTGCGTCACGCCCGCGACCTGGGCTTTTCGGTGGAGGCGGTGCGCTCGCTGCTGGACCTGGCCGACCATCCCGACCAGTCCTGCGCCGACGCCGACCGCCTGGCGGCCGAGCACCTGGAGGAGATCGAGCGCAAGATCGCCCAGTTGCAGGCCTTGCGCGACGAGCTCGCCCGTGTCACGGCCGAGTGCGCCCGGGGACGGGTGGCGGACTGCCGCGTGATCGAGGTCCTGTCCGACCACAGCCTGTGCCTGACGCGCGACCACCACTGATGGCCCCATCCCCAGGGGCCCAACCCCTCAGTCCCGGAGGCCAGCGCCCTTGAGCGCCGCCCTGTTCCTGTCGATCGTCAGCCTGGGCTTTGTCGTCGCCTTCATGCACGCGGCGATCCCGACCCATTGGTTGCCCTTCGCCCTGACCTCGCGCGCCCAGGGCTGGAGCGCGCCCAAGACCCTGGCCATCACCGCCGTCGCCGGCGTCGGCCACGGACTTTTCACCACCGCCATCGGGGTCGTGATCGTGTTCCTGGGGATGAAGCTCGACGAAAAGGCGGGATCGGTCTTCCACCTGGTCGCCGGCGGAGCCCTGTTCGCCTTCGGCCTGTACTACCTGGTCCGCCAGTGGCGCGGCGAGGGTCACGCCCACCTGATCGGCGGCACGGCGCACCATCACCATGACCACGACCACGACCCGGTCTGCGAGGACGAGACCCTGGGCGAGGCCTTGACCCACCCCGAGCCGCGCCGTTCGGACCGGGCCGCCATCGCCAGCCTCTTCGCCCTGCTGGCCTTTTCACCGTGCGAGAGCTTCCTGCCGGTGTTCCTCTCTGGCGCCCGCTACGGCTGGGGGGCGTTCATCCTGCTGAGCCTGATCCTCGGCCTGGCGACCATGACCGGCATGCTGGTCTTCACGACCCTCAGCCTGATGGGCCTCAAGCGCCTGCGCCTGGGCGCGCTGGAACGCTACGAGGGCGCCATCCTCGGCGTCCTGCTCTGCGCCCTCGGCGCGGCGGTGGTGTTCCTGGAAACCTGACGGCCCCCGCTCACCGCCCCGCCAGCGCCGTCTCGATCAGGTCGTCGAAGCGGGCCATGAAGCCGGTCAGGAACTTCCGCGTGCCCTCGTTGGCGATACCGCCTGCGTCGTCGAACAGCGTGGCCGCCCCGCCGATATAGGCCTCCGGCTGCTGCAGGATCGGCATGTCCAGGAAGACCAGGGACTGGCGCAGGTGGTGGTTGGCGCCGAAGCCGCCGATGGCGCCGGGCGAGACGCTGACGATGGCCGCCGGCTTGCGCGACCAGACGCTCTGGCCATAGGGGCGCGAGCCCACGTCGATGGCGTTCTTGAGCGCGCCGGGGACCGAGCGATTGTATTCCGGCGTCACGAACAGCACTGCGTCGGCGGGCCGGACCGCATCGCGGAACGCTGACCAGGCGCTCGGCGTGTCGGCCTCCAGATCCTCGTCATAAAGGGGCAGGCCGCCAATCTCGACGATGCCCAGCTTCAGGTTTGCCGGCGCCAGCGCGGCCAGGGCGTGCGCCATCCTGCGGTTGAACGAAGCCTTGCGCAGGCTGCCGACGATCACGGCGACGGTGCGGGTCATGGAATGTCTCCGGCTGTTTCAGGAGACCTTGTAGTGCTCCCGGTACCAGGTCCAGAAGGCTTCGACGCCGTCCTCGATGCGGGTGGTCGGGTGATAGCCCGTCAGGGCGCGCAACAGGGCGGAGTCGGCGAAGGTGGCCACCGGGTCGCCCTGCTGCAGGGGCATGTTGTGGCGGATCGCCGTGCGCCCCGTGGCGCGCTCCACGGCGTCGATGAACTGGCCGAGCGGCACGGGCTCGCCGTGGCCGATGTTGACCACCCGCCAGGGGGCGACGGGGCTGAGGGAGTCGGCCGCCCCGTCGGCCGGCTGGCCGACTATCGGCGGCGTCGCCAAGAGCCGCACGACGCCCTCGACTAGGTCGTCGATGAAGGTGAAGTCGCGGGCCATGTCGCCATTGTTGTAGACGTCGATCGGCCGGCCCTGGAGCATTGCTTCCACGAACTTGAAGAGGGCCATGTCGGGCCGCCCCCAGGGCCCATAGACGGTGAAGAAGCGGAACGCCGTGGTCGGGATCTTCCACAGGTGGCTGTAGGCGTGGCTCATCGCCTCCGTCGCCTTCTTTGTGGCGGCGTACATGGTCAGGGGATGGTCGGCCGCGTCGGTCTCGTGGAACGGCATGGTCTGGTTGCCGCCGTAGACTGAGCTCGTGGAGGCCAGCATCAGGTGCTGGACGGCGTGCGCCTTGGCCAGCTCCAGGATGTTGAAGGTGCCGACCAGGTTGGTCTCGACGTAGTCGCGTGGCTGCTCCAGGCTGTAGCGGACGCCGGCCTGGGCGGCGAGGTGGACGATCGCCTCGGGCTTGCACTCATCGGCGATGCGGGCCAGGCCCGGCATGTCCTCCAACATCCCCTGGTGGCCGGAGAAGCCGTTGTGGCGCTTCAGGATCTCGTGGCGCGCCGCCTTCAGCGCGACGTCGTAGTAGGGCGTCATGCCGTCGACGCCGGTCACCTCGTGCCCCTCGGCGATCAGGCGCCGCGCCAGGTGGAAGCCGATGAAGCCGGCCGTGCCGGTGACCAGGATTCGCATGGCCCCGCTAGGACCATGGGCG
>JAFEEA010000065.1 GCA_018241335.1 Pseudomonadota bacterium
GCCAGATCAAGGTGACCGACGCCCTCGACGGTCTCGTCGTCACCATGCCGGAAAGCCAGCACTAGCACCGGCTGCGCTCCCTCCCCTTCAGGGGGAGGGTAGCCTCAGAACAGTTCCGGCCGCCCCGTGCTCTGGGCGGCTTCGGGCAGGTGGCAGGTGAAGGCGGCGCCGTTGCCGGGTTCGCTTTCCAGCGCCACCCAGCCGCCGTGCAGCTCGACCAGCGACTTGACCAGCGCCAGGCCCAGGCCCGGCCCGCCGCGCTCCTGGCCGACGAAGCGGTCGAAGATGTGGGCCTGGACGTGGAAGGGGATGCCACGGCCGGTGTCGGACACCTGCAGCCGCACCTCGCCCACCGCCTGACGCGCCGACAGGGTGACCTGGCCGCCGGGCGGGGTGTGGCGGATGCCGTTCTCGACCAGATGGTCCAGCACCTGCGCCAGGCGCCGCGCGTCGCCGCGGATCAGGCCGGCGTCGGCCTTGGGATCGACGAGCAGGGCCACGCGGCCGACCTCGGCCTGTCCGGCCCAGCGCTGGGCGACCTCGGCCATCAGGGTGGTCACGTCCACGTCCTCGACGTCCAGGGCCAGTTCCCCGGCGTCGATCTCGGCCATGTCGAGGACGTCGTTGATCGAGCGGGCGAGCTGGGTCGCCGCCGCGCGCACCGCCGCCACGTGGCCCTTGGCGCGGTCGCTGAGGCCCTCCGACCCGCGCTCCAGCAACTCGGAGTAGCCGATGATCGTCGTCAGCGGGGTGCGCAGCTCGTAGGAGACGCTGCCCACGAACTCGCGCTTCAGGCGCTCGGTCTCGGCCAGGGCGGCCTCGCGGTCGCGCAGGGCCCCTTCCAGGCGCCGCGTGTCGGTGACGTCGGCGAAGCCGATCAGGGTCGCGCCGTCCGGCAGGGGCCGGGACTGGTAGGCGACGATGCGGCGGTCGGCGGTGACGACCTCGTCCTCCACCGGCGCGCGGGCCTTGGGATCGGGGTCGGTGATGCGGGCCTTGAGGTCGCGCCAGAACTGCATGTCATGCAGGCGCGGCACGCAGAGCTCGGCCACGGCGTCGAAGTCGGCGGCGTGCTGAAGCTGGTCGGCGCCGACGTTCCAGAACCGCTCAAAGGCCTCGTTGTGCAGCTTCAGGCGGCCGTCCGAACCGAACACGGCGACGGCGTCGGTCAGCTTGTTGAGCGTCGCCTGCTGGACCTGGATCAGCTGGTTGAACTGGGTCTTGAGGCGAAGCTCGGGCGTGATGTCCGAGAAGATCATCAGCAGGCCGCCCTGCGGGTGGGGCTGGCTCATCACGCGCAGGGTGCGTTCGCCGGGCAGCGGCCAGATCTGCTGGTCGCTGGGGGCCAGCTTTTCATAGCGCGCCAGTTCGGCGGCCTTGAAGGAGGCGTAGTCCACCGTCTCGGGCAGGCGCCGGCGAAGGCGCAGGCGGTCAAGCAACTCCGCGTGGGTGGGCCGCTCGGACAGGAAGGCCGGCTCCAGCCCCCACAGTTCGGCGAAGGCGGTGTTGGTGAAGCTGATGCGCTTGTCGCGGGTGAACACCACCACCGCGTCGGCGATCAGGTTCAGGGTCTGGTCGTGCGAGGCGATATGGCGGCGCAGGACCTCGCCGGCCTCCTCGGCCTCGGTCACGTCCTCGGCCCAGACGCCGACGCCGCCGGCTTCCAGGGGCTGGACCGTGACGCGGAAGGCGCGGCGGCCCTTGGGATGGTTGATCCAGCGCACCGCCTCGCGCCGTTCGCCGGCCGCGATGGCCTCGCGGGCCTGGGCGGCGACGCCCGGGTCGAAGGTCAGGCCCCGGGCGATGGCGGCTTCCAGGGTCTCGGCGCCGACGGCCTTCAGCCAGGCCTTGTTGACCCACAGGGGCGAGCCGTCGGCCGCGCCGACCCAGGCCGGTTCGCCGTGGGCGTCGATGAAGGCGGCCAGGCGCGCGGCGGTGGGCAGGCCGGCCTCGGAGGCGGCGATGGCCGACAGGCGCAGCCAGGCGATAGCGCCGGCCGAGCGGCCCTCAACCGAGACGCCGCCCTTCACCCCGCGGGTCTCGAAGGCGCAGGGCTCGCCGCGGGTGAAGAGGGCGTCGAGCCGGCGGGCGTGCTCGGGGTCGCTGCGGGCGAGGGCGTCGGTGACCGCCTGGGGATCGGCGCGGGCCTGGCCAAGGACGGCGGCGCAGGCGGCCAGGCTGTCCTCGCCGGCGATCAGGCTGGCGACGCCGCCCTCGATCGCCACCAGGGCGGTGTCGAAAGCCTCGGCGGAGGCCTGGGTGGCGGCCGAGCGCCGCTCGGCCTGGACCAGCCGCGCGCCCTGGGCGGCGAGCCGGGCGTCGGACGAGCGCCGGCTGGCCAGCGCCCACAGCGTCGCGCAGATCGCCAAGCTCACCGACCCGAGGGCGGCTGCCAGGATCAGGTCTTGCGGCGTCATCCAGCCTCGGTCCGAATCACAACCCCCAAAGTCGCCGTCCACCATAGGCGAGGCCGGGCGCGATTGGCGACGGCAATGGGTCGCGGGGCGCGCGAATTCGATCATCGCCGCAAAGACGATTCCGCCGCGCCTCGGCTCGGCGCAGAATGGGCCGATGACCGCCATCCTCTATCCCGTCGCGCCGGACGCCGAGACCGCGCTGAACGCTCCCCTGGGCCGAGCCGGGCGTGAGCGCGACGCGGTGGGCCTGGCGGGCGGCGCGGCGGTGCGTTTCGTCTCCGAGGCGGTGGGGCCGGCTTTCGACACGCGGGAGGCGGCGCTGGACGCCCACGCCGGCCGCGTCGAGGACGACCGGCCGGGCCGCCAGGCCAGCCTGCCGGCGGAGGACCGGTTCTGCCAGCTGCGCGAGGTGGTGCGCGGGGCGGAGGGGCGCTGGCCCGCCCTGACCCCGCTGACCCCCGCCTTCGAGGACGGCCGCCGCTGGCCCGCGCCGTCGGCCCAGCCCAGGCTGCCCACGGCCTGGCGGTTGTCGGTCAGCTATTGGCGCGTCCAGACGGCGCGCGAGGCGGCCGAGCAGGCGCGGCTGGCCCGCAAGGCGGCGGGCGGGGCGGAACGCCGCGGCGAGGACCTGCGGGCCCTGGCGGCCGAGCCGCTGCGCCCGGTCCGGCCCCAGCAACCGCTGGACATCGGCCTTTTCGAGGTGCGGCCGCCGGAGGCGCCGGACACCCTGATCCCCGACGAGTGAGCCCGCGATGAGCGATCTTCCCCACCGCTGGACGGCTGCGTCGGCGCCGTCGCTGGACGACCTGGCGGCCCTTGCTGACACGGCCTTCAAGGCCCTGCCCGCCGCCGTGCGCCAGGCCGCCGGCGAGGTGGTGTTCCGCGTCGACGACTTCCCGGCCGACGAGATGCTGACCGAGTTGGGCATCGAGGACGCCTTCGAGCTGACCGGGCTCTACCAGGGGATCGACCGCATCCGACGTTCCGTCTGGGACCCGGTCCCGGAGGCCTCGCGCATCTTCCTGTTCCGCCGCCCGATCCTGGACGAATGGGCCGAGCGCGGCGACGTCACCCTGGGCGAGCTGATCAGCCACATCCTGGTGCACGAGATCGGCCATCACCTCGGCCTTTCGGACGACGACATCGACGCCCTGGAGGCGCAAGCGGACTAGGATTCCCACCGGCCGCGAACCGTGCGACCGTCCCGGCCGGCGCGGGCGCGAACGACGCCCGGCGGGGGAGAGAACCGATATGCACAGCCTCGTGGCGATCGTGACGCTTCTGGCGTTGCTGCTCTATTTCTTCATGGGCCTGCGGGTCGGCCAGGCGCGGGGCCTCTACAAGGTCGAGGCGCCGGCGACCAGCGGCCATCCGGACTTCGAGCGGGTGTTCCGCGTCCACGCCAACACCCTGGAGTGGCTGCCCATCTTCCTGCCGGCCCTTTGGCTGTTCGCCATCGCGTGGAACAACGACCTCGTGGCGGCGGGCGTCGGCGTGGTGTGGATCGTGGGCCGGGTGCTCTACATGACCGGCTATTCCAAGGCGGCGGCCTCGCGCAGCACCGGCTTCGGCATCCAGGCGCTGGCGACCGGGGTGCTGCTGTTCGGCGCCCTGGGCAAGATCATCTGGATGGCGGTCCAGAACGGCATCTGACTTGTCAGCAGTCTTGGCGAGCGGCTGCCAAGTCTCTGTATTTACGACAGTTTTACGAATCGGGGCGGACCGTTAACCTCGCGAGCCGGCGGCAATCCGGTCGCCGGCCGCGGGGGCTACGCCATGACCCAGTCCGATCTCGTGCGCCAGCTCGGCGGTGAACGCCTGACCACGGCCGAGGTGCTCTACTACATGCCCGACCATCCGGCGCTGCTGCAGCGCTTCCTGTGGCAGACGCTGGATTTCGCGCCCGGCTTTCCCCGGGTGCACAAGTTCCTGGATTTCTGGCG
Source organism: Pseudomonadota bacterium (assembly GCA_018241335.1). GTDB lineage: Bacteria > Pseudomonadota > Alphaproteobacteria > Caulobacterales > Caulobacteraceae > Acaudatibacter. The sequence continues at coordinate 4,361 of JAFEEA010000065.1, forward strand.
CGCCGAGATCGACGCGGTGATCCATTCGGTGACGGTGAGCGCCCAGGGCCTCGTCTCGCCAGCGCGGCTGAACGTGGCCCAGGAGATCGGCGCGGCGCACTGAAAAGGCCCGGCCGACGGATCGGCCGGGCCCCCAGCCAAGACGGGCGCGGGAAGCGGCGCGCGGCGCCGTTCCCGGCCGCGGATCTTAGAACGCGTAGTTCAGGCCGACGCGGACCAGGTTGATGTCCGACTTGACCCCATAGTTGCAGTAGGTGTGGGTCGTGCAGGTGTACTGGTCCTGGATACCGGTCTTGGCCGGCAGGCCGACGTACAGGTACTCGAGCTTCAGGCGCAGGTGGGCCGATTCCTGGTACTCGGCGCCGACGCCGGCGGCCAGGCCCACGTCCGTGGCGTTGCGCGTGAAGCCGTAGCGCGGCGTCAGGGCGGGATTGGAGTTGGGCTCGAGGGCCGTCACGTCCTGATTGACGATGCCGAGGCCGGCCGTGGCGTAGACCAGGGTGCGGTCCATGGCCAGGCCCGCGCGGGCGCGGATGGTGCCGTACGACTTGGTGTTGATGTCGTAGATCGACGGCCAGTCGCTGGTCACGTGGGTCTTGGCGTGGATGTAGTTGTAGTCGCCTTCGACGCCGATCAACGCCGAGCCGAGCTGGTAGTTGTAGCCGGCGCCGCCGCCGATGGTGAAGCCCGACGGCGTGAAGTGTTGCGAGCTGCAGGAGATGTTGCAGTCCTGGTCGTCGATCGAGGTGGCGCCGAGGCCATAGCCGGCGTTGATCCCGACGTAGGGGCCGGTCCAGCTGGCGGTCGCGGCGTTGGCGGCCAGCGGCGCGGCGAGGATCGCGGCGGACATGGCGAGCATGAGCTTCTTCATTGTGGTTCCCCTTTGTGTGAATCGGCTCGTGTTGTGCCGATAGACCCGTAACGGGGGCGACGGTTTCGGGGGCGACCCCTAATTTTGAGTTAAAAATGCGCCGTATACGGACTTACGCGCGAGTGTGGTCGGAACTGTACTCAACTGTCAGGTGATCGTTAGGTTTTCACGCACGTGGTGGCGGCAAAACTCTCATAACGGCTCGCGATTTTGGTTGTTAATATTTGTTCGGAACGGTTGGGTTGAGCGGAACCTGCGCCGTCTCCCCCATCCACGCATCGTCGGGGCCTTCGCCGGAATCGTGGAATCAAGCTGATCGAGCGTATCGGGGCGCGATTACCCATTTCGAGGAACGACGTTCGTCGAAAGGCGGCCGCCGGGCCGGGGGCTTAAGCCGCCGATAAGATGTGACATTCATCCTGCCAGGCGACACGCGCCAGTATTGGACTGGCCGAGGGACGCATGACGAGAGCATTCGGGGGCGCTCAGAAGACGTCGCCCCCGTCGGATGCTGAAGGATCGCCACGATGGGACATGTATTGGTCGTGGATGACAATATTCTCAACGTAAAATTGCTGGAGGCGCGCCTGCAGGTCGCCGCCTATGCGGTGGAGACGGCGTCCAGCGGCGCCGAAGCCCTGGCCAAGGTCGCCGCGCGCCAGCCGGATATCGTGCTGCTGGACGTGATGATGCCGGGCATGGACGGCTACGAGGTATGCAGGCGGCTGCGCGCGGGCGCCAAGACGCGGGACCTGCCCGTGGTGCTGGTGACGGCCCTCGACAAGCCGAGCGACCGCGAGGAGGGCCTGGCGGCCGGCGCCGACGACTTCCTGACCAAACCGGTGGGCGACGAGGCTCTGTTCGGCGCCATCGAGCGGCTGACGGCGGACGGCGGCGGCCCGCCCGCCCCGGCGGGGGCGTCGACGGCATGCTGACCCGCATCGCCACGCGTGAGCGCCGTTCGGCCCTGGCCCGCTACTCGGAGACCATGGGCGAGCTGGCCCTGCGCCGTCACACCGAGATGGCGATGGCCGCGGCCAAGGCGGAGTCCGACCTGGCCAACCGCGCCAAGTCGGCCCTGCTGGGCACGATGAGCCACGAGTTGCGCACGCCGCTGAACGCCATCATCGGCTTTTCGGACCTGATCCGGACGCTGAAGCCCGGCGAGGACCTCGCCGCCAAGAGCGCCGACTACGCCGGCTACATCGGCGACGCCGGCCGGCATCTGCTGGAAGTGGTCTCCGACATCCTGGACATGTCCAAGATCGAGAGCGGCGCCTTCACCCTGGAGCGTCAGCCTTGCTCGATCGCCAAGCTGATCGAGGAATGCCTGCCGCTGGTGGCCCAGCGCATCGGGGACAAGCACCAGATCCTGGAGCCGCGCATCCAGGCCCGCATCCCGCGCCTGTCGCTGGACGGCCGTCGGATCAAGCAGATCCTGATCAACCTGCTCTCCAACGCCAGCAAGTTCACCCCCGAGCGCGGCCGCATCATGCTGGTGGCGCGCGGCAACAAGGATGGCGGGGCGACCATCTGCGTGGTCGACCAGGGCATCGGCATGTCGAAGGACGACATCGCCATCGCGCTCAGCCCCTTCGGACAGGTCCAGTCGCACCTGTCGCGGAGCCAGGAGGGCACGGGCCTGGGCCTGCCCATCGCGCTCGGCCTGGCGCGCCAGCACGGCGGCGACCTCTATCTCGAAAGTGAACCGGGCGTGGGGACCACCGCGGTCCTCACCCTGCCGGCGCCGGGCGGCGCGGTGGCGCGCGGCGGCGGCGGCGAACGGCGCCGGCCCCGCAAGGCGGCCCATTCGGCGAAGGACATCCCCCAATGACCCAGCCCGCTCTCGCCTCCGCGCGCACCGCCGATCCCGACGCCTGGGACGCCAGCGACGGCTTCGCCACCGCCCCCGCCAGCGACCGGGTGCGCATCGGCCACGTGGTGTCGGTGTCCGGCTCGCACGCGGTGGCGGTGCTGGAGCGCTCGGACGACGCCCAGGCGAGGGCCAAGGACCCGCGCGTGCAGGTGGGCGGGGTGGTGCGCATCCAGGTCCCCGGGGCGGCCGTGATCGGCCTGATCTCGGCGATCAGCGCCCCGATGCCGGAAATGGGCGGCAAGACCTATGACATCGGCCTGATCGAGATCAACCTGACCGGCCAGATCACCGTGGAAGGCGCCGGCGAGCCGGTCTTCCGGCGGGGCGTCGCCACCCTGCCCAGCCTCGGCGACCCGGTCGCCCTGTCCGACCGCCACGACCTGGCCTGCATCTTCGCGCCCACGGCCAAGCACAGCATCAAGATCGGCTCGCTCTATCAGGACGACGCCGTACCCGCGCGGCTGATGGTGGACGAGCTGCTGCAAAAGCATTTCATCGTCGTGGGCAGCACCGGCTCGGGCAAGTCCTCGGCCCTGACCTGCATCCTGCATCGCCTGCTGGAGGTCCGAAAGAGCGCGCACATCGTCATCCTGGACGTGCACAACGAATACTCCGGAGCCTTCGGCGACCTCGTCGAGCGCATTACGCTGGAAAACTTCAACCTGCCGCTCTGGATGCTGAATTTCCGCGAGCTGTGCGCGGCCCTGACCAGCGAGGACGGCCACTACAAGGACGAAGAGGTCGAGATCCTCAACGACGGGGTGCTGTTCGCCAAGAAACGCTACGCCGAGGCGGCCGCGGGGCGCAGCTCGCTGCTGGCGCGCAAGCTGACCGAGAACATGGTGATCACCGCCGACACCCCGGCCCCGTTCCGCGTCTCGGACGTCATCGCCTTCATCGACAACGAGCTGGGCAAGCTGGAACGCACCCGGATGATCGCGCCCTACCGCCGCCTGAAGGCGCGGCTGGAGACCCTGGCGATCGACCACCGCTACAACTTCATGTTCGGCAGCCTGACGGTCGAGGACACCATGACCGACGTGCTGAGCCGCCTGTTCCGCATCCCCAACAACGGCCGGCCGATCAGCGTCATCGACCTGTCGACGGTCCCGCACGAGATCCTGGACGTGGTGATCTCGGTGGTCTCGCGACTGGCTTTCGAGCTGGCGGTGTGGAGCAAGGGCGCCCTGCCGATGCTGATCGTCTGCGAGGAGGCGCACCGCTATGTGCCGGCCAACGGGGCGGAGACCTTCATGCCGACCCGCACGGCCCTGGGGCGCATCGCCAAGGAGGGCCGAAAGTACGGCATCTCGCTGGGCCTTGTGACGCAGCGTCCGTCGGAGCTCGACGCCACCATCCTCTCCCAGTGCAGCACCGCCATCGCCCTGCGCCTCGCCAGCGAGAAGGACCAGCAGGTGATCCGCGGAAGCACCTATGAAGGCATGGTCGACCTGATCGACTTCCTGCCGCTGCTGGGCGATCGCGAGGCGCTGATCCTGGGCCAGGGCACGGCCATGCCGATGCGCATCCGCATCGACGACCTGGGCCGCGAAAGCCTGCCGCACAACATGAGCCTCGGCTATTCGGAAAAGCCCGACCAGGGCGGCATGGACCGCGCGGCCCTGGACGCCATCGTCTCGCGCTGGCGGATGACGGGCCGGGAAAAGGCCATCGACCTGTCGGGAAGTTGAGCCGCGCCCGCCGGACCCCGGGACCGGGTCCCGGCGGGACCGCCGTCGAAGTCTAGGCCGCCATGCGGTGCAGGCCGCACAGCTTGTTGCCGTCCGGATCGCGCAGGTAGGCAAGGTAGAGCTTGCCGGTGGCGCCTTCGCGCACGCCGGGCGGATCCTCGCAGGTGGTCCCGCCGGCGGCCAGGCCCGCCGCGTGCCAGGCGTCGGCCTGGCCCGGCGAGGCGCAGGCGAAGCCGATGGTGCCCCCGTTGGCGCAGGTGGCCGGCTCGCCGTTGATCGGCTTGGACACCGAGAAGATGCCGGTCGGGGTCATGTAGAAGATGCGGTGGCCGTCGACCCGGGCCGGCGGCACGCCCAGCGTGCCCAGCAGGGCGTCATAGAACGACTTGGCGCGGTCCAGGTCGTTGGTCCCGATCATGATGTGCGAGAACATGGATGTTCCTTCTGGCTGGAGAGGTCGGACGGTCTTCAGGCCGTCTCGATGAGGGCCCGGGCGCCTTCGATGCGCTCGGGGTGGGTTTCCTTGAGGAAGCTCATGGCCACGATGCCGACGGCGGCGGCGGCCATCAGGTACCAGGCGGGGGCCATGGCGTCGCCGGTGCGCTTGATGACCTCGGTGATCAGTGGCTGCGCCGCGCCGCCGAAGACGGTGACGCCGATGGCGTAGACCACGGCCAGGCCCGTGGAGCGCACGTCCTTGCGCAGGGACTCGGTGAGCGCGACCAGGGCGACGCCGACGCTGGTGGAGCTGCAGGCGCTGAGGATGCCGGTGGCGAGGGTCAGGGTGGCGGCGTCGTGGTTGCGCACGATCAGCCAGAACGCCGGGAAGGTGACCAGCAGCAGGATCGTCCGCGCCGTGATCATCACCGGCTTGCGCCCGAAGCGGTCGGCCATGAAGCCGCCCAGCAGGGCGAAGACGATGCCGGAGAAGCCGTTGGCCACCGAGGGGCCGAAGCTGTCCTTGATGGCGATATGCAGGGTCTGGGTGGCGTAGGTGGTCATGTAGAGCAGAACGTAGGTCGACGTCGTGAAGCTCATGATCATGGCCAGGCCCAGCAGGATCGGGCGGGCGTGGCTGAGCGCGCCGTGGTCGGTGGGGTGCAGGGCCGAGGCGGCCTCTGGGCGATGCAGGGTCTCGGGCAGGCTGCGCCGCAGCATCAGGCCGAAAGGCAGGACCACGGCGCCGAGGCCGAAGGCGATGCGCCATCCGAAGGCCTCGAGCTGGGCATGCGTCAGGGCCTGGGTCATGAGAAGGCCGATGGTGGCGCCGAAGAGCGAGGCGACGGCCTGGCTGGCGCTCTGCCACGAGCCGATGAAGGCGCGGCGCTTGGCCGGCGCGGCCTCGATCAGGAAGGCGGTGGTGGGCCCGACCTCGCCGCCGAGGGCGAAACCCTGGACCAGGCGGCAGACCACCAGCAGCACCGGGGCGGCCGGGCCGATGACGGCATAGGGCGGGATCAGCACCAGGCCCAGGATGCCCAGGCCCATGAGCATGAAGCTGACCAGCATGGCCGGTCGCCTGCCGGCGCGATCGCCGAACGCCCCCAGGACGACGGCGCCCACCGGCCGGGCCACGAAGCCGACGCCGAAGGTCAGGAGCGAGGCCATCAGCTTGGTGAAGCTGTCGTGGAAGGGGAAGAAGACGTTGCCGATCTGGACGGCGAACAGGGCGTAGGTGGTGAAATCGTAGAACTCGAGCGCATTGCCCAAGACCGCCGCGGCGATCTGGCCGCCGCGGATCGTCTCTTGCCGGGCTTCGGCGCCCGCGCCCGCTGACACGTCCGTCAAGCTGATCCCCCCGCGCCTTATCGCGCATCACTTAGGACGCCAGAGAGCCTCTGGCGGGGCGCGGGTCAAGCGCCGCCTTGGCGCTGCGCGTCTCATCCGCGCAACAAAGCGGCGCTTGTTTCGCCGTAAAATTGATCTGGTTCGTTTGCGAAACGAACTGTGGCGTGGGACGTTGATCCCCATGAGGGATCCGGCCGGGCGCGAGCGCGGCCATGAGGGTGGTGCGAGCATGAAGATCAGGACGATGGCGTTGATCGCGGCGCTCGGCGTCGGGGCCCTGGGCCTGGCGGCGTGCGAGACGGCGACGCCCTACCAGCCGCTGGCGCACGGCAACGCCACATCCGGCGGCTTCACCGACCAGAAGCTGGACGACGGGCACTTCAAGGTCACCTTCTCGGGCAACAGCCTGACCTCGCGCGAGACGGTGGAGACCTACCTGCTGTACCGGGCCGCCGAGCTGACCGCCCAGCAGGGCTACGACTGGTTCGAGATGGCCGACCGCCACACCGACCGCGACCGGCGCACCTACTTCGAGCCCGACCCGTTCTACGGCCCCGGCTACCGCTGGGGCTACTGGCGGCCCTACTGGCGTTACTATGGCCACGGCTATGGCTGGCGGACCTGGGACCCGTTCTGGGGCGACCCCTTCTGGGGCGACACGGTGCAGACCGTCGAGCGCTTCGCCGCCGAGGCCGAGATCGTCATGCACCATGGCCCCAAGCCCGAGGGCGCGCACGGCTACGACGCGCGCCAGGTGATGGACAACCTGGGTCCGAAGATCCAGCGACCGGCGCCGCCGAAGTAGCGGCGACGCGAGGCTGAAAAGCAAAGGCCCTGTCTCCTGGCGGAGGCAGGGCCTTTTTTCGTTCAGTCGGCGTCCGGCTGGAGCCCCCCTCTCCCGCTAGGGGGAGGAGGACCGCGAAGCGGTGGAGGGGGCTCCAGCGGAACCCCGCCCCTTCTTGCTTAGCGCGGGGCCATCCGGATGGCGCCGTCCAGGCGGACGTCTTCGCCGTTGAAGTAGCCGTTGGTGACCATCTGCAGGGCCAGGGAGGCGTATTCCTCGGCCGCGCCGAGGCGCTTGGGGAAGGGGACCGAGGCGGCCAGGGCTTCCTTGACCTGCGGCGGGGCGCCCATCATCAGCGGGGTCTCGAAGATGCCCGGTAGGATGGTGTTGACGCGGATGCCTTCGCTGGCCAGGTCGCGGGCGATCGGCAGGGTCATGCCCACCACGCCGCCCTTGGACGCCGAATACGCCGCCTGGCCCATCTGGCCGTCTTCCGCCGCCACCGAGGCGGTGTTGACGATGGCGCCGCGCTCGCCGTCGACCGGGTCGAGGGTCAGCATGCCGGCCGCGCTCTTGGCGATGCAGCGGAAGGTGCCGACCAGGTTGATCTGGATGATCATGTTGAAGGCGGCCAGCGGGAAGTGCTTGATCTCGCCGGTGTTGCGGTCGCGGCTGGCCGTTTTCGCCGCATTGCCGGTGCCGGCGCAGTTGACCAGGATGCGCTCCTGGCCGTTGGCGGCGCGGGCCTTGGCGAAGGCGGCGTCGACTTCCTCGTCGGAGGTGACGTTGCACTTGCAGAACACGCCGCCGACTTCCTTGGCGACCTTCTCGCCCTTCTCTTCGTTCATGTCGAAGATGGCGATCTTGACGCCCTGCGCGGCCAGGGCGCGGACGGTGGCCTCGCCGAGGCCGGAGGCGCCGCCGGTGACCACCGCGGCGACGGAGCTATCGAGCTTCATGGACGTATCCCTGTTTTGACGTCTAATGGCGAACTGGAGGGCGGTTTAGACTCATGAGCGCCAACTCAAAAGCGTCACCCCACGTCAATGGCGGCGGTTTCGATCCCAAGGGCGTGCTGAGCCCCTCGCGGGCCCTGACCCCGGCGGTGACCCGGGTCAACGAGCGGATCGTCAACGCCGGCTTCTGGCCCAAGCTGCGACGGGCGGCGGCCAGGATCCCGTTCGCCGCGGACGCCCTGTCGGTCTGGTACTGCGCGCGCGACAGCGAGACCCCGACGGCCGCCAAGGCGATGATCATGGCGGCGCTGGCCTACTTCATCCTGCCGGTGGACGCGGTGCCCGACTTCCTGCCGGCCATCGGCTACACCGACGACGCGGCGGTGATCGCCGCCGTCCTGGCCATCGTCACCCGCAACCTCAAGCCCTGGCACAAGGCCGCGGCCAAGGCCGCCCTGGAACGGCTGGCGGGGGAAGGGTGAGCGGGGTCCGGACGGTCGTCGGCCCCGTCCTCGGCCCCATGTGGATGCTGATTCTGGCCGGTCCGCCCGCCGCGTTGCTGGCGGCCGGGACGGCCTTCGCCGTGACCTATGGCCTCTTCTTCTTTCGGCGTCCGCCGTCGGCCGCGAAAGTCCTTGTCAAGACGGCCGCGGTCGCCTGCCTGACGATCGCCGCTTCGCTCGCCTGGACACCGCATCTCTTGACGTTCGCCCTGGCGCTCTGCGCTCTGGGTGACGCCTTCCTGGCCGGCGATCCCAAGCGCTGGCTGCCGCCCGGCCTGGCGAGTTTCCTGGCTGGACACATCGTCTATGTGGCGCTTTTCGCCACCACGATCGCCGCCGAGGGCTTTCAGCGTCCCGATGCCGCGCATGTGGCGGCCATGGTCGCCGTCGGACTGGTCGGCGCGGGCATGCTGGCCTGGCTCTGGCGGTCCTTGGGCGGGCTCAAGGCGGCGGTTGCGGCCTACGTGGCGGCGATCGTGGCGATGGTGGCGACGAGCCTGATGTTGCCGGCGTCCTTGGCGCTCGCAGCCCTGGGCGCGCTCGCCTTCTTCGCGTCCGACGGGATCCTCTCGGCCCAGCTCTTCAAGCAGCGGTTCACGGGCCTGGCGGGGCAGTGGGCGGTGTGGGGCCTCTATTTCGCCGGACAGGCCCTCATCTTCTACGCGTTCTGGCACGCGACCCTGATCGGGATCGTCATCTAGCGCAGCCCCTCCAGCAACCCGAACTGGAAGCGCCCGGCCACGAAGGCGGCGAACAGGATCAGGGCGGCGAGGCTGTTGGAATTGAAGAGGGCCAGGGCGCCGGCGCTGTCGCCGAGGCGCAAGCGCGTCGGCTGGCGCGACAGGTGGGCGGCGTAGACCGCGATCAGGGGTACGGACAGCGGCCCGAGATGGCCGCTCCACCAGGCCGCCAGGGCCAGGAAGGCGGTCAGGATGTAGAAGATCAGCACGGCCATGGGGGCCTGGTCGCCCAGGCGCCGGGCGGAGGACTTGACCCCCGCCAGGGCGTCGTCCTCGATGTCCTGGACGGCGTAGATGGTGTCGTAGCCCAGGGTCCAGAAGACGCCCGAACCGTAGAGCAGGAAGGCCGGCCAGGCGAGGCCGCTGGGCAGGGCCAGGGTCAGGTCGATCCCATGGCTCCAGGCGCCGGCCAGCATGGCCAGGCTCAGCGCCATGGGCTGGCCGTCCTGGGCGGCGGCGAAGCCCATCAGGGCGCCCCAGTTGAAGGTCAGGCCCAGCCACGCCTGCGGCCACCAGGTCACCCGCTTCATGAACGGGTAGGCCGCCACCAGGCCCAGCGAGATCAGCCCCAGCAGCACCGAGAGGAAATTGAGGCTGAGCAGGATGGCCAGCCCGCCCAGGCTGCAGGCGACCAGGAAGGCCCAGGCGCCACGCTTGGAGATCTGGCCGGACGGGATCGGGCGCTGGGCGGTGCGGGCCACCTTGGCGTCGATGTCGGCGTCGACGATGTCGTTGTAGGCGCAGCCCGCCGCCCGCATCAGGGCCGCCCCGGCCAGGAACAGGGCCAGCAGCACCGGGTCGGGCCACTCGCCGCGCATGGCCGCGGCCAGGGCCAGCCCCTGCCAGCCCGGCAGCATCAGCAGCCAGATCCCCGCCGGCCGGTCGAAGCGGCCGAGCTTCAGCCACGGCCGCAGTCCCGCCGGGGCGTAGCGGTCAACCCAGTTCCTGGGCGCGGCGTCGGGGAGGGGGGCGTCGGTCAGGCTCAGAATCCCACGCGCTGGGTGATGGCGCCGTCGCAGACCAGGTTGGCGCCGGTGACGAAGCTGGCGCGGGGGCTGGCCAGGAACACCGCGGCGTTGGCGACTTCCTCGGGCGTGCCCATGCGGCCCATGGGGTTGCGCGACACGGCGCCCTTGAAGAACTCGGGCATGCCCTGCTCGATCTGGTTCCAGACGCCGCCCTTGAAATAGATGGTGCCCGGCGAGACCAGGTTGGCGCGGACGTTCTTGGGCGCCAGGTCGCGGGCCAGGTTCTTCACATAGGGGATCAGCGCCGCCTTGACCGAGCTGTAGGGCCGCCGGGCGCCGGAGACCTCCACCGCCGAGACGGTGCCGATGACCACCACCGAGCCCGCGCCGGACTTCTCCAGGTGCGGCACGGCCGCCTCGCAGCCGCGCACGGTGGAAAGGATGTCGACCTCCACGGCGTGGCGCCAGCTGGCCGGGTCGTTGCCGCCGCCCATGGCGCCGGAAATGTTGGCGACGAACACGTCGAGGCCGCCCAGGGCCGCCGCGGCCTTGTCGACGAAGCCGGCCAGGGCCTCGCCGTCGGCCACGTCGAAGGCCTCGCCATACGCCTTGACGCCCTTGGCCTTGAAGTCGGCCACCGCCTCGGTGACCTGCTCTGGAGTGCGTGCGCAGACGGCGACGTCGCAGCCTTCCTCGACCAGCAGGTCGGCGATCGCCCGGCCGATCCCCCGCGTGCCGCCGGTGACCAGCGCCTTCTTGCCCTTCAGTCCCAGGTCCATGGCCGTCTCTCCCGTGATTTGCGGCGCGCAGAGAGCCTCAAGGGGAGGGGGAAGGCAAGGCGGGTCGGAAGGGCGGAGCGCGACGCCCTTCACATTCATCCGTCATCCCCGGGCGTCAGTCCCGGGGATCCATGATCGTAAGAGACGCATTCGCGAGCGGCAGCGGAGCGTCGCAAGAGCGGCGAGGTTCGCGACTGGCGCGCCCTTCGAAGCGCGCCACGTCCTCTCACGCGATCATGGACCCTCGGGACTGACGCCCGAGGGTGACGGAAGGTTTGGGATACCGGATGGGTGCGGACTACGCCCGCTCGAACACCGCGGCGATGCCCTGGCCGCCGCCGATGCACATCGTCTCCAGGCCGTAGCGGCCGCCCCGGCGGTGCAGTTCGCGCAGCAGGTTGGCGAGGATCCGCCCGCCCGTGGCGCCGATCGGGTGGCCGAGGCTGATGCCCGAGCCGTTGACGTTCAGGCGGTCCCGCTCGTCCCAGCCCCAGCCCTTCAGCACCGCCAGCACCTGGGGCGCGAAGGCCTCGTTGAGCTCGACGAGATCGATGTCGTCCCAGCTCATGCCGGTGCGGGCGAAGAGCCGCTCCACGGCCGGCACCGGGCCGATGCCCATGCGCGAGGGCTCGCAGCCGGCGGCGGCCCAGCCGACGAACCAGCCCATGGGCTCCAGGCCGAGCTCGGCGAGCTTGTCTTCCGAGACCACCAGGCAGGCGGCGGCGGCGTCGTTCTGCTGGCTGGCGTTGCCGGCGGTGACCACGCCGCCCTTCTCGATCGGCGCCAGCTTGGAGAGGCTTTCCATCGTGGCGTCGGGGCGGAAGCCCTCGTCCTTGGCGAACATCACGGGGTCGCCGCGCTTCTGGGGCACGGCCACGGGCACCAGCTCGTCGTCGAACTTGCCGGCGGCCCAGGCGGCAGTGGCGCGCTGGTGGCTCATGACCGCGTATTCGTCGGCCTCCTCGCGGCTGATCTGGTAGTCGCGGGCCAGGTTGTCGGCCGTCTCGATCATGCCGGAGATGACCCCGAAGCGGCTGATCGGCTGGCTCATCACCCGGCCGCGGGCCAGGCGGTCGTGCAGGGTCACCGAACCCATCCGCGCGCCGCCGCGCATGTCGGTGGTGTAGTACTCGGCCTGGCTCATGCTCTCGACGCCGCCGGCGATGACCACGTCGGCCGCGCCGGTCTGGACCATCATGGCCGCGTCGATCACCGCCTGCAGGCCCGAGCCGCAGCGGCGGTCCAGCTGGTAGCCGGGGATGGTGATCGGCAGGTCGGCGGCCAGCAGCGACCAGCGCGCGATGCACGGCGCCTCGCCGTTTCCGTAGCCCTGGGCGAAGATGACGTCGTCGATCTTCTCCGGGTCGATCTTGGTGCGGGCCACCAGTTCCTTGATGATCACCGCGCCCAGTTCGCCCGCCGGCATGGAGGACAGGGCCCCCAGGAACTTGGCGACAGGAGTGCGGATGGGGGAGACGATGGCGGCGCGTTTCATGGGGGCTGGTCCCGGTGCAGAATGTCGGCGACGTCACTGGGACGGGAACCGCCGAGCGTCAATGCCCCATGACGCGGCGGGACGGCGGCCGGGCCCTACGCCGGAGACCTTGAGGAGTTGCAGACGCCATGTCCGATGATCCGCACCACCACCACGCCGCCGGCCCGGACGACATCCCCGAGGACGCCTGGCGCCAGTCGGGCGTGCGGGTGATCCCCGGCGGCCAGCTCGATGCGAACACCCCCCAGACGCCGGGCATGAACCGGGCGGCGGCGATCAACTTCGCCCGCGTGGGCGCCCAGAAGCTGTGGGCCGGCACGGTGCACATCCACGCCAACGCCAAGACCGGCGCCCACCACCACGGGCCGCTGGAAAGCGTTATCTACATCGTCAGGGGCCGGGCGAGGATGCGCTGGGGCGAAAGGCTGGAGTTCACCGCCGAGGCCGGGCCCGGCGACTTCATCTACGTGCCGCCGTTCGTCCCCCACCAGGAGATCAACGCCTCGCCGGACGAGACCCTGGAGTGCGTTCTGGTGCGCAGCGACAACGAGGCGGTGGTGGTGAACCTCGACATCGAGCCGGTGGAAAAGCCCGAAGGCGTCGCCTGGATCGACCCGACGCACCGGGGGTGACGGGGAAGAGGAGCGGTCCACGAACCCGTTCGTGTGGTTCGTGTCGTTCGTGGACGAACCTTGCATCGCTCCGAGCACGTCGGAATGAACGTCGACTGGTCCTAGCGCGCCGCCCCCAGCGACGCCCTGGGGTGGAAGGCGGCGGCCTGGACGCGCAGGCGCCTCGGCGGTGGTGTCCCGCCGATCCAGGCCAGCATGGCCTCGCCGGCGGCGGCGGCCATGTTCTGGGGGTCGATGGTCATGGCGCTGACGCCGTGACGGCGATGCCAGGCGTCGCTGCCGATATCGTTGATGGAGATCAGGCTGAGGTTGGCCGGAACGCCGAGGCCCGCCGCGGCGCAGGCGGCCACCAGGCCGCGCACCTGCGGATCGGGGGCGACGACGGCGGTGGGCGGATCGGCGCGGCGGCTCAGGGCGGCGACGACGTCGGCCATGCCCTCGGCCTCTGAGGGCTCCACAGCGGCGACCTCGAAGCCGCGCGCCTCGAGGCCTTCGCCGACGGCCGCCAGCGGCGGGGACCGTTCGGGCGC
>JAFEEA010000066.1 GCA_018241335.1 Pseudomonadota bacterium
GCCTCGGGCTCGGTCAGGGCGAAGGAGGTCACCAGTTCGCCGGAGGCGATGCCGGGCAGCCACTTGGCCTTCTGCTCGGGCGTGCCGAACATCACCAGGCCCTGGCTGCCGATGCCGACGTTGGTGCCGAAGGCCGAGCGGAAGGCCGGGCTGGTGCGGCCCAGCTCCACGCCCACCAGGCACTCGTCCTCCATGGAAAGGTCCAGGCCGCCGTATTCCTCGGGGATCGACAGGCCGTATAGGCCCAGCGCCTTCATCTCCTCGATGATCTCGGGCGGGATGGCGTCGTCCTCGGCCACCTGCGCCTCCAGCGGGCGCAGCCGCTCGGTGACGAAGCGGCGGACGGTGTCGATCAGCTGGTCGCGGGTTTCGGTGTCGAGCGCCATGGTCAGTTCATTCCCCCGGCCGGCATGCGTCCTTGCATCCGCCCTCCCCGGCCCGCTAAGGGCCGTCACGTTCGGCGGCAAACTAGAGTTGGCGTTCGCCGGCGGCAATGACCTGGGAGTTTGCATGGACGGCGAAGACGCAACCGGCGGATGGGGCGGCGTGGTCGAGACGGGCGAGTGGGCCGGCTGGCGCATCTCCAGCTCCGATCCCTTCGAGATGCACGCCGGGCCCTTCTACATGAAGCGCGAGCCGGACGGGGGCGCGGTCTGCGCCTTCCGCGCCGAGCCCAAGCACATGAACGGCGGCGAGTTCATGCATGGCGGCTGCCTGATGACCTTCGCCGACTACGCCATCTTCGCCATCGCCGGCTCGGCCCTGGATGGCGGCGGTTCGGTGACCGCCTCGATGAACTGCGAGTTCATCGACGCCGCCCGCGTGGGCGAGATGATCGAATCGCGCGGCGAGGTGGTTCGCGCCGGCGGCTCCCTGGTCTTCATCCGCGGCCAGGTGACCACGGGCGGCCGCACGCTGCTGAACTATTCGGCCATCATCAAGAAGGTGCGCCGGAAGGGGTGAGGCCGGGGCGCCTGACCCCCTCACCCTCCCACCGCTGCGCGGCGGGCTCCTCCCTCTCCCGATGGGAGAGGTGTTCCCAGCATTCCCTTCTCCCTGAGGGAGAAGGAGGGGCCCGCGCCGAAGGCGTGGGAGGATGAGGGGTTACGCCGCCCTCGCCCCGCGCCATAGTGCGCCCATGACCGCCCGCCTCTCCGTCCTCGACCTGTCGCCGATCTCCGGCGACGGAACCCAGGCCGGGGCCGTGCGCGACAGCTTGGCGGTGGCCGAGGCCGCCGATCGGCTAGGCTACCACCGCATCTGGTTCGCCGAGCACCACTCCATCGCCACCCTCTCCAGCGCCAGCCCGGAGATCCTGATCGCCGCCGCGAGCCAGCGCACCAGTCGCATCCGCCTCGGCTCGGGCGGGGTGATGCTGCCCAACTATTCGCCGCTCAAGGTCGCCGAGACCTTCATGGAGCTCGAGGCCCTGGCCCCCGGCCGCATCGACCTTGGCGTCGGCCGGGCCCTGGGCGCCGACGCGCGCGTGGGGGCGGCGCTGCGCTCGCAGAGCTCCGAGGTGTTCCCGCAGTACTTCGCCCTCTTGAACGCCTGGCTGCTGGACGCGGCGGACAAGGAGCCCTTCCCGCCGCACCATCCCGCCGCCGGCGTGCGCGCTTCCCCGACCGGCCCCAGCCACCCGGCCCTCTTCATGCTGACCTCATCGGTGGAAAGCTCGGTCTTCGCCGCGCGCGTGGGCGTGGGCATGGTGTTCTCGGAGTTCATCGCCCGCACCGACGCGGGGCCGGCCATCGCCGCCTATCGCCAGGCCTTCGAGCCCTCGCCCTTCGCCGCCGAGCCCTTCGCGGGCGTGGGCCTGATCGCCTTCGCGGCCGACGGCGACGCCGAGGCCCAGCGCCTGGACGCGCCCCGGCGGGCGGCCGGCCTCGCCGTGCTCACCGGCGAGCGCCAGCGCTTCGCCAGCCTGGAGGCGGCGCAGGCCTATCTGGACCGCTTCGCCGGCGATCCGCGCCTGGATGCGGTGATCGCCCGCTCCATCACCGGCGACGGCCCGGCGGTGCGCCGCATCCTGGCCGACAAGGCCCGGGCCAGCGGCGCGGACGAACTGTTCGTCATGGCCGTCGGGCCGACCCTGGCCGACCGCGTGCGCTCGCTGGAGCTGATCGCCGGACCCGTCGCGGGCGAGGCCCGCCTGCCGCAGGCCGAGGCGGCCGCCTAGATCGCGCGCCTACCGGTCGTCGGCGTCATAGCCATAGGCCTTGATGAAGCCGGCCCCACTGCTGCCGCCGTTCTGGCAGAGGCCCGCGCGGGCGGCGCGGATCTCGTAGCGGCCGGGCTCAAGGTCGATGTCGGGGGCGTCCCGCGCTACGCACCAGGCGCCCTGGTAGGGGTCGCAGTCGCCGCGGGTCAGGGTTCCGCCGCCGAAGTCCTGGCCATTGGCCGAGACCGTATAGGTCACCGACCGCTCCCCCGCCTGCCAGTTGAACCACAGGTCGACGCGGCTAAGGTGGATCGGCGAAGAGACATCCAGGGTCGCCGTGTCGGTGAAGCCGCAGGCGGCGGCGTTCCAGTTGTCCATCAGGGTGCGCTCGGCGTGCTGGGCAGAAGCGCCGCGGTCATGGCCGCCGGACGAGGGCGAACCGCCGCCGCGGTCTTCGCCGGCGTCGCCGCGGTCGGAATAGCCGGACGACCCGCGCCCCGAGGCGTCGCGGCCGGACGTGTCGCCATAGCCGCCCGAGCGGTCCACATCGCCGCCGGATTCGTCGTGGCGGCCGTCGCCGGAGGCCTGGCCGCCGTAGCCGCTGCTACCGCCGCCGATCCTGGCCGACCAGGTCCAGCCCGGCTGGTACCAGGACGCCGTGCCGGCGATCGAGCGTCCGTCGGTGCTGAGCGTGCCGGTGTAGGTCCCGCCCACTCCGTCACGCGACAGGGTGACCTGGCCGCCCGAGACGCGGGCGATGCGGATGACGTCGCGCACCTCGCCGCCGGTGGCGGTGTTGCGCCACACCGCGTCGAAGATGTCCGTGCCCGGCCGGCGGGTCCAGGTTCCGCGCCATTGGCCGTTCACCTCTTCCACGTCCCAGACCGATCCCAGGGAATCGCCGGCGCGCGCCGCGCCGCGGTCCGGCCCACCGCTGCTGCGGGTCGGTTCCGGCGGCGGCGCAGAGCCATCCGCGACCCAGTCGTAGTAGAGCTCCAGGCGGCCGCCGAGCCCGCCCGCCGAGCCGATATAGCCGGCCGCATAGATCGTCAGCCTGTCGCCCTGGCCGCTGCCGCGCGGGACTTCGAACACGCCGTCGCCGCTGGCCGGCTGGTCGATCAGCGACTCGGTCGACAGGAAATAGTCGCCATTCCCGGCCGCCATCTTGCCGCTGCCCCGCGAGGGCAGCGCCTTGGCCAGCGCATTGCCGCCGGTGGTCAGCACGCCATGGAACCGAAGCTTCTGGCCCGGCGTGAGGCTGCGCATGTCGGCGTCGGCGGTGAAGCTGAAGGTGACGGTGGTCAGGAACACCCGCCGATCGACGTCATCGGTCTTGAACGACAGGTTCAAGGTTCCGGCGCCGGAACCCGCCGCCTGGAAGGCGCCGTTGACCTTCTGCTCGAAGGTGCGGCCCGGGCCGGCCGTGGCCTGGTCGAGCTGGGACTGCGGCGGCGTCGTGGCCGAGCCGGCGTAGCGCCAATAGCCGGCCGCCAGGCTGGGCGTCGCCCAGGCCAGAATCAGCAGCGCGACCAGCGCGCGCAGCCAGCGGCCCACGGCAAACCTGTCGATCGTCCTCATGGTCGGGCCGCTCCGCGCGTGTTTTGACACCTCGACGATGACTGTTCGCCGGGCGATGGGCCTTGATCCACCGCAACGGGCGCCGATCGCTTGACCCACGGGCGCGCGGCTTTGCTAGGCTTGGACCGCGGGCGGGGCGCAAGAGCCGGGAGAACGCGAATGGACGACGCCGGCCTGGACGACCTGGTGGCCCTGCTGCCGCCCCTCCTGCAGTCGCTGGAGGCCCTGGCCTTCATCGGCCGCCATCTTGACCCGCCGCGGCTTGCCGAAGTGATGGCCAGCGTCGGCGCGCCGGACGACGCCCTGCGCGCCCTGCGCCCCCGGCTGGAGGCCTGGCCGGAACGGCTGGCCGGGGTCCGCCAGCGCCTGGAAACCGCCATCGACGACGTATTGACCGCCTTCGAGGCCCTGCGTTCGGCCCCGACCCAGGCCGACGGCCTGCGCGGCGCCTTCCGCGCCCTGCGCTACCTTCCCCGCGCCCTGGAGGCGCTCTATCCCCTGGCCTCCGGCCTGCCGCCGGTCAGCCGGTTCTTCCTCGACCCCGCCGCGCGAGGCGACGCCGACCTTCAGCTTCGCCTGCTGCAGGCCGAGGCGCGGGCCGACACGGGCGTCATGCACGGCGGCGCCGAGCCGGGCGAACGCGGCGGCTTCTCGCTCTACGTTCCCGAGTACTACACGCCGGACCGCTCGTGGCCGCTGGTGGTGGCGCTGCACGGCGGCAGCGGCAACGGCCGCAGCTTCCTGTGGACCTGGCTGCGCGAGGCGCGCACTCGCGGCGCCCTCCTCGTCACGCCGACCGCCGTCGGCGACACCTGGGCCCTGACCGGCCGGGACATCGACACCCCCAACCTGGACGACATCCTGCACGAGGTGCGCGGGCGGTGGAGCGTCGATCCGGCCAGGATGCTGCTCACGGGCATGAGCGACGGCGGCACCTTCACCTATGTCAGCGGCCTGGAGGCGGCCTCGCCCTTCACCCACCTGGCCCCGATCTCGGCCGCCTTCCATCCCTTCCTGGCCGAGATGGCCGATCCCGAGCGGATGACCGGCCTGCCGATCTTCCTGACCCACGGGGCCCTGGACTGGATGTTCCCCGTCGACATGGCCCGCGAGGCCCGCGAGGCCCTGGAGGCCGCCGGCGCGGCCGTCACCTACCGCGAGATCGCCGATCTCAGCCACACCTACCCGCGCGAGATCAACGCCGAGATCCTGGACTGGATGGGGGTCGGATAGGGGGGAGCAGGATCGAGGGCTTTGCGCCCCCTCCACCATTCGGCGGCTCGCCGAATGGTCCCCCTCCCCCGCCGCGTTGGGCGTGGGAGGAGAAGATCGCGCGATCATCCCTCCTCCCATGCGAGCCCTTCAGGGCGAAGCGGGGGAGGTGGCGCGGCGGGCGAAAGCCCGACGTGACGGAGGGGGCGTAAGGCGGCCGAACCAACTTCGCAGCCCTCGATCCGCCCCTTACGGCAATACCCGCACCTCGATCCGCGTCACCGCATAGACGCTGCGGGACGGCTTCTTGTCGCCGTCGACCACCAGGCGATAGGGCGCGTCATGGGCGGTCAGGGGGGCGCCGTCCATGCGGTCGGCCAGGATCACCGGATGGGCCTGCACGCTGCCGTCGGTCTCGGCCAGGGACAGCACCGCCCGGAAGCCGTCGCCGCCCGTGACCACCAGGAAGTCCTTCACCGCCTCGGCATGGACTCGCGCGCCCGTGGGGGCGTCCACCAGGCGCAGCAGCTCGGTCAGGCGCACCCCCTCGTAGGTGTGCGGCTGGCTGTGGTTGACCATCGTCGCCTGCTCACGGTCGAGGCCGGCCAGGACTTCGGGCGTGATCTTCAGCGTCTTGCCCGTCGGGCCCACCAGAACCGTCTCGACGGGCGGCTCGGGCGCGGCGGGCGCGGGCGTCGTCGCCGGCGGAGACATGGGCTTGGTGGCGGGCTGCGCCAGGGCGGCGCCCAGCATCGCCAGGGCCATCGCCCCGGCCGTGAAGACTGTCCTCGCCATCACGTCCCCGCCGTCGCGGAGGGCCGCGCGCGCATGGCGGTCAGCCAGCGGGCGATGTTCTTGTGCTCGGGCGCGGGCGCGAACTTCACCATGCGGGCGAAATCCATGCCGATGAACAGGACCCCGTCGGCGATGGTGATGCGATCGCCGGCCAGCCATTCGCTAGCGCCCAGGCGCCTGTCGAAGAAGGCCATGGAGCGTTCGGCCCCCTGGAGGTTGTTGTCGGCCACGGCGGGAACCTGGGTCTCCAGGGCGGCCAGGGCCGGATGGCCGTGGCGAACGGCCAGCATCAGGGGGATCGCCGCCATCATCTCGGCCCGGCGCGTCCACATCTCGATGACCGCGATCTCCTTGGCGTCGCGGCCGAACATGTTGGGCTCGGGGTAGAGGCTCTCCAGATAGCGGCAGATGGCCAGGGACTCGGTGATCGTGGTCCCGTCGTCCAGGGTCAGGGCCGGCGCCTGGGCGATGCCGGCGCGGGCGACGTACTCCGGCGTCTTGTGGTCGCCGGCGAAGAAGTCGATGGGCACGATCTCGACGCCCGCCTCGGCGGCGGCGCCCTTCTCGGCCAGGAACCAGCGCACGCGCCGAGGATTGGGCGCCCTGCGGTTGTCGTACAGCTTCAAGAATCGATCCTTCCGATTTGGCCCCGGCCTATTGGCCGAACAGCGAGGCCGGCAGAAGGCCCACGACCGAGGCGGTCATGCAAGTGGCCAGGAACCCGGCCATCATCGCCTTCCAGACCATGCCCATGACTTCCTTGCGCCGCTCGGGCACCAGCACCGAATAGCCGGCCACGTTGATCCCCACCGAGGCGATGTTGGCGAAGCCGCACAGGGCGTAGGTCATGATCACCCGCGTGCGGTCCGAAATCACCGCCGCGGGCATCTTGGACAGGTCGATGAAGGCCGTGAACTCGGTCAGCACCAGCTTGACCCCCAGCAGGGAGCCGGCGGCCGGCGCCTCCTTCCAGGTGACACCGAGGGCCCAGGCCAGCGGCGCGAAGATCACGCCCAGGCCGCGCTCGACGCTCATCGGCGCGCCGCCAAGGTTGGGCGCCAGGGCCAGCAGGCCATCCACCATGGCGATCAGCGAGACGAACACGATCAGGGTGGCGGCGACGTTGAGCACGATCTGCAGGCCGTCGCCCGTGCCCTTGATCAGGGCGTCGATGGAGCTCTCGTAAACCTTGGCCGCGCCGGGATCCATGGCCTGGGGCTTCTCCGCGTCGGGGTCGCGCGGCACCAGGATGCGGGCCAGGAGGATGCCGGCCGGGGCGCTGATCAGCGAGGCGGTCAGCACGTGGGCCGCAGCGTTGGGCAGCACCGACTTCAGGATCGTCGCATAGGCCACCATGGTCGAGCCCGAGACGCAGCTCATCCCCACCGCGATCAGCATGAACAGCTCGGACCGCGACAGGGTCGCCAGGTAGCTGCGGATAAAGATCGGCCCCTCCACCTGGCCCATGAACACGGTGGCGGCGGTGGCCAGCGCCGGGGCGCCGCGCAGCCCCATGGTCCGCTCGAAGAGGATGCCGAACAGCTGGGTGATCCAGCGCAGGATGCGCCAGTGCCACAGCAACGCAGACAGGGCGCAGATCACCAGGATCACCGGCAGCACCCGAAATGCGAACACGAACAGCGAGCCCGGGTCGGTCACCGTGAACGGCTGGGCGTCGCCCCCGGCCAGGAAGCCGAAGACGAATCGCACCCCCGCCTGGGTGCTGGCCGACAGGCCGTCCACCGCCTGGCCGACGCCCAGCAGGGCCCCGCGCGAGGCCGGCAGGCCGAACAGCAGCCCCACCATCGCCGCCTGGACCACGATGGCGCCGATGGCCAGCTTCCATGGAAACCGCCCCCGCGCTTCCGACAGGACCCAGCAAAGGCCGATGACGAAGGCGATGCCCACCAGGCTCTGGGCGTTCTGAAGCTCGAACATGCGTCCCCCGACTCCGCCCCAAATCGCGGCGAGGCACGATTGATCCCGAACGCGCGCCCCGGCGCAAGGGCGCGCGCCATTTCCGGGGTGTTCGCACAACGCGGCGCCCTAGCCTCGCCACCTTCCTCATGCCAGGAGGAGCCATCCGGGCGCTGTGGCCGTGACGAGGACGAATGACCGATCGACGCCTGGGCCTCGCCGCCGCCTTGCTGCTCAGCCTGACGCCGGCCTTGGCCGCCGCCAACGATCCGGGCGCGGACGGCCTGGTCGGCAAGGACGTGCGCGCCGGCGTGGCCAGCGGCGGCAAGCTGTGGATCTCCAGCTTCGGCGCCCTGGTGGCCATCGACGAGACCACCGGCATCCGGCACGTGGAGATTCCCAACGGCCTGATGGACGTCGCCAAGTGGAAGGGCGAGGTCTGGGCCCTGCGCCGCCGCGCCGACCTGCCGGCCCCCACCCCCGCCCAGTCCCGCTACAGCATCTATGTGGTCAAGGGCTCGCGGATGTTCGAGCTGCCGCCCCTGCTGGCGGCGACCGCCGAGGGGCCGCAGGGCCTGGCCATGTCGGCGTCCGGGCCGCGCCTCGTCGGGCGCACCAAGCTCTGGACCCTGGACCGCAATTCCTCGCGCTGGCGCGAGACCCGGCTGCGGCGCGAGGCGTCCCCGCCGCCGCCCGCGGTGATGAGCCTGGCCGCCACCAGCGACGGCTCGACCATCTATGTCGGCTGGAACGCGGGCAAGGGCGGCGGACGGCTGGAGCGGATCGACACGCGCTCCGGCGCCGCCGTGACCAGGACCACCCTGCCCGTCACCGGCCTCGCCGCCGACCCCCAGCATGCCGACTGCGTCCTGGGCGCCTATGGCCTCGTGCAGGCGGGCGCCAGCGGGCGCCTGGTGCGCCTCTGCGGTGACGCCGAGACGACGGTGCTGGACCACGCCGCGGCCGGATCCTCCGAGCCGTTCTACGGCATCGCGGCCGACGGCGACGCCGTCTGGGCGGTCAGCGCCAAGGCGCTCTACCGCCTGTCGCCCAAGGGCCAGCAGACCTTCGCCCTGGGCGACTGGTCCTGGCTCAGCGACCTGCGCGTGACCCGCCCCGCCCCCGGCGCGATCCTCGTCCAGACCGATCTCAACCGGCACTTCTCCGACAGCGGCTCGACCCCCCTGGTGATCGCCACGCCCTGATCCCGCCGCCTACGGCGTCGCCCCCGTCATCCGCTTGAGGATCAGCACCGACACCTCCCGCCGCGGCGTGAAGTCGTGGTAGCGGACCTCGAACTGGGTCGGACCGATCTTGCGCACGCCCTCGCCGCAGAAGCTGACCAGGGACGAGGCGTCGCCCTTGTCGATCACCATCCGGAAATCGCCGATCGGCGCCTTCCAGTTGGCCCCGGTGGTCAGGATGTATTCGATCCGCTGCTCGGTGTAGGGCGCGAACTCCACGTCGGCGCGGTGCGGCGTGGCCTTGATCGCCGCCAGGAAGCCGTCGTCCACGCAATAGTGCGCGCGCTGGGCCGCGTAGCTGGGATCGGACGGGAAGTAGGACGCCCCCCACGACGTCCCCGCCGTCTCGCCGACCGAGGGCCTGTAGCGGTGCTCCACCGTCACCTCGCGGCCGGCCGGAAAGGTCTGGCGCCACCAGTAGGTCGTCTTCAGCGTCCAGGTCGCATAGAGGTGGCGCTCCCACCCCTTGCCGGCGTCGTACTCCATGATCTGGCCGAGCCCGAGGCGGATGACCTCGTCCTTCTTGGCCTTGGGCAGGGCGTCCAGGATCTTGTTGGTCGACTGCAGGTGCGGGGCCAGCGGCACGCCGAGCGCGCGCAGATAGGCGGTCTGGTCCACCCCCTTGGCGAACACCTTCTGCTCGACCTGGGCCTGCACGGGGCGGCCGTCGACGGTGGTCGAGAAGGCCAGGAAGTTGCGCGGGTCCTCGGTGGGCACCGAGATGTTGTCGTCCTCGCCCTCGATGGTGATGTCGGGCATCGGGAAGGCGACCAGGATGGTCACGGGCTTGGCCGAGGTGTTGGCGAAGCGGTAGCGCACCCGCACCTGCTTGGCCGAGATGTAGAGGTCCTCCGAGCGCATCTCGATAGCCGGGTCGCGGGTCAGCACCAGGCCGCCGGATTTCAGCTCGGCGCTGGAGTCGTTGGCGTGGGCGGCTGGGGCCAGGGCCAGCACGGCGCCGGCGGCCAGGCCGGCGAGCCGGGATCGGGGAATAGACATCGGGCGCCTCTCTTCAAGCGCCACTTTGGCAGCGCCGCGCCCGAAAGAAAATCGGGCCGGAGGCGAACCCCCGGCCCGTCGAGGTCAGGCCGTGACCGCCGTGGTGGTTGTGGCGGAAGTCGAGGCCGTGGTGGTCGAGGCGTCCTTCAACGCCGCCAGCAGGTCGCTCATGAACCCGCTGATCAGCGAACTGGCCGCCTGGTACTGGGCCACCCCCTGCTGCGCTACCTGCTGCTGTGAGGTCAGGTAGCTGGTGAGCTCCGCGGTGGAGAGCTTGCCGTCGCCGTCGCTGTCGGCCGCCGTGAACGCGGCGTCCGCCTGAGACGTAGAGTTCTGGGACGTCGAGCTCAGGGTGTCGGTCGACTGGCCGGAGTCCGTGGCGTCCGGCGGCGGCGGGGGCGGCGGGCCGTGATGGTGGCCGTGGTGGCCCACGCGTCCGTCGCCCAGGCTCTGGTAGGCGCTCTCGAACTGGCTCTGCGTCATCGAGCCGTCGGTCCCGTAGCTCTGCTCCAGGCTCGACGCCGCCGAGGCGGGATCGAAGCTGGTCAGGGCGTCGCTGTTCTGGCTGAGGCACGGGCCCTGGCCAAGACTGGACGTCCCGACGCTCTGCAGCGACAGCAGTGATTTCAGGATTTCATTGCTGAAACTCTGCGCGGAGACCGCCAGCGACGTCGCCTGCACCGTGGAGGTGCTGGTCGACGCCGATGACGCAGCAGTATTTGCCGAGCCGGGAACATTCTGCCCGATCGACTGAAACTCACTCTGAGAGAGAACGCCGTCCGCGTTCTTGTCCAAAGAGCTGAACAACGACTGCTGCATTTGCTGCAGCAGGGTCGAGACATTGATTGAGGATATGCTCATTGTGTTGTTCCTCAAGTGGCCGCGGATCACCGAGCCGCGGGCGCCGGGACAAGGGCGGCGCGGCCCCGAGGAATGCGAAACTTGGTCCATTCCCAACGCGGGTGCGGGGCCGCGTTAAGGCATTGGGCGCGATTGCGGCGCGGTGATTGCGACGGCGAAGCGTGGGTCGAGCGCGTCCCTTCCCTACCCGCTCACCCCGGCGAAGGCCGGGGCCCAGGTTGGCCTCTCAGGTTTCCACCGGCCCGGTCCTCAGCGTCCGCATTTTCGGCGGCGGAGAGGCTTCCCTGGGCCCCGGCCTTCGCCGGGGTGAGCGGGTTGGGGGGAAAGGGCTGGTTCCAATTGGGTGGGCTGGCTCCAGGGAGAGCCCCCCCTCAGCGCCCCGTCAGCTCCTTCACCAGCGCCCCGCGGCCGTAGACCTTGGTCAGGGCCTCGGTGATGGCGTCGGTGGTCAGGGCGACGGTGCGGTTCAGGGCGCCGTCGTAGACGAAGTCGCCGGCGATGGAGTGGATGTTGCCGTCGAAGGCGTCGCCGATGATCTGGCCCCTGGCGTCCACCACCGGCGAGCCGGAGTTGCCGCCCAGGATGTCGTTGGTGGTGGCGAAGTTGAACACCACGGCGGGGTCCAGCTTGCCCCGCGCCGCCTCCCAGCGCGGCGACAGGCGGAAGGGCTCGGCCCCCGTGGCCCGGTCGTAGAGTCCGGCGAAGGTGGTGAAGGGGGCGATCTGCTCGCCCTTGTAGGTCCAGCCGGCCACCTTCCCGTAGCTCAGGCGCAGCGAGAAGGTCGCGTCCGGATAGATGTTCGGCCCATAGAAGGCGAAGCGCACCCGTGCGATCCGCTCGCTGGCCCGGTCGATCGGCCCGGCCACTTCCTCTTCCCAGAGCTGGCGCGCGGCGCGCGAGACCGGATCGGTGCGCAGCACGAACTGGATCATCGGGTCGGTTGAGGCGGCTATGGCCGGCAGCCCCCCGGCCCACAGCGCCCGCCGCACCGCCGGGTCGGCCAGCTTCGAGCCCGCCACCAGCCGCCGCGCCAGGCCCTCGGGGCTCTCCTTGCCCAGCACCATCACCGTCGCAGGGCTGTCGGCGCCCAGGTATTCGCGCGTCTTGGAGAGCCAGAACTCGAGGTACAGCGTCTCCAGCCCCGGCTCGACCGCCGCCTGGTCGAACAGGGTCTTTTCCACCAGGGGCAGGCGCGAGTCGGCGAACTCGGGCAGGCGCTGGGTGGTGGGCTTGGGCCGCTCCAGGGCGCCGCGCACCAGGGTGCGGGCGTAGCGATAGAGCTCCGAGCCGCCGCCCGCCGCGCCCTCCAGCTGCCTCCAGACCACATACTGCTCCGCATAGGCCTTCTGCAGCTTCTCGATCTCGCCCCAGGGGTCGCCGATCTGGGCCGCCAGCTTGGGATCGGCGGCCAGCTTGGCCTTCAGCTCGGCCTCGTCCTTGCGCCGCGCGGCCATGAAGTCGGGATCCACCAGGGCGAGCTGGCGTCCGTAGAAGACCTTGAAGGCGTTCTCCTGGCCGAACAGCTGGTCGGTGCTGATGCGGCGGTTCTCGGGGCTCTGCTCGGCGAACTGGATCAGCCGCCCGCGCAGCTCCGAACGCTGGAGGGCGGCGATGGGCAGGTTCACGTCGCGCAGGCTCTCCAGCTGCGCCACCGTGAACTGGCGCTCGCTGGCGCCGGGGTTGCCGGACACGAACACCGCCTCGCCGTCCTGCGGCGGTCCCGATCCCCAGGTCAGGAAGTCCTGGGTGCGGGCGGGCTTGCCGTCCTCGTAGAGGCGCAGGAAGGCGCAATCGAAGGCGAAGCGGGGAAAGTTGAAATTGTCGGGATCGCCGCCGAAGAACGAGGCCGCGAACTCGGGCGCGAACACCAGCCGGACGTCCGAGTACTTGTGATACTTGTAGACCTTGAACTGGCCGCCGCGGAAAAAGCTGATCACCTGGCAGCGCAGGCGCGGATCGCCACCGCAGAGGGCCCGCTCGGCGCCGGACATGGCCGCCTCGCGCGCCACGACGTAGTCCTCCCCGAACTTGCCGGCCGAGGCGGCGAACACCTGGGCGGTGACGTCGGTGATGCCCATCAGCACCTCGGCCTGCATGCCCGGGCACTTGCGCTCCTCGGCGCGGGCGTCGGTCAGGAAGCCGTCGCGGACATAGTCGGTCCCCGGCCCGGACAGGTCGTGGGCGCAGGGCATCACACAGTGGTGGTTGCTGAGCGCCAGGCCGTCGGGCGAGACCACCGCCGCCGAACAGCCCGTGGTCAGGCGAACCGAGGCGGCCTGGATATGGTCGAGCCAGGCGCGATCGACGCGCACGCCCAGGGTCTGCTCCACCTGCGTGCTGGGGAAGTCATCGTAGGTCCACATCCCTTCTTCCGCATGGGCGGCCAGGGCGATCGGCAGGGCCAGGAGGGCGGCCAGGGCCGCCGTGACGAACTTGAACATCTTGCCCGTGGGCGGACCTTGCTTGCGTTTCCTCGAAACCGATTGTGCGCCATCGAACGATCAGGGCCAAGGCGGGCGCGACAGCTTACCGCGATTTAACTGGGGTCCCCCACGCAGGGCGGCTATCCCGCCACCTGGGGTCGCAAACGGGGGTGGCTCATGTCGCTGGCCCTGGCGACCTTGATCTATGAATGGCGGCGATATCTGGCGGCGATCATCGCCCTGGCGTGCGCGGGCCTGCTGGTCCTGGCCCTGATCGGCCTCTTCGCCGGCATCGTCAAAGGCGCCACCGCGACCATCGAGCGCTCGCGCGCCGACATCATGATCCTGGCCCCGAAGTCCGAGAGCCTGGTCAATTCCAGTAACGGCCTGCCGGTGCGCATCAAGCCGCTGATCTACCTCAACCCCGACGTGGTCGAGGTCGGCACCCTGGAAGGGCGCGGCGCCCAGTGGGTCAACACGCCGGGCCCCGGCCAGAAGCAGGTCACCACCTTCGTCGGCATCAATGTGGTCGACACCCGGCCCGGCGCCGTCACCCTGCCGACCGACTATCCGGAGTCCATCCGCCTGGCCCTCACCGAGCCGGGCGCCGTGGTGGTCGACCGAACCGCCTTGCCCCGCCTGGGGGTCAAGGTGGGCGACAAGGCCTCGCTCAACGGCCACACCGTCTATCTGCGCGGCGTCCTGACCGGCTATCCCAACATCAACAACGTCGACGTGGTGATGAGCCGCGACACCCTGCGCCGCCTCGGCATGGCCGATTCCGGCCCGAGGTCCGGCCCCCTGATGGTGCGCATCAAGGACCCCGCCCGCGCCGAGATCGTCCGCGACCAGCTCAACGCCGCCTCCGGCAAGGCCTACCGCGCCTGGACCCGCGACGAGCTGGCCAAGGCCAACGAGGCCACCATCATGAAGGAGCAGATCATCGGCATCCTGCTGGGCTTCTGCGTCTTCCTGGGCGGGGCGATCGGCATCCTGATCACCTCCATGACCCTGCGCGGGGCGATCCTGGCCAGCATCAAGGAGTTCGCCTCCCTGCGCGCGCTGGGCGTCTCCATGGGCTCGCTGCGCATGATCGTGGTGGAGATGTCCCTGTGGGTCGGGGTCGCCGGGGTGGCCATGACCGCCGTCCTCACCACCCTGATCGCCATGCTGGCCGCCGCCGCCGGCCTGCCGATGGTGTTCCGGCCCTCGCCGGTGATCTCGGTGACCGTGATGCTGATGGTGGTGGCCGCCCTCTCCGGCCTCATCAGCCTGGGCATCCTCAAGAAGAGCCAGCCGGCGGACCTGCTGCGATGACCGCGCCCTCCCTGTCCGCCGTCGCCCCACCGCCCATCGCGCCCCCTCCCGTCGCGCTCGAGGCCAAGGGCCTGGTCAAGCGCTTCAAGACCGGCCGCACCCACATCGAGGTGCTCAAGGCCGTGGACTTCGACGCCCGCCACGGCGACGTGACCATGGTCATGGGCCCGTCGGGCTCGGGCAAGTCGACCCTGGTGGCCGCTCTCTCGGGCCTCCTGAAACCCGACCAGGGCGAGGTGCGGGCCCTGGGCCAGAGCCTCTGGGACCTGCCGTCCGGCAAGCTGGACAAGTTCCGCCTCGACTACTGCGGCTTCATCTTCCAGGGCTTCAACCTGTTCAGCGCCCTCACCGCCCTGCAGCAGGTGACCACGGTGCTGAAGTACCAGGGCCACGCGCCCGACCTGGCCCGCCAGATGGCCGTCGACGCCCTGACCGAGGTGGGCCTGGGCCCGCGCATGCACCAGCGCCCGTCCGAACTGTCGGGCGGCGAGAAGCAGCGCATCGCCATCGCCCGCGCCCTGGCCAAGCAGCCCAAGCTGCTGTTCGCCGACGAGCCGACGTCGGCCCTCGACGGCGAGAACGGCCAGATCGTCATCCGCCTGCTGCGCCGGGCGGCCAAGCAGCATGGCGCGGCGGTGATCTGCGTCACCCACGACCCGCGGCTGGAAGCCTACGCCGACCGCGTCATCCACATCGAGGACGGCCGCATCCTGGACGACCGCCGGCGTGAGCCGGACGCGCAAGCCGACGCCGCCTCCCAGACCCCCATCGGAGCCTGACCCCATGCCGAGCTTCCTGCGACGCCGGTCGTTCTGGATCATCGTGATCGTCGTGCTGGCGGTCGGCGCGGGCGGCGCCGTCATGCTGCGCGGCGCCAAGGCGCATCGCCAGGCCGTGGCCGCCGCCGCGGCCAAGCCGGTCGACAGCCCCTACGCCGCCATCGCCGCCGGCAAGGCCGATGTGGAGGGCGGTGTCATCCAGGTCGCCGCCCGCACCCAGGGCGTGGTGCGCGAGGTCTATGTCCACGAGGGCGACACCGTCACCAAGGGCCAGATCCTGGCCCGCCAGGAGGACGACGTGCCGCGCCTGGCCGCCCAGACCGCGGCGGCCGACGTGCAGTCCGCCAGGGCCCAGATCGCCGCCACCCAGGTCCAGATCCGCACCGCTAAGCGGGAGTACGACCGCCTTTCGCGCCTGGCCTCCGGCAACTGGATCGCCGGTCAGCAGCTCGATCAGGCCCGCGACGCCATCGCCCAGGCCGAGGCCTCCCTGCAGGCCCAGCAGGCCGCCATCGCCGCGGCCCAGGCGCGCCTGGCCCAGGCCCAGTACAACGAAGAACTGACCATCATCCGCGCGCCGGCCAACGGCCGCATCGCCCGCCGCTACGCCAACCCCGGCCTCGGCGCCTCCACCCTCAACGTCTCGACCATGTTCGACCTTGAGCCGGCGACGCCGCGCATCGTCCGCGCCGAACTGACCGATGCGGCGGTGCCCTTCGTCAGCATCGGCCAGGCGGTGGAGATCCTGTCCGAGTCCGACCCGGCGCACGTGTTCAAGGGCAAGGTGCTGCGCCGCGCCGCGGTGTTTGGGGCCCGCAAGCTCCAGTCCGACGATCCCTCCGAACGCAGCGACGACCGCGTCGTCGAGGTCGTGGTCAGCGCCGACGGCACGCCCTTCCTGATCGGTCAGCGGGTGCTGGTGAAGTTCCTCAAGGCCGCCAGGGGCTGACGCCCGCTACCACACAGGCACCCCGCGACAGGCCGCCCGCAGGGGTTCGCAAGCATGGCCGAAGTTGTCGTTGGCGGGCAGCGACTGGTGCAATCCCGCGCGGCCTTCGCGCAGGCGGGTCACCTCCGCCTCCAGGAGCTCCATCTTGCTGCGCGCGCCCACCGCCTTCAGCACCGCCGCCACGTGCCGCTCCACCGACGAGCGCGACAGCTCCAGATAGGCGCCGATCTCGGCGTTCGTGTCACCGGCCAGGATGCACAGCGCCACCTCGTGTTGGCGGATGCTCAACCGGGGCAGCAGGGTCTGGATGTCGGACGTGGGCACTGGGCTCTCTCGCAAGGGACCGGATCGTGATCGCACCCTAGGGCCGCCGGGCGGCGCCCCGCCATTGCGCTTGGGGACGGTCGGGACCCGATTGAGGATAGTCCGCCTAGACGTTCGTATAACGCCGTGCGCCCTCACGCCGGGTCAGCGGGGCGCCCGTCCTGCGCCTGCGCGAGCAGCGTCAGCAGGCGACCGCGGTCGAACGGCTTGCCGAGGCACGCCAGCGCCCCGGCCGCCATGGCGCGATCGCGCGAGGCCGCGTCGTCGCGCGACGAGATGAAGATGACTGGCAGGCGCTCGCCCTCCGCCGCCAGGCGCGCCTGCAGCGCCAGCCCGCCCAGGCCCGGCATCTGCATGTCCAGCAGCACACAGGACACGCTCCGCCGCTCAGCCCACGCCAGGAAGGCTTCCGCGGAGTCGAACGCCGCGCAGCGGTATCCGAACGCCGCCAACAAGCCTTCGAGGGCCTCGCGGAACGAAGGGTCGTCATCGACGATGGCGACGCGCGGAGATCGGGCGGTTGGCACGCCTGTGCTTGCCTCCAACGCGCCGGGCGCCGGACGCCGCGGACCGAGTGCGGAAATTCGCCTCCGACGGGTCAGCCCCGGCGGCGCGGGCCAACCATCGCGCCGTTTCACCCCGGGCTGAAGGGCGCCATTGGCTTCGGCGACTGGCCCGGAGGTGTGTCCTGACTATACCAAGGTATCGGAGCCGCCGGTTTCCCGCAGCCCCAGCTGGTCGGCCATCCGCACCAGGTCCGGCAGGGAGGCGGCGTCCATCTTGCGCATCACCTGGCTGCGATGGACCTTCACCGTCACCTCGCTGAGGCCGAGGTCGCCGGCGATCTGCTTGTTGAGCCGGCCGGCCGTGACCTTGGCCATCACCTGCTGTTCGCGCGCGCTGAGCCCCTCGTAGCGTTCGCGCAGGCGGCGGCGCGCGGCGTCCTCCACGCGCCGCTCGGCGTCGCGGCGCAGGCCGGCCTGGATGGCGTCCAGCAGGTCCTGCTCGCGAAACGGCTTGGTCAGGAACTCCACCGCCCCGGCCTTCATCGCGCGCACGGACATTGGGATGTCCCCATGGCCGGTGATGAACACCACCGGCAGCCGCCGCCCGACGCGGGCCAGTTCGTCCTGCAGGTCCAGCCCGCTGCGGCCCGGCAGCCTCACGTCGAGGACCAGGCACGCCGGTGTGTCCGGCATGGGCGCGTCCAGGAAGGCCTGCACCGCGCCGTAGAGCCGGACCTCGAAGCCTACCGAGCGCAGCAGGCTGTCCAGGGCCTCGCGCACCGACGGGTCGTCGTCGACCACCAGGACCGTCGCCGGGGCCCCGCTCACGCGCCCGCCCCCGAATCCGTTCCCGGCGCCGCCGGCACGGTGAAGCGGAACACCGCCCCGCCGCCGCCGCGGTTCTC
>JAFEEA010000067.1 GCA_018241335.1 Pseudomonadota bacterium
GGCGACTGGCCCGGCCTGCATGTCGAGCCGCTGTTCGACGAGATCGCCTTCCCGGTGGCGAGTCCCGACTTCATCGCCCGCCATGGCTCGATCAGCGATCAGCGCCTGGCCGAGCTGCCCCTGATCCTGGAAGAGCCGCAGCTGTGGCCGACCTGGTTCGCCGCCGCCCGGCTGACCCCGCCGCAGCCGTTGCGGGGGCTGGCCTTCGACGACGCGGCCATGGTGGTGGAAGCCGCCGCCGCGGGCCTCGGCGTGGCGCTGGTGCGCCGCATTCACGCCGAGGGCTATCTGGACGCCGGCCGGCTGGTGCGCGTGTCCGCCCACGGCATCAAGACCCCTCTGTCCTGTTACCTGGTTTGGCGGCCCGACAGCCCCCGCATCGCCACCATCCGCCGGTTCGCGGACTGGCTGGTGCGCGAGTGCGACCGGTCCGGCCTGCTGGAGGCGGCCTGAGACAAGGTCGCGACCCCTCGACCCCCGTAAATCACCGTAGTTTACGGTGGGGTGACCGACTTCAGGGGCTGTCGCCGTGCGGTGAAGGCGCTGGGTTGTGAACATGGTTCAGAACAAATCAGGAATATTCGGCGGAGGGTCAAGGCGCCGGCCTGGCCCGCGGCGAGCGGGCTCTTAGTCCGGCCGCGCCGCCAGGCCCTCGGCGATAGCGGCGTTCAGGGCTCGGACGGCGGCGGCCGGACCGTCGGGGTGGGTCCAGACGCCGGCTGAGACGGCGATGAAGTCGGCCCCCGCCGTGACCAGGCCGGCGGCGTTGTCGGCGGTGATCCCGCCAATGGCGACGCACGGGGTCAGCATGGTTTCCTGCCAGATGGTCAGGATCTCGGGCTCGGCGCGGGTCTTGGGGTCCTTGGTGGTGGTGGGAAAGAATGCCCCGAAGGCGACATAGTCCGCCCCCGCCTCGGCGGCCTCCATCGCCAGGTGGCGGCTGTCGTGGCAGGTGACGCCGACGATGCGATCCGGCCCCACCAGGCGGCGCGCGTCGCGGTAGGAGCCGTCGTCCTGCCCGATGTGGACGCCGTCGCAGTCCAGCGCCGCGGCCAGGTCCGGGCGGTCGTTGAGGATCAGGGCGACGCCGTGGCGGCCGCAGACGGGCTTCAGCGCGCGCACGGCGGCGGCGATGGCGTCGTCGGGCACGTCCTTGAGGCGAAGTTGAACGGCGCCGACATCGCCCGCTGCCAGGGCCGTCTCGAGCGTGAGGGCGAAGGCGGCCGGGTCGGGCAGGCTGGACGGGGTGATCAGGTATAGGCGGCACGCGGCGGGCATGGCGTTGGTATGCCCGCTTTGACGGCCAAAAGGCCAGAGCTACAGCGTCAGCACCGCCTTCATCGCGTAGGCGGCCAGGATCGCGGCCATGGCGGCGAGCAGCGCGAGTCCGAAGAACCAGGCCAGGCGCCTCCAGATCGGGGCAAGGGGGGCTGCGGGGTCCGGCGGGCCTTGGAGGATCGTCTTCACGGGATCGGAATCCGCATCAATGATAGCCGGCGCCGGCCGCGACCTTTCCGCGGAACAGCCAGAAGACGTAGGCGGTGTAGGCCAGGATGACCGGCAGCATGATCGCCGCCCCCACCAGCATGAAGCCGAGCGCGCTGTCGTCGTTGGCGGCGGCCCGGAAGTCGACCCCATAGGGCACGATGCTGGGGAAGAAGCTGACGGCCAGACCCAGGTAGCCTGACAGGAAGACCAGCGCCGCGCCGATGAAGGGCGCGAAATGGCGACCGCGGCGCAGGCCCGCGGCGGCGACGGCCAGGCCGAGCGCGCCGAGGACGGGGATCGGCAGGCGGGTCAGCAGGCGACCGCCCTCTATGCGCCCGGCGGCCAGCCCCCAGCGCGCGGCGATGTCGGGGTGAGCGAACAGGGTGGCGAGGCTGACGGCGGCCAGCAGCACGGCGGTGGCGCCGGCCGCGATCCAGGCCCATCGGCGGGCGTCGCCGGCGAGGGCGTCGGTGGTCTTGCCCACCAGCCAGGTCGCGCCGAGCAGGGCGTAGCCGGCGACCACCCCGGCGGCGGTGAGCAGGCTGTAGGGCGTCAGCCAGTCGAAAGGCTGGCCGGCGAAGGCCTGGTCACGCACGGCCACGCCCTGGATGAAGCCGCCCAGCACGAGGCCCTGGGCCAGGGCCGCGACCAGCGACCCGCCGGCGAAGGCCGCGGTCCACAGAGCCTTGCCCCGGCGCCGGCCGTGCAGGCGGAACTCGAACGCCACACCGCGCAGGATCAGCGCCAGCAGCATCAGGATCACAGGCAGGTAGAAGGCCGGCATGAGGATCGAATAGGCCAGGGGAAAGGCCGCCAGCAGGCCGCCGCCGCCCAGCACCAGCCAGGTCTCGTTGCCGTCCCAGTAGGGCGCGATGGCGTCCATCATCACGTCGCGCTCGGCTGGGCTCCTTGCGAAGGGAAAGAGGATGCCTACGCCGAGGTCGAACCCATCCAGCAGGACGTACATCAGGACGGCCACGGCGATCAGGGCCACCCAGATCAGGGGCAGGTCCAGGGTCATGGCGTCTCCCCCGCGGTTCCGGCGGCCAGCGGCGTGCCGGGCGCCCGCTGCGCTTCCGGGGCTGTCGGCTGAGGCTCCGCGACGGCCGGTCCCCGATCCATCAGGCGCAGGATGAACAGCGCGCCGCCCGAGAATACGATGGCGTAGATCACGATGAAGGCCAGCAGCGAGGCCGAGACCTGGCCGGCGCCCACCGGCGAGACCGCGTCGGCGGTGCGCAAGACGCCGGTGACGACCCAGGGCTGGCGGCCCACTTCGGCGACGATCCAGCCGGCGATCACCGCGACGAAACCGGCGGGGCCCATCAGCACCGCCGCCCGCAGGTAGAGCTTCGACCGTTCCGGCCCGCCGCGCCACCAGAGCCATGCGCCCCAAAGGCCGAGGCCCGCCATGGCCACGCCGAGGCCCGCCATCACCCGGAAGGCCCAGAACACCAGGAACACCGGCGGCCGGTCGCGCGGCGCGACGTCCTTGAGTCCCATGACCACGGCGTCGGACCGGCCCGCGGTGATGAAGCTGCCGACATCAGGGACCGAAATTTCCCACCGGTTGCCCTCGATGGCGCGGTCGGGCCAGGCGACGAGATGCAGGGCCTGATGGGACTTGGTTTCCCAGAAGCTTTCGATGGCCGCCAGCTTGACCGGCTGGACCTTCAGAACCTCCTTGCCCGACGCGTCGCCGACCAGAACCTGGATGGGGGCCACCACGGCGAACATGCCGATGGCCATGCGAAGCGCGATGCGGGATTCCGGCTGGCCAGCGTCCTTCAGCAGGATCCAGGCCGAGGCCGCGCCCACCACCAGGGCCGTGGTCAGGTAGGCGGCCAGAACCATGTGCGCCATGCGCTCGGGGAAGGTCGGCGAGAACACCACCTTGACCCAGTCCACGGCGGTCAGGCTTCCGCCAGGGAGCACCGCATAGCCCACCGGATGCTGCATCCAGCTGTTGGCCGAGATGATCCAGAAAGCCGAGACGAGGGTGCCGACAGCGACGATGCAGGTGGCGGCGAAGTGCAGGCCAGGCCCGACCTTCTTCCAGCCGAACAACATTACGCCCAGGAAGCTGGCCTCCATGAAGAAGGCGGTCATAACCTCGAAGGCCAGGAGGGGGCCGATCACCGGGGCGGCGACGCGGGAGAAGACGCTCCAGTTCGAGCCGAACTGGTAGCTCATCACCACGCCGGACACGACGCCCATGCCGAAGCTCAAGGCGAATATCTTGAGCCAGAACATGTAGAGCGTCTTAAAAGCCTCGCGCCGGGTGAAGAGCCATGCCCCTTCCAGCACCGCCAGGAAGCTGGCCAGGCCGATGGTGAAACTTGGAAAGATGATGTGGAACGCCAGGGTGAAGGCGAACTGGAGACGCGACAGCAACAGGGCATCGAGGTCCATGCGTGCTGTTCTACGCCGGTTCGGGGCCGATTGGCGCCCGTTTTCGGCCGCCGATTTGTACGAATTCGGCGCGGCGGCGGGCCGGGCGGCCCGGTGGTCCCGACCCTGGCGGCAGTGTTCGTGCGCTGGGCGAGTCCGGGCTTCGCCTTTGGCGGACGTTCGGTCGCAGGTGTTCTAGATGCGAATGAGTTGCATCGGCGTTTGCATCTGACTATATCCGGATGGCGCTACGGAGCTTTCGCCGTCCATGTACGTCTGCAACTGCAACGGGCTTCGCGAACGGCAGGTTCGCGCCGCAATCGCCGCGGGGGCGACGCGCCCGGCCGAGGTGTTCAAGGCCAACGCCTGCCGGCCCCGCTGCGCCAAGTGCGTGTGCGAGATGAGCGAGATGATCCAGGCCTCCCGCGAGGCGCTGCGATACGCGGCCGAATAGGCCGACAAACCGGTTGCCATGGGCCGCCCGCGGCGGGAGGCTGGCGGCCTGAACGAACCGAAGGGGTCTTGGATGCAGGGCGACAGGGCGATCATCCAGCTGCTCAACGCTGTGCTCACCAACGAGCTCACGGCGGTGAACCAGTACTTCCTGCACGCCAGGATGTACGAGAACTGGGGCTTCAAGCGCCTGGGCAAGATCACCTACGACGAGTCCATCGGCGAGATGAAACACGCCGACAAGCTGATCAGGCGCATCCTGTTCCTCGAAGGCCTGCCGAACCTGCAGGACCTCAACAAGCTCAAGATCGGCGAGACCGTGCCTGAGTGCCTGGGCGCCGACCTGGCGGTTGAGACGGGCGGGCGCGTGACCCTGGTGGCCGGCGTCGCCCAGTGCGAGGCGGCCAAGGACTATGTCTCGCGCGAGATCCTGGAAGAGATCCTGCGCGACACCGAAGAGCACATCGACTTCCTCGAGACCCAGCTGTCGCTGGTGGCCTCCCTGGGCGAGCCGAACTACCTGCAGAGCGCGCTGGGCGAGCTGGAAGGCGGCTGACGCCCGAGGAACCGTGGCGCCGCAACGGGCGAGCCGCGCGGTGCGCTGAGGGGGCGTAACCCCTCATCCTCCCGCGCCTTCGGCGCGGGCCCCTCCTTCTCCCTCTGGGAGAAGGCATGGAAATCGAGCCGATTGGTCCACGGAACACCTCTCCCGGAGGGAGAGGGAGGGGCCCGTTGCGCAGCAATGGGAGGGTGAGGGGTTCAGGCCCCTCCGCCCAGTCCTACTCCGCCGCGACGCGGGTGGAGGCGAACTTGGGCGCCAGTTCGCCCGAGGCGTAGCGCTTGGCCATGGCCGACTGCGGCAGCGGCTTGATCTTGTCGGCCCAGCCGGCGGCGCCGAACTCCTCGAAGCGTTGCTTGCAGACGGCGCGCATCGCCTCCATGGCGGGCTTGAGATACTTGCGCGGGTCGAATTCGCCGGGGGTCTCGGTCAGCACCTTGCGGATGGCGCCGGTCATGGCCAGGCGGTTGTCGGTGTCGACGTTGATCTTGCGCACGCCCAGCTTGATGCCGCGCTGGATCTCCTCAACCGGCACGCCCCAGGTCTGGGGGATCTCGCCGCCGTAGTGGTTGATGATGTCCTGCAGCTCCTGCGGCACGGACGAGGAGCCGTGCATCACCAGGTGGGTGTTGGGCAGGCGCCGGTGCACCGCCTCGATGACGTGCATGGCCAGGATGTCGCCGTCCGGCTTGCGGGTGAACTTGTAGGCGCCGTGGCTGGTGCCCATGGCGATGGCCAGGGCGTCCACCTCGGTGGCGCGCACGAAGTCGGCGGCCTGGTCCGGATCGGTGAGCAGCTGGTCGTGGCCGAGCTTGCCCTCGAAGCCGTGGCCGTCCTCCTTTTCGCCCTCGCCGGTCTCCAGCGAGCCCAGCACGCCGATCTCGCCTTCCACCGAGGCGCCGATCCAGTGGGCCATGTCCACCACGCGGCGGGTGACGGCGACGTTGTAGTCGTAGTCGGCGGGGGTCTTGCCGTCGGCCTTCAGCGAGCCGTCCATCATCACGCTGGTGAAGCCGTACTGCAGGGCCGTGGCGCAGGTGGCCTCGCTGTTGCCGTGGTCCTGGTGCATGCAGACCGGAATGTCGGGGTAGAGCTCGACCAGGGCGTCGATCAGCCGGGCCAGGACGATATCGTTGGCGTACTGGCGCGCGCCGCGGCTGGCCTGGATGATGACGGGGGCGTTCACCGCCTCGGCCGCCTCCATGATCGCCAGGCCCTGTTCCATGTTGTTGATGTTGAAGGCTGGAATGCCGTAGCTGTGCTCGGCCGCGTGGTCGAGGAGCTGCCTGAGGGTAATGCGCGCCATGGTGAAATCCTCCTCGAATTGGGACGCAGACTAGG
The DNA here is from genome assembly GCA_018241335.1 of Pseudomonadota bacterium. Classification (GTDB taxonomy): domain Bacteria; phylum Pseudomonadota; class Alphaproteobacteria; order Caulobacterales; family Caulobacteraceae; genus Acaudatibacter. The sequence goes on from JAFEEA010000067.1 coordinate 6,233, forward strand.
TCTGCCAAGTTTCAATGCAAAGCTCAGTCCTGGGACGGAAGTTCCAGCAGGTCGATATCCGCGGCGTAGTCCACGCCAGGCAGGCCGAAGCCGAAGATCTTCAGGAAGTCCGCGCGGAAGGCCGGCAGATCGGCGAGTTCCGGAAGGGTCTCGGTGGTGATCAGCGGCCAGCGGCGCTTCACCTCGTCCTGCACGGCGGGCGAAAGCTCCCAGTCGTCCATGCGGATGCGTCCGGCTTCGTCCAGCGCCGGATCGGCGCCGGGGGCGAGCTGCGTGCGGAACAGGCGGTCGATCTGCTCGATGCAACCCTCGTGCAGGCCCTGTTCCTTCATGACCTTGAACAGCACCACGCCGTAGAGCGGCACGACCGGGATCGCCGACGAGGCCTGGGTGACCACGGCCTTCAGCGACACCACGCGAGCCGCGTTCGCGCCGTGGCCCTGGCGGATCGCCGCGGCGGCCCGGTCCAGGTCCTCCTTGGCCTTGCCCAGGGTGGCCTTCCAGTAGATCGGCCAGGTCAGCTCGCTGCCGATGTAGGTGTAGGCCAGGGTCGAGAAGCCGGGGGCCAGCACGCCGGCCTTGCCGAGGGCGTCGATCCACAGCTCCCAGTCCTCGCCGCCCATCACTTTGACGGTCGCCGCGCACTCGGCGTCGGTCGCCGGCTGCAGCTCGGTGTCGTAGACCTCGCCCTTGTCGGTGTTCAGCGTCTTGACCTGCACCGGCGCGCCCAGCGGCTTGATCGCCGAGCGATGCGTCTCGCCGGTCTTGGGATCGGTGCGGACCGGCGCGGCCATGGAATAGATCACCATGTCCACCTGGCCGACCAGGTCGCGGATGGCCTCCACCGTGCGGGCCTTCATCTCGTCGGAGAAGGCGTCGCCATCGAGGGTGACGGCCGCGAGGCCGGCCGCGGCCGCCTCACGCTGGAAGGCGAGATTGTTGTACCACCCGGCGGTGGCCGTCTTGGTCTCGGTCGGCGCCTTCTCGAACGAGACGCCGATGGTGGCCGCGCCGGCGCCGAAGGCCGCGACGATCCGGGAAGCCAGGCCGTAGCCGCCTGAACAGCCCAGGACGAGCACACGCTTGGGACCCTCGATCGGCCCGCCGGCCCGAACCACCTCGATCTCCTGGCGCACGCGCGCGGCGCAGCCGGCGGGGTGGGCGGTGAGGCAGATGAAGCCCCGGATGCGTGGCTCGATGATCATCTGCTTACTGCCTTCCGAGCCCTAGAGGTCCAGCGCCGCGACGCCGGGCAGGGTCTTGCCCTCCATCCACTCCAGGAAGGCGCCGCCCGCCGTCGACACGAACGTGAAATCCTGGGCTGCCCCGGCGTGATGCAAGGCCGCAACCGTGTCTCCCCCGCCGGCGACGGCGATCAGCCTGCCCGCCTTGGCCAGGGCGGCCGCGTGGCGGGCGGCCGCGGTGGTGCCGGCGTCGAAGGGCGGCGTCTCGAAAACGCCCAGCGGGCCGTTCCAGATCAGGGTCTTGGAGGCGTCCATGGCGGCCACGAGGCGGGCCACCGTCTTGGGGCCCGCATCCAGAATGCGTTCGTGCTCGTCCAGTTGCCCCAGGTCGCGCACACGGGCCGCCGCGCCGGGCTCGATCTTCTCGGCCACCACGATGTCGACGGGCAGCAGCAGCTCGCAATTGTTCTTGGCCGCGAAGGCCATGGTCTCGCGCGCGGTGTCGGCCAGGTCCTTCTCGCAATAGGAGGCCGCGACATCATGGCCCTGGGCGTAGAGGAAGGTGTTGGCCATGCCGCCGCCGATGGCCAGGCGGTCGAGCTTGAGGATCAGGTTGTGGATCAGCTCGAGCTTGGTGGAGACCTTGGAGCCGCCGACCACGCCCAGGACGGGGCGCTGCGGGCTGCCCAGGGCGGCCTCCAGGGCGTCCAGCTCGCGGCGCATGGATTCCCCGGCGTAGGCCGGCAGGGCGTGGGCCAGGCCCTCGGTGGAGGCGTGGGCCCGGTGGGCGGCCGAGAAGGCGTCGTTGACGTAGAGATCGCCGTTCTGGGCCAGGGCGGCGACGAAGGCCGGGTCGTTGGCCTCCTCGCCGGCGTGGAAGCGCAGGTTTTCCAGCAGGACGACGTCGCCGTCCTTCATGGCGTCCACCACCTTGGCGGCGTCCGGCCCGACGCAGTCGTCGGCGAAGGCCACCGGCGCGCCGACGAGCTTGGCCAGCGGCCCGACCACGGGCGCAAGGCTCATGGACGGGACGCGCTTGCCCTTGGGCCGGTCGAAGTGGGCCAGCAGCACCACCTTGCCGCCCGCCTTGCGGATCTTCTCGATCGTGGGCAGGGCGGCGCGCAGGCGGGTGTCGTCGGTGACCTGGCCGTCGGCCATGGGCACGTTGAAGTCCACGCGCACCAGGGCGCGCCGTCCCTTGAGGTCGGCGTCGTCGAGCGTCCGGAAGGCCATCTGCGGTCGTCTCTTAGAGCTTGGCCATCGCCAGGGCGGTGTCGGCCATGCGGGTCGAGAAGCCCCACTCGTTGTCGTACCAGGACAGGACGCGGGCCAGCTTGCCCTCGATCACCTGCGTCTGGGGCAGGGCGGCGGTGGAGGACGCGGCCACGTGGTTCATGTCGATGGAGACCAGCGGATCGTTGCTCACGGCCAGGATGCCCTTCAGGGGGCCGCTGGCGGCGGCGGCCGACAGGGCCGCGTTGATCTCGTCCTTGGTGACGTCGCGCCCGGGAACGATCTTGAGGTCGACCACCGATACGTTCGGCGTCGGCACGCGGATCGAGGAGCCGTCCAGCTTGCCGGCCAGCTCGGGCAGCACGAGGCCGATGGCCTTGGCCGCGCCGGTCGAGGTGGGGATCATCGACATGGCCGCGGCGCGGGCGCGGTAGAGGTCGGAGTGCAGGGTGTCCAGCGTCGGCTGGTCGCCGGTGTAGGAGTGGATGGTGGTCATGTAGCCACGCTCGATCCCGCACAGGTCCTGCAGCACCTTGGCCACCGGGGCCAGGCAGTTGGTGGTGCACGAGCCGTTGGAGACGACGGTGTCCTCCGCCGTCAGGGTCTCGTGGTTGACGCCGTAGACGATGGTCTTGTCGGCGCCGTCGCCGGGGGCGGAGATCAGCACCTTGCGCGCGCCGGCGGCGAGGTGGGCGGCGGCCTTTTCGCGCTTGGTGAAGAGGCCGGTGCATTCAAGGGCGATGTCGACGCCCAGGGCCTTGTGCGGCAGCTCGGCCGGGTCGCGCACGGCGGTGACCTTCACCTTGCCCAGGCCGAAGTCGATGGAATCACCCTCGACGTTGACCACGCCCGGGAACCGCCCGTGCACGCTGTCGTAGCGCAGCAGGTGGGCGTTGGTCTCGACCGGGCCCAGGTCGTTGATCGCCACCACCTCGATGTCGCGGCGCGCGTGCTCGAAGATCGAGCGCAGGACCAGGCGGCCGATACGGCCAAAGCCATTGATGGCGACGCGGACGGTCATGAGGGGATTCCTTTTTCGAATTTGCGCGCCGTTTTGCGGTCGGGGGGCTGGAAGTCAAGTCCGGAGGCGCCCAAGATCAAAACCAGAGGGATTGCCTGGAAAGAGGGGCGAACGATGCGAGGTTCCGGCCTGCTTGTGGTCTTGGCCGTTGGAATGGGCTTTGGCGGGGTCGCCAGGGCCGGGGAATACGAGGATACGCTGGCGCGCCTGACCAGCGACCAGCCGCCGGCGGTGGCCTCGGTGATCCATCGCCGGATGGCGTGCAACAGGTGGTTCCGCTACGGGCCCTATGACATGCGCCTCAGCGCCTCGCCCCGGGCGCCGCATGAGCTGCGCCGCCTGCAGTGCCACCTGGTCGACGAGGATGAGCGGGTGCTGCGCTATCGCTACCGCCACAGCAGCGACATCAAGCGCGACCTCAACGAGGCCGACCGGGCTGTCTTCTAGCTGGTGACGCGTGGCGACGCCGCGGGGGATCAGCCCGCCGCGGCGTTGTCGCCCAGGCCGAGCTTGGCCGCGACGGCGTCGACGACGGCCTCCGCGGTGATGCCGAACTCCTTGTAGAGACGCTCGGCCGGGGCCGAGCCGCCGAAGCCGTTCATGCCGACGAAGAGACCGTCCTCGCCGATGAAGCGGTCCCAGCCTTGGCGGACTCCCGCGTCGATGGCCAGGCGCACCGGCGCCTTGCCGATGGTGTCGGCCTGGTACTTGCGGTTCTGACGCTCGAACAGCTCCCAGCACGGGGTGGAGACCACGCGCGTGCCGATGCCGGCGGCCTGCAGCTTGTCGCGGGCGGCCATGGCGACGGCGGTCTCGGTGCCGCAGGCGAAGAGGGTGACCTGGGCCGGGCCTTCGGCGGGCGCCAACTCGTAGGCGCCCTTGAGCGCCAGGTCCCCGGAAGTGGTCCGTACGGCGGCCGTCTTCTGGCGCGAGAGGGCCATGACCGACGGCTCGCGCGCGGTGAGCGCCGCCTTCCAGCACTCGGCGGTCTCCACCGCGTCGGCCGGGCGGAAGACCAGCAGGTGCGGTATGGCGCGCAGGGAGGCCACGTGCTCGACCGGCTGGTGGGTCGGCCCGTCCTCGCCGACGCCGATGGAGTCGTGGGTCATCACGTGGATGGCCCTGGCGCCCATCAGCGCGCCCAGGCGGATCGCCGGGCGGCTGTAGTCGGAGAACACCAGGAAGGTGCCGGAGTAGGGGATCACGCCGCCATGCAGGGCCATGCCGTTCAGGGCCGCGGCCATGCCGAACTCGCGGATGCCGTAGTGGACGTAGCGGCCGGCGTAGTCGGGGGCGTCGAAGGCGACCATGCCCTTGACGTAGGTGTTGTTGGACCCGGTCAGGTCGGCCGAGCCGCCGATCATCTCGGCGACGGCCGGGGTCAGCTGCTCCAGCGCCGACCCGGAGTGCTGGCGGGTGGCGGCGGCGGGCTTGTCGGCGCAGGCCTTGGCGATGTGGGCGTCGAGGGCGGCGAAGGCCTCCTTGGGCAGGTCGCCGGCCACGGCGCGGTTGAAGTCGTCGCGCCTGGCCGAGCCCTTGAGGCGCTGTTCCCAGCGGCGGCGGTTGCGGGCCCCGCGCTTGCCGGCCTTGGCCCAGGCGGCGGCCACGTCGGCCGGGATCACGAACGGCTCGGACGGCCAGCCCATGGCCTTGCGTGCCGCGGCGATCTCCTCGTCGAACAGGGCGTAGCCGTGGCTGTGGGCGTCGCCCTCCTTGGGGCCGGCGCCCTTGGAGATCAGGGTCTTGCAGGCCAGCATCACCGGCTTGTCCTGGCGCGTCGCCCAGCGCATGGCGGCGGCGATCTTGCCCATGTCGTGGCCGTCGACAGCCTTGACCGCCCAGCCGGCGGCCTTGAAGCGGGCCTGCTGGTCGCCGGTCTCGGCGATGGTCGCCTTGCCGTCGATGGTGGTGTTGTTGTCGTCGAAAAGGACGATCAGCTTGTTTAGCTTCAGGCGGCCGGCAAGGTGGATGGCTTCGTGGCTGACGCCCTCCATGAGGCAGCCGTCGCCGGCGATCACCCAGGTGCGGTGGTCGACCAGGTCATTGCCGTAGCGGGCGTTCATCGAACGCTCGGCCATGGCCATGCCGACGGCCGTGGCCAGGCCCTGGCCCAGCGGGCCGGTGGTGGTCTCCACCCCCGGCGTGTGGCCGTACTCAGGGTGGCCGGGGGTCAGCGAGCCCCACTGGCGGAAATCCTTGATCTGCTCGATGGTCATGCCCGGATAGCCGGTCAGGTGCAGCAGGCTGTAGAGCAGCATCGAGCCGTGGCCGGCCGACAGCACGAAGCGGTCGCGGTCGGCCCACTTGGGCTTGGCGGCGTCGTACTTCAGGAACTTGGTGAACAGCACCGTGGCCACGTCGGCCATGCCCAGCGGCATCCCCTGGTGGCCGGATTTGGCGCGGTGGACCGCGTCCATGGAGAGGGCGCGGATGGCGTTGGCCATGAGGGCGGGCGTGGCGGACATGGTCGGTCTCGGGCTCTTCGAATTCCTGCCCGGGGCCGGGCGCCCGGCGCTTCGCATGGGGGGGCCGGGGGGTCAAGGCGAGGGTGGCGGGTTCCCTAGGCCTTCTTCTTGGGCCGGTACCGGATCAGGCCGTCCTGGGCGGCGGAGGCGACCAGCCGGCCGTCGCGGGCGTAGATCAGGCCGCGGTTGTAGCCGCGTCCGCCCGAGGCGCTGGGGCTGTCCATGACATAGAGGTGCCAGTCGCCGAAATCGCTGGCGCGGTGGAACCAGAGGGCGTGGTCCAGGCTCGCCACCTGCATGCCGCCGGAATCCCAGTTCACCGGGTGCGGGCGCAGGGAGGCGTCCAGCAGGGTCATGTCCGAGGCGTAGGCCAGGGCGCACTGGTTGGCCGGGATGTCCGGGCGCACCGGCTGGCGCGACTTGAACCACACGGCGTTCTCCGTCTCGCGCGGGGTCAGGTCTCCAGGCGCGATCGGATCGACCGGGCGCACCTCCACGGGCCAGAGGCGGCGGCCCGGCTGGGGCGCCACGCCGGCGGCGTCGCGAAGCTGTTCCTCGTTCAGCAGGTCTTCCGGGGCCGGGACCTTGGGCATGGCCGACTGATGCTCGAAGCCGTCCTCGTCGACCTGGAAGGTGGCCGCCAGGTTGAAGATCTGGGCCCCGTTCTGCACCGCGATCACCCGCCGGACGCTGAACGAACCGCCATCGCGCACCCGCTCGACCAAGTACATCACCGGAATGGTCGGATCGCCGGGGCGGATGAAATAGGCGTGCAGCGAAGCGCAAAGCCGGTCCTCGATGGTGTGATAGGCGGCGGTCAACGCCTGGGCCACCACCTGGCCGCCATAGATGCGGCTGCGCTCCTCCGGCGGGGTGAAGCCGCGGAACATGTCGAGCTCGATGCGCTCCAGCTCGAGGATGTCGGTCAGTTCGTTGGCGTCGGCCATTGGCAAGGGCTCCGGCGAGGGGCGGTGGGCGCCGCACATGACGCGAACCGCTCCGAATGTCACCTGACAAGGCGGCGAACAGGCTTGACCGTCAGCGCGGAACACGTGGAGGTTGCGCGTTGTGGCGAGCCTCTTCGACTTCATCATCACCCCGTCCGGGTTCCTCGTCGCCTACGGCGCGATGACGGTCTGGCTCGGGGGATGGATCGCGGCGTCGGTCGTCTACCGCAAGCGTCGCGGAAAGCCGATCTTCCCGCGCCCGCCGAACGACGCGATCTTCGTCGAACGCACCGCGTCGGGCGCCTCACGCAAGAACTTGCTGACGCGGATCGGCGGCGCCTCGAACTGCCTGGTGGTCGCCGTCTGTCCGGACCGGGTCGTCATCAGCACCTGGTTCCCGTTCAGCCTGATGTTCCTGCCCGAGATCTACGACCTGGAATTCGACATTCCATTGCAGGCGATCCGGCAGGTCCGGGAGACACGATTGATGGTCTTGCTCCGGTCGTTCCTGCTCACCTTCGCCCTGCCGGACGGGCGCGAGCGCACGATCCACCTGCGACTTCGCAACCCCGACGCCTTTCTGGCCGCCCTGTCGCGAAACGAGGCCGTGCGCCGGCTCATCGTGGCGGCCTGAGGCGCCGCGACCCCCTGGGCCCAACTTGAGCCGCCTCAATGCTTTACCCTTTCGCCGAACAGCGGTCTAAGAGCGCAGTTTTGATGGAGCATGGAGCGATGACGGCGGACGGCGGCGGCGTGGAAGGCGCCCTCACCCTGGCGGCGCGGCGGCTCGACGCCGCGGTGGTGGCCCTGCAGCAGCGCCTGGCGCGGCGGGATGGCGGGGGCATGGCCGAGGCCGAGCGCGCGCGGCTGGAGGCCGATCTCGGCGCGGCGCGGGCGCGCGAACGCGACCTGGAGGCGGCCGGCGCCCAGGCGTCCGAGGCCCTGACCCGCGCCATCGCCGACATTCGGGCCGCCCTGGCCGGCGGGGCCGGCTGATGGCGCAACTGACCATCGACGTGAACGGCCGCAGCTATGCGGTGGGCTGCGAGGACGGCCAGGAGGCGCACCTGCGCGCCCTGGCCGGCCAGATCGACGCCCAGGTCCGTCAGGTCGCCGCCGAGGTCGGCCCCCTGGGCGAGACCCGTCTGCTGCTGATGGCCGCCCTGATGCTGGCCGACGAGCTGTCGGCCGCCAAGGGCCGGACCGGCGCCCTGGAGGCCGAGATCACCCACCTGCGCGAGGCGCAGTCCCGTGTCGAAGAGGCGGCCGTCGCCGCCATCGTCTCCGCCGCCGAGAAGATCGAGGGCCTGGCGGAAGACTAGGGGAAAGACGGGGCTTCCCGCCGCTTGTGCGGGTGTCTCCCGCGCCCTACCTTACGCGTCGGCGGGTCTTGCTGCGGCTCGCGTCGAAGGCATCAAATCCCGGGGACCTTAATTCACTCGATAGGGAGCTGTCCCTGGCCGGAGCCGTGGTTCCGGGCACACGGCGCCCACCTGGTCTACCAGGTCCGAGGGGATTTAAACCGCCTTCACGGTTCTTCGTGGCGCCGCCACCCAACCTCCCACGAGGCCCAGGTGGCTCCAGACCTGCCGATCCCGGACGACGAGAAGACGGCCCTGCGCGCGGCCCTGCGCCGGCGCCGGCGGGCGCTCGCCGCAGAGGGCCAGGATGCCGCCACGCGGGCGGCCGCGGCGCTCCCGCAGGACCTGCTGGGCCGTTTCGCGGTGGTCGGCGGCTATCATGCCGTGGGAGCGGAGATGGATCCCGGCCCTTTGCTGGCGCGGCTGGCGGCGGCGGGGGCGGCCATCGCCCTGCCCGCGGCGCGGCCGGGCGAACCTCTGGACTTCCGGCTGGCCCAGCCAGGCGAGACGCCCGAGCCGGACGCCTTCGGCATCCCCTCGCCGCCGGCCTCGGCCCCGGCGGCGCGCCCCGACCTGGTGATCGCCCCGGTGCTGGCCTTCGACCGGCAAGGGGGGCGGCTGGGCCAGGGCGGCGGGCACTATGACCGAACGCTGGAGGCGTTGAGGGCGGCCGGCCCGGTGTTTGTCCTGGGCCTCGCCTACGCCGGCCAGGAGGTCGCCCAGGCGCCCATGGCGTCGCACGACCAGAGGCTGGACGCCATTTTGACGGAAAGAGGGTATATCGGCGTCCGAAAGGACTTTTGATGCGTCTAGCTTTTTTTGGAGACATCGTCGGCCGCTCCGGCCGCGATGGCCTCGCCGAGCATTTGCCGGGCCTCAAGCGCCGCCTGGGCCTGGAGTTCGTGATCGTCAACGCCGAGAACGCGGCAGCCGGCTTCGGGATCACCGAGAACACCGCGCGCGAGCTGTTCCAGGCCGGGGCCGACTGCCTGACCCTGGGCAACCATTCCTGGGACCAGAAGGAGGCGCTGACCTACATCGTGCGCGAGCCGCGGCTGATCCGGCCGCTGAACTATCCGGTGATGGCCGACGCGCCCGGGCGCGGCGCGCAGATGTTCACCACCGAGCAGGGCCGCAACGTGATGGTGGTGAACCTCCTGGGCAGAGTGTTCATGGACGCCCTGGACGATCCGTTCGCCGCCGTGGACCGCGAACTGAACGCCTGCCCCCTGGGCCTGGCGGCCGACGCCATCGTGGTGGACATGCACGCCGAGGCGACCAGCGAGAAGATGGCCATGGGCCACTTCTGCGACGGCCGCGCCAGCCTGGTGGTCGGCACTCACAGCCATGTGCCCACCGCCGACGCCCAGATCCTGAACGGCGGCACCGCCTACCAGACGGATGCGGGCGCCTGCGCCGACTATGACAGCGTCATCGGCAACGACAAGGAAGAGCCCCTGCGCCGCTTCACCACCCGCATTTCAGGCGGCCGATACAAGCCCGCCGAGGGGCCGGCCACGGTGTGCGGCGTATTCGTGGAGACCGATCCCGCCACGGGCCTGGCCCGCCGCATCGAGCCGATCCGCGTCGGCGGCCGGCTGGCCCAGACCGTGCCGCTGGTGGAGATGGCGGGGGCGTAAGGGACGCCTGCGCTTCAGAGCCACTGACCCCAACGTCCGTCACCCTGGGCCGTCAGTGCCCAGGGTCCATGAACACGTGCGAGGGAGTGGCGCGCTTCGAAGGGCGCGCCATATGCGAACCTCGCCGCCTTTGCGACGCTCCGCTGCCGCTCGCGACTCCACTTCACGCGTTCATGGATCCTCGGGACTGACGCCCGAGGATGACGGTCTTTGAGAGGGGTTCGGCGCCGTCTCACCCCATGCCGTCCGCCACGTTCCAGCTGTATACGCAGCGATCCAGGCCTATGGCGATCTCCAGGACACGCACCTCCAGCTCGCGCGTTGCGCCGCCCTTGGTCGGCAGGACGATTTTCTGCGGAAAGTCGGTGCGGCGGGAGATGGAGGCGATCTCCATCCACTTGTCGCCGTTGTCGACCTCCACATCCATGGTGATCTCCGAATAGGCCGGCAGCCGGTCCGAGGGGACGATGCGGGCCGGCAGGCGCGTCATGGCGGCGATCATCCGGCGCACCGGCTCCAGGGACGCGGCGTGGTAGTCGTTGGCCGTGTCGGCGGTGAAGGCGCACTGGAACTCCATCTGCCAGAACTCCTTGAGCCGCATGTGCTTGGTGGCCTGGTCCTGCTCGCGCCGGAACGACTTGCCGGCCTGCCAGACGCAGAACGGCGGCCGCGCCGGCGGGTGACCGGCCAGCAGGTGGCGCATGTAGGCGTAGGTGGCCGGGGTGGTCTCCGGGCGCAGCACCAGCTCGATGTCGTGCGGCGACAGGCGCTGCTGGATGAAGACGTCCTCGGGGCCATAGGCGTCGGAGATCAGCTCGCGTGGGACCAGCACCGGCGCCTCGACGCGGTGGACGGTCCAGGCGGGGTTGGTGGCGCGGAGGAAGTCGGTCACCTCGGCGGCGAAGTGCGCGATCATCATCTCGCGCAGGCGGATTTCGCGGGCGGTCCAGCAGACCAGCCCATTGGCGTTGTAGAGGGAAAGCACGAAGGCCTCGCTTCGATCGGAATTTCGGAAATGGGCTCGGGGCTTTACGTCTCCGGTCGGCCGGAGACGCGCCCGCGAGGCCCGCTCCGCGATCAGCCGGAGACGCGCAGACCTCGGCCGCCGAACGCGCGGGCGTTCGTTGGTTGGGTTCGATCGGCGATGGCGAGCTTGGCGGCCATGCCGGCTCTCTAGCCCGGGGCCGCGTTTCGGACAAGCTAGGGGGCGTCAGCGCTCGCGGATCTTGAGCTTGCCGACCACCAGCTCGTCGATCTCCAACCGGCCGAGACGCGCCTGGCGGACCACGGCGCGGCCCAGGGCCAGACGGCCGATGGCGAGCGAGCCGATCGCCAGGGCGCCGATCGCCAGCGCGCCCAGGGCGAACGCGCCCAGCAGGCCCGTGCCCACTATCACGCCGCCCGCCGCCGCCCCGCCGGCGGCCACGCCCGGGCGCGCCGCGGGCCTGGGGTTGGGCTGCCAGTGCACGATCGGGACGGGCAGCTCGTCCGGCTCGGTGAGGTCTTCGAGCTCGTCGCGGGTGCTCATCGGGGCGCTCCTTGGCTGTTTCGCGGGAACGGGCGCCGGCCGGGCCGGTTCCGCGTCGCGGGTGACGACAGCTAAGCCCGCCGCTAGAGGAACGAAATGATCTATCTCATCCGCCACGGCCAAACCGAGTTCAACCGCGAGCGGCGCTATCAGGGCCGTTGCGACTCGCCATTGACCGAGGTCGGGCGGCGTCAGGCCCACGCGGTGGGCGTGCGCCTGAGCGAACTGGGCGTTACGGACTTCCGGCTGGTCTCCAGCCCGCTCGGTCGCACGCTCGAGACCGCCGCCATCGTTCGCGAGG
>JAFEEA010000068.1 GCA_018241335.1 Pseudomonadota bacterium
ACCGGCTCGGCCTTGTCCTTGGCCACCACCAGCACCATCCCGACGCCGCAGTTGAAGGTCCGCCGCATCTCCGCGTCGGCGACCCCGCCATGCGCCTGCAGCCAGGCGAACACCGGCGGCAGGGGCCAGGCGCTCCAGTCGAAGCGCGCGACCAGGCCCTCGGCGATGACGCGGGGCGGGTTCTCGATCAGGCCGCCGCCGGTGATGTGCGCCGCCGCCTTGATCAGGCCATCGCGCGCCAGGGGCAGGACGCTCTTCACATAGATCCGCGTCGGGGCCATCAGGGCCTCGGCCAGCGTTAGCCCCTCGGCGAAAGGAGCCGGCGCGTCCCAGGCCAGGCCCGACTGCGCCACGATCCGCCGCACCAGCGAGTAGCCGTTGGAGTGCGGCCCCGACGAGCCCAGCCCGATCAGGATGTCGCCGGCGCGTTGCTGGTCCAGGGCCGGCAGCACCGCGCCGCGATTCACCGCCCCCACGGAAAAGCCCGCCAGATCGTAGTCGCCGTCGCCGTACATGCCCGGCATCTCGGCCGTCTCGCCGCCCACCAGGGCCGCGCCCGCCTGGCGGCAGCCCTCGGCGATGCCGGCCACCACCCGGGCGGCCATGTCCACGTCCAGCTTGCCGGTGGCGTAGTAGTCCAGGAACATCAGCGGCTCTGCGCCCTGCGCCAGCAGGTCGTTGACGCACATGGCCACCAGGTCGATCCCCACGGTGTCTGCCAGGCCCGTCTCGATGGCGATCTTCAGCTTGGTGCCGACCCCGTCCGTGGTGGTCACCAGCAGCGGGTCGTCATAGCCGGCCGCCTTCAGGTCGAAGAGGGCGCCGAATCCGCCCAGGCTGGCGTCCGCGCCGGCGCGGCGGGTGGCCTTGGCCAGCGGTTTGATCTTCTCGACGAGGGCGGCGCCCGCATCGATGTCGACGCCGGCCTCAGCGTAGGTCAGGCCGTTGCGGCGTTCGGTCATGGTCTTGGGGCGTTCCGGATTTGGCTTGAGGCAGGAAATGACGACAACCAACGGTTCGCGCTTGCAGACTCGACCGCTGGCGGCGCTATAGCTAGCCGATGACGCCGATTACGACCACCGCCGAACTGGCGGCGTTTTGCGATAAACTGAAGGGCCAGCCGTTCGTCGCCGTGGACACCGAGTTCATGCGCGAGACAACCTACTGGCCCAAGCTCTGCCTCATCCAGGCCGCCGCGCCCTCCGCCGAGGCGGTGATCGACCCCCTGGCCGAGGGTATCGACCTGGCCCCGTTCCTGGACATCCTGCGCGACGAAAGCATCGAAAAGGTGTTCCACGCCGCCCGTCAGGACGTGGAGATCTTCAACAATCTGCAGGCCATGCCCCGGCCGCTGTTCGACACCCAGATCGCCGGCATGGCGGCCGGCTTCGGCGAGCAGATCGCCTATGACGCCCTGGTCCGCCAGATGCTCAAGATCGAGATCGACAAGTCCAGCCGCTTCACCGACTGGGCCCGCCGCCCGCTCACCGAGGCCCAGCTCAGCTACGCCCTGGCCGACGTCACCCACCTGGCCGCCCTCTACCCCATGCTGCACCAGCGCCTGGAAAAGGCCGGCCGCATCGCCTGGGTGACCGAGGAAATGCAGGCCATGGCCGATCCGGCCCTCTACGATGTCGAGCCGGAGAACGCCTGGAAGCGGCTCAAGCCCCGCCGCCACACCGCCAAGTACCTGGCCGTCTTCCGCGCCGTCGCCGCCTGGCGCGAGCGCACCGCCCAGACCCGCGACCAGCCCCGCGGCCGCATCCTCAAGGATGAGGCCATCGACGAACTGGCCACCCAGGCGCCGACCGACGCCGACGGCCTAAACCGCCTGCGCTCGGTGCCCAAGGGCTTCTCCGGCTCCAAGTTCGGCCCCGAACTGGTCGAGGCGATCCGCGCCGCGCTCAAGGACCCGGAGGGCTACGCCCCGGTGATCGAGCGCAACCACACCCCATCCTCGCCGGTGGCGGGGGCGGTGGTGGAACTGCTGAAGGTCCTGCTCAAGGCGCGGGCCGAGGACGCCGGCGTGGCGTCGAAGCTGATCGCCACTGTCTCGGACCTGGAAAAGATCGCCAACGACGACGCCGCCGACAGCGCCGCCCTGCACGGCTGGCGCCGCGAAGCCTTCGGCGAGGACGCCCTGAAGCTCAAGCGCGGCGAACTGGCCCTCGTCCTCGACGGCGCGCGCGTGCGCGTGGTGCCGGTGCGCCGGGCGCAGAAGGCCTAGGCGCAAGGGGCGGGGAGGGCGGCCTAGCCCCTGGGCCGGCTGTCGTCCGCGGCCTTGCGCGTCCCGGGCGGCGCGATCAGCGCCATGGTGGCGTCCAGCAAGGCGCTCACGCGGGCCGGGCCGAAACGCTCGGGCTCGATCGGCAACAGGATCATCCAGCCGTCGCCCATGGCTGTCAGTTGGTCGGCCAGGAGGTCGGCCGGTACGTCGGTGCGCACCCAGCCCCGCTCCTGGCCACGCGCCAGCATCTCCGCCGCCGCCGCGCGAAAGCGCGCGTTGCGCCGCTGGTAGATGTCGGCCAGCACCGGATCGTGCCGCGCGTACGCCAGCAGTTGGAAGCCGGACACCCACTCGCCGCCCTCGTCGGCCCGGCACATCTCCAGCCAGCGCTCGAACATCGCCCGCACGCCCTGCGGTGACAACTCGACGTCCAGCAGGGTGTCGAACCGGTCGAACTGGCTCTCGATGACGGCCGTCAGCATCGCCTCCTTGTTGGCGAAGGAATAGGTCACCGCGCCAGTCGAGACCCCCGCGCGCTGCGCAACGCGGCGCAGGGACGCCGCCGCGAATCCCTCTTCCGCGATCACCCGCATCGCCGCTTCGAGCAGGGCCGAACGCCGGCCCTCGCGGTCGCCCACCGGCCGTCCGCGCCGCGCCGGGGCAGGCTGCGCCTGGGTCTTCGTCGTCGTCGGTTCGTCGATCATGCCTTGCAGGATAACCGTTTCCGCGGCCGTCTCAATTATGAAAACGATTATTATAATAACGGTTGTTGCGAAAAATAATCGTCCGCAGTATCGCTAGGGCAGCCGTCGATCCAACGACGGCGCCCAAGGAGGATCGCCGATGCACGTCACCGAGCAGATGAAGCGCGACCTGGCCGATGACGGCGCCATCGCCGTGCGCGGCCTGTTCCCGCCGGATCGCCTGGCCCGGATGCGGGAGGGCTTCGACTACGGGATCGCCCACCCCGGTCCGCTGCACGGCCACGCCTTCAAGGGCACGCCCGACGAGCACTTCAACGACTACGGCAACCCCGCCAACCGCGAGACCCACCTGGCCATCGTGCGCGACCTGGGACTGGCCGACTTCGTCGCGGAGCTCTGGGGCTCGCAGCACATCTGGTTCCTGGGCGAGGAGCTGTTCGTCAAAAAGGGCGGACGCGGCGCCCGCTCGCCCTGGCACCAGGACACGTCCTATTTCCCGGTGGTCGGGCCGCACATGCTGAACATCTGGGTCAGCTTCGAGAAGATCCCGCGCGCCAACGGCCTGGAGATCGTCCGCGGCTCGCATCGCGGCGTGCAGTACAACGGCACCTCGTACAAGAGCCTCAAGGACCCCACCGACCCACTGTGGCTTCAGACCGATTGGCCGCGCCTGCCGGACGTCGAGGCCGACCGCGCCGCCGACCCCAAGGCCTGGGACATCATCGGCTTCGACCTGGACATCGGCGACGCCCTGATCCTGCATTCAGGCTCGCTGCACGGCGGCGCCCCGGTGACACCCGGCTGCCCGGACCGCCACACCCTGGTCTACCGCTTCCTCGGCGACGAGACGTTCTACCGGCCGGTGCCGACCGGGCCATCGTCGTTCGGCTACGATGTCGGCGAGCTGAACGACCCCTCGATGAAGCCCGGCGAACCCTATCGCAACAAGGACTACGTCCAGCTCCGCTGACGCCCGCCCCCTCGCGCCCAGACCCCATTTCCAGGAACATCCGCCATGCCCGCCAAACCGCGCACCATCGTCGTCCCCAAGGCCAGCCAGGTTCTCTATGACCACTATCACTTCGCCCCGGCGACTCGGGTGGGCGACACCGTCTGGGTGTCGGGCCAGGTCGGGACCGACGCCAAGGGGCGGCCGGGCGAGGGCATGGCCGCCCAGGCCGAGCTGGCGTTCGAAAGCCTGAAGGCCGTGCTGGCCGAAGCCGGCGCGAGCCTCGGCGACGTGGTCGAACTAACCACCTTCCACATCGATCTGCGGGGCGACATGCCGGCCTTCGCCGCCGTCAAGGACCGCTATTTCCCGAGCCACTACCCGTCCTGGACCGCGGTCGGAACCACCGCCCTGGCCGTCGACGGGCTGCTGGTCGAGGTCCGCGCGGTCGCGGTCGTCGGCTCGGCCGCCGCCCAAACCGATCCGGCCTGAAGGACCACCCCATGGCTGAGCTGACCCGACTGCCGCCAGACGCCCGCCTCGAAGACGTCATCGCCGTGCTCGAGCGCGACGGCGGCGTGATCATCGAGGACTTCCTGTCACCGGAGACCTTGAGCGGCCTGCGCGACGACCTGCTGCCGCTGCTCGCGCGCCAGGCCGCCGGACGCGATCCGTTCGCCGGCTTCAGCACCCGCCGCCTCAGCGCGCTCTTCGCCCACACCCGCCACTGCGCGGCCATAGCCACCCACCCGCTCTTCCTTCACGCGGCCGAACATTTCCTCTGCCAGCCGCGCGAGGTGTGGGCGGGCGAAAATCGGTTCTCGATGGCGGCCGACGTGCGCATCGGCGTCACCCAGGCCATCCAGATCGCGCCTGGCGAGAACGCCCAGCCCCTCCACCGCGACGACACCGTCTTCCTGTGGCGCCACCCCACCGGCGGCCGCGAGGGCCGGGTGCAGATCATCTGCGCCGCCTGCGACTTCACCACCGACAACGGCGGCACCCTGGTCATCCCCGGCAGCCACCTCTGGGACGACGAACGCAAGCCGGAACGGTCGGAAGCCATTTCCACGGTGATGAAGGCCGGCTCGGCCCTGATCTTCCTGGGCTCGACGTATCACGCCGGCGGCGCCAACCTGACGGCCGACGAGTACCGCACGGCCGTCAGCATCGCGCTCGACGCGTCCAACATGCGCCAGGAAGAGAACATGTACCTGTCGCTGCCCAGCGACCTGGTGGCCAGCTATCCGGAACAGATCCAGCGGCTGCTGGGCTGGTCGGCCGGGTCCAACCACATGGGCTGGGTCGAACGCGACGGGCAGATGATCGACCCGATCCACCTTCTGCGCGGCGAGGCCCTGGCCGGCCTGCGCGGGGTTGGGGCCCGAAACCACCCCGAAATCGCGCCGGCCCAGCCGGCGGACGCCTGACCCCTTCAACCCGTCTCGGAGACTCCGCCATGGCCGACGACGCTTCCGCCGCCTTCCCCGCCTTGCAGGCCGCCGACACGATTCCCCTCGAGGACATCGACGTCAGCAACGTCGAGCTCTGGCGGACCAACAGTCATTGGCCGTACTTCGCGCGCCTGCGCCGCGAGGACCCGGTGCACTGGTGCCGCGACAGCCCGTTCGGCCCCTATTGGTCGGTGACCCGGTTCGACGACATCATGGCCGTCGACACCAACCACGACGTCTTCTCCTCCGACGTCCGGCGCGGCGGCATCTCGATCTACGACGAGGGCAGCGGCGACGCCCCGCCCTTGCCGATGTTCATCGCCATGGACCGGCCCGAGCACGACCAGCAGCGCAAGGTGGTCTCTCCCATCGTCGCCCCGGCGAGTCTCGCCCGGATGGAAGACCTGATCCGCTCGCGCGCCGCCAAGATCCTGGACGAGCTGCCCGTCGGCGAAACCTTCGACTGGGTCGAGAAGGTCTCCATCGAACTGACCACCCAGATGCTGGCGACCCTGTTCGACTTCCCGTTCGAGGACCGGCGCCTGCTGACCTATTGGTCGAACGTCGCCACCACCTTCCCGGCGCCGGGCGAACTGGTCGAGACCGAGAAGGAACAGACCGCGATCCTGATGGAGTGCCTGGAGTATTTCGTGCGGCTGTGGAACCAGCGGGTGAACGCCGAGCCGGCCTTCAACCTGATCTCCATGCTCGCCCACGGCGAATCCACCCGGGACATGACCCCCATGGAGTACCTGGGGAACATCATCCTGCTGATCGTCGGCGGCAACGACACCACGCGCAACACCATCACCGGCAGCGTCCTGGCCCTCAATCAGAACCCCGATCAGTACCAGAAGCTGCGCGACAACCCCGACCTGATCCCGTCGATGGTCTCCGAGACCATCCGCTGGCAGACGCCGCTCGCCCACATGCGGCGCACCGCCGTCTGCGACACCGAACTCGGCGGCAAGCGCATCGCCAAGGGCGACAAGGTGATCATGTGGTACGTCTCGGGCAACCGCGACGAGACGGTCATCGACCGGCCGGACGACTACATCATCGACCGCGAACGGCCGCGTCACCACATGTCGTTCGGCTTCGGCATCCACCGCTGCATGGGCAACCGGCTGGCGGAAATGCAGCTGCGGGTGATCTGGGAAGAGATCCTGAAGCGCTTTCCCAGGATCGAGGTGGTGGATGAGCCGGTCTATGTCGCCAGCTCCTTCACCCGCGGCTACGCCAGCCTGAAGGTGCGCATCCCGCCGTCGGAAGCGCTCGCGCCGCGCCCGGCGCCGGAGAGCGAGGCCCGCCCGCTTCCGCCCAAGCCTGTCGAACACCGCCAGCCGCGCCCCGTGCTCGCGGCCGCCTCCCTGGTCTCGGCCGCCGCGGCTCTGCTGTTCAACGTCATGCCGGCCCTGCTGACGGCCGCCGCGACCCGATTCCACCTCGACGCCGGCCAGATCGGCGTCGTCGGTTCCAGCTACCTGGCCGGCTTCGCCCTGGTGGCGGTGTTCTCCAATCAGTGGGTCGGCCGGTTCAACTGGCGCGCGCTGGTCGGCGGCGCCACGGCCGTGTCGGTGGCCAGCCTCGCGGCCTGCGGTTTCGCTACAAACTACACGGGCCTGCTGGGCGCGCTGGTGGTCGCCGGCGCCGGCCTCGGCGTCCTCTACACCCTGTGCATCGCCGTGATCTCCGAGCATCACCGGCCGGACCCGGCGTTCGGGGTCAAGCTGACCTTCGAGGTGGCCCTCGGCGGGGTGGCGCTCGTGCTCCTCACCAGCTTCGCCATCCCGCGCTGGGGCTTTTCGGGCGCGGCCTTCGCCCTGGCGGTGACGGTCGCCGTCGCGGCCCTGGCCGGCCTGACCGGCTTCCCGGCGCGGCGCGCCCTGACGCCGCCGGCCGAGCGCTTCACCATGAAGGGGAGCCGCGGCGGCGCGGCCGCCCTGCTGCGCGACTGGCCGTCCTGGTCGGGGCTGGCGGGCCTCTTCGTCTCCTTCGCCGGCCTTTCGGCCCTGTGGGCGTTCCTTACCGAGCTCGCCCCGACCTTCGGCGTCAGCGACAAGGCCGCGTCGAACGCCTTCATGATCGCCCTGGTGGCCAGCGGCGCCGCGGGCATCGCCGCCGCCGTCATGGGCGACCGCTTCGGCCGCGCCCGGCCGCTGGCCGCCGGCCTCGTCCTGGCGATCGCCGGCGCGGCGGCGCTGCAGTGGGGTCATGGGTTCGCCGGCTACCTGGTCGGCGTGGTGCTGGCCGTGGGCCTCTGGAACTTCCCGATGGCCTACCAGATGGGCATGATCGCCTCCTCCGACGAGCGCGGCCACGTGGCGGTGCTCATGCCCGCTGCCCTGGCCCTCGGCGGCGCCCTCGGACCCGTGCTGGCCGGCGCCCTGCTCAGCCACGCCACGGGCTACACGCCGCTCTACGCCCTGTTCGCGGGCGCGACGGCCGCCGGCCTTGCCGCGTTCCTCGCGCTGGGCCGGCAGCTCAGGTCGAAGATGATCCGCTAGCCGCGAGGGCGCATGCTCGGCGGAGGGCGGCGGTTCTATTCCGCCGCCACCACCTTGCGCTCGAAGGTCCCCTTGACCGGCCGCAGCCTCGGCTCGCGGTCCAGAAGGCCGGCGAGGGCGGCGGTGCGCTTGGCGGTCTGTTCGCCCAGCAGCATGGCGGCCCAGTCTTCCTCGGCCTGCACCAGGACGGTGTTGTTCTTGAACTCCAGCCGCGCGTGGCTGAGCAGCTCGGCGCTGCGGCCCGACAGGTCGCAGCCCAGGCGCATGGCGCTGCCCAGGGCGCGGGCGCGGCGATAGCGGTCATGGCTCAGCAGGCGGGCCACCAGCTCCGGTTCGGGGATGGTGGTGGCGGCCGTGTGGCGGGCGAAGGCGGCGCAGGCCAGGAACACCCGCTCGGCGTGGTCCATGCCGGCGATGGGCGCGCGCAGAACCTGTTCGAACAGGAGGTCGGCGCGGTGGTCGGGGTGCAGCCGCGCGCCGAGATCGGCCAGGCGGCAGGCCGCCGCCAGCAGCACGGGGTCGCGCCGCCCGAATACCGGCTCCAGGGTCGCGAAGGCCGGCCGCAGCCAGGCCTCCAGGGCCGGCGCCAGGTCCTCGTTCACCCCCTGCCGCGCGCCAAGGGCGGCGCAGCCGGCGATCAGCGGGTCGACGGCGCGCAGGGCCGGCGCCATGCCTTCGTAGAGCAGCCCCTCGCGCAGGCCATAGGCCGACATCACCACCCGCTGGACATCCAGCGTCTCGATCAGCGCCTCCATCACCGCCGCGGCGTGGGGCAGGGTTTCCAGGCGACGGCGCGACATGCCCTCGATGCGGTCCAGCGAGGACTTGGATTGCCGCGCGATGATCCGCGCCGCCTCCAGCGCCTCGCGCCGGGTCATCTCGTACTGGTGTACGATCTCCAGCGGATAGTCGGTCATCCGCATGTGCAGGATGGCGAGGCTGCGCCAGGCGCCGCCCACAGCGTTGAGGGTCTCGGCTCCGAGCCGCCCGGCCACCGGCGCGATGGCCTTGACCGCGATGGCCTTGACCCGGTCGGCGTCGAAGCGGCCTTGCTCGGCAAGCGCGAAGGGGCCCAGCGGCAGCGTCACGCCATCGCTGGGCTCGCCGTCCTGCAGGCGGATCAGCTCCAGGCTGGCGCCGCCCAGGTCGCCCACCACGCCGGCGCCGGCCGGGCAGCCGGCCTCGACCCCATAGGCGGCGTAGCGCGCCTCCTCCTTGCCGCTCAGCACCCGCAGCTGCAGCCCGGTTTCGGCCAGGACCCGGGCGCGGAAGGCCTCGCCGTCCTTGGCGTCGCGCACGGCGGCGGTGGCGGCGGCATAGATCTGCGCCGGCCGGCCGGCGTCGAGCAGGGCCTTGAAGCGGGTGAGGGCGGCCAGCGCCGCCTCCACGCCCTCGGGCGACAGCCGGCCGGTGACCGCCAGGTCGCGGCCCAGGCCCGCCAGGACCTTTTCGTTGAACACGGTCCAAACCGCCCGGCCTTCCAGCCGGTAGAGCACGAGGCGCACGGAATTGGAGCCGACGTCGATGACGGCGGCGTCGCTCATTCGGGATCTATCGTCTGGCGCCCACATGATCGAACGCGCGCGGCAGGTCCTTCACCTTGTGGCCTCGACCGGAGAGGCTGGGGTTGGTCATGAAGTAGTCATGGGCCGAGAAGGCGCCCTTGCGGTTCCATCCGGTCGCCCGATGGTATGCGCCCTGCGCGTCCAGAAACCAACTCTGCGCTTCGTCGTTCAGGTTCGCGACCATGATCTGCTGGAGCACCTGCTGGTGGACGGTGGGGTTCTCCACCGGAACCAGAACTTCCACGCGCCGGTCCAGGTTGCGCGGCATCCAGTCCGCCGACGAGATGAAGAGGCGGGCCTCGGTCGAGGGCATGGCCTTGCCGTTGGCGAAGGCGACAATGCGGGCGTGCTCCAGGAAGCGTCCGACGATGCTCTTGACCCGGATGGTCTCCGACAGGCCGACGATGCCGGGCCGCAGGCAGCAGATGCCGCGCACCACCAGGTCGATCGGCACGCCCGCGCCGCTGGCGGCGTAGAGGGCGTCGATGATCTCGGGATCGACCAGCGAGTTCAGCTTGGCCCAGATCGCCGCCGGCTTGCCGGCCTTGGCGTTGGTCGCCTCGGCCTCGATCAGGCGCAGAAGGTCCGCCTTCAGCGTCAGCGGCGAGATCGACAGCTTCTCCAGCCGCTCGGGCTGGGCGTAGCCGGTGATGTAGTTGAAGATCCGGCCGCTATCGCGGCCCATGGCCGGGTCGGTCGTGAACAGGCTGAGGTCGGTGTAGATCTTGGCCGTCACCGGGTGGTAGTTGCCGGTGCCATAGTGACAGTATGTGCGCAGGGCCTCGCCCTCGCGCCGGATCACCAGGCTCAGCTTGGCGTGGGTCTTGTACTCCACGAAGCCGAACACGACGTGCACGCCCGCCCGCTCCAGGTCGCGGGCCCACTTCAGGTTGGCCTCTTCGTCGAAGCGGGCCTTGATCTCCACCAGGGCGACGACGTTCTTGCCGTTCTCGGCCGCCTCGATCAGCGCCGCGACGATCGGGCTGTCCTTGGACGTGCGATAGAGCGTCTGCTTGATCGCCAGCACGTTCGGGTCGCGCGCCGCCTGGCGCAGGAACTGCACCACCACGTCGAAGCTCTCGAACGGGTGGTGGACCAGGATGTCCTTCTCGCGGATGGCCGCGAAGCAGTCGCCGCCATGGTCGCGGATGCGTTCCGGGAAGCGGGGCTGGAAGGCGCGGAACTTGAGGTCCGGATGGTCCGAGGGGATCAGCTCGGAAAGCTGCGCCAGGCCCAGCTTGCCGTCCAGGCGCACCACGTCCTGCGGCTCGGCGTCCAGGCCCTCCAGGATGAACTCGCGCAGGTCGTCCGGCATCGAGGCCTGCACCTTGACCCGAACCACCGAACCCAGGCGCCGGCGCTTGAGGCGCGCCTCGAATTCACGAACCAGATCCTCGGCTTCTTCCTCGATCTCGATGTCGCTATCGCGGATCAGGCGGAAGAGGCCGCGGCCCTCGACCTTGCAGCCGGGAAACAGCTTGTCGAGGAACAGGATCAGGAAGCTTTCCAGGGCGATGAACTTGCGCTGGCCCTTGCGCCGGCCGGCGCCGCCGGTGGGCAGCTCCCAGAACCGCGCCACCTGGCTCGGCACCGGCACCATGGCGTAGAGCTGGCGGTTGTCGTTCAGCCGCCGCAGCTTCAGGGCCAGGGCGAACCCCAGGTTCGGGATGAACGGGAAGGGGTGGGCCGGGTCGATGGCCAGCGGGGTCAGGATCGGGAAGATGTGGTTCGAGAAGATCTCGTCGGCCAGCACCCGGTCGGCCGCGCCCACGTCCTTGGCGTCGAGCAGGCGCAGGTCCTCGGCCGCCAGGGCCGAGCGCAAGTCGCGCCAGATGCGCTGCTGGTCGTCCATCAGGCCGTTGGCCTCGGCGTTGACCTTGCGCAGCTGCTGGGTCGGCGTGAGCCCGTCCTGGCTGACCACGCGCACGCCTTCGCGCACCTGGGCGCGCAGGCCGGCCACCCGGACCATGTAGAATTCGTCCAGGTTGTTGGCCGAGATCGACAGGAACCGCAGGCGCTCGAGCAGGGGGTGGCGCGGGTTCTCGGCCTCTTCCAGGACGCGGCGGTTGAAGGCCAGCCAGGAAAGCTCGCGATTGAAGAACCGCTCGGGCTCGTCCAGCAGCGGCAGGCGCGGGCGCGGCGCCGGGGTCTCCGGGACGGCGGCCCCGGGACCTTTGGATGGCGGCGCGACGGCGGCGGTGTCGGTCATGGCCTGGCCTGGAACTCTCTTCTTGCGGACAGCGGGCGCACGGGTGCGCCCCCGCGCCGGAGAGGGCGGAGTGTGTCCCGGCGCCGTCTCCAGCGGCAAGTCTTCAATCGAAAAGGTTGAGGGTTTCGTCTTCATTTTCAAGAATCTGTCGCGCAAGTGCGCGCGTAATGTCACGATGTTCGGCGTCGGCGATCTCGTCGAGCCGGCTGACGATCTCCAGGGCTGCTGGCACCGAACGCTCGATGCGGCGCAGCAGGTAGGGATAGACGTCCTCGGCGGGTCGGATATTCCGCTCGCGGAAGAACTTCCTCAGCACCCCTTCCAGCACGATATCGTCCGGCGGTCCGATCTCGGCCACGAAGAGGGCGTTCAGGCGCGAACGCAGGTCGGGCAGGGCGGTGGGCCACTGCCCCGGCAGGGTGCGGGCGGTCAGCAGCACCCCGCCGCTGGTTCCTGCGACGTTCAGCAGATGGAACAGCGTCTCGTCGCCGGGCCCGCGGTCGGCGTCCTCAAGCAGGATCGCGCGCCCGCCGGCGGCGGAGAGGTCGGTCTGGGCGGGGTCCAGGCGCAAGGCCTTGGCGCGGGCGGCCCATTCCGCCGCCAGGTGCGACTTGCCGCCCCCTTCCGGCCCGACCAGCACCAGGCAACCGCCCGGCCAGTCGGGCCAGGTGTCCAGGGCCGTGATCGCCTGGGCGTTGGCGGGCGAGCGGATGAAATCGGCTCGGGCGAAGGACGCGGGACGCTTCAACTTCAGCCGGAGCTGCTTCGGCCGCGAACTTGATCCGGAGTCAGTCACTGTAAACCAAGTCTAGCAAGAGATCGTGGCGGCCACGAGACCTAAGCTCAGTTGTCCCGCCGCCGCGCACAGGCGAACTGTGTTTGTCCCCACTGCCGCTAACCGGCCACTGCCGTTAACCGCCCAGGGCCATGGCCGGCTTGGCCGCGGTCTCCTCCATGCTGGGACGTCGTCGCAGGTCGGTGACCGGCACGGTCAGGCGGTCGAGGGCGGCCAGGGTGGCGGCGCGGCCGGCGGCCACGGCGGGTTCATAGGCCTTCCAGTTGCGGATCTCGACCTTGTCCAAGGTCGGCAGGATCAGGACGTCGGTGGCTTCCCGCGCCGCGGCCAGGTCGCGGCCACTGGTCACGGTGGCGGCGCGCATCAGCAGGGAGACGATCGGCGGTCCACGCCGCCACTCGCCGGACAGAAACCAGCGCCACACCGAGGGCGGGGTGGCGATATCGGCCGCCTCGATGCTGCGGCCCCGGCTGACGTCGACGCCGACGATGGGGCCGAGCTGGACCGAGCGCATGATGTCGGCCGGGAAGTTCTTCATCACCGCCCCGTCCACCAACACGTCCTTGTTGAACAGGCTGGGGGGCAGGATGCCGGGCAGGGCGATGCTGGCGCGCAGGGCGTCGGCCACCGGCCCGCGCTTGTGCAGCTGATAGGCCCCGGTGGTCAGGTTCGAGGACAGGCAGAAGAACGGCAGCCACAGGTCCTCGATCTGCCGCTCGCCGAAGTGTTCGGTCAGCCGGTCGCGCACCTTCAGCCCGTGGGTCATGGCGATCAGGGGAAAGGCGATGTCGTCCAGCGGACTGGTGTCGACGAAGGCCTTGCGGATGCGCAGGTCCAGCTCGTCGTCGTCCCAGCCCATGGCCAGGCCGGCGGCCACGATGGCCCCCATGGAGACCCCGCAGACGAAGTCGATGGGCACGCCGCGCTGGTGCAGCGCCTCGATGGCGCCGACGTGCGCATAGGCCCGCGCCCCGCCGCCCGACAGCACCAGCCCCACCGACTGCCCCGTGATCACCCGGGCGAGACGGGCGACATCGGCCGCCGCCCCCCGCCGCATCTGGAAGAACCGCGCCGGCTGGTAGGCGTCGACCCAGGCGGCTGAGCCGGAGGGCGCCGCCAGGTTCGGCGGCTGCACCAGGATCAGGTCGATCAGGCCCTGCTTCTGCAGGGGCTCGGCGGCGCGGACGTCGGGAGCGTCCGGCGGGACGAGGTCGCCGCGGCCGACGCGGAACAGGCGATCCACCTGGCGGCCCACCAGGGTCTTCCAGCCGGTCTCGTCGGCCTCGGCGGCGTAGAGGACGAAGTCGTGGGCGTGCTCGACGTTCGAGAACCACTCGGTCGGCGCGTGCTGGGCCTCGGCGCCGACGACGGTCACCGAATAGTCCAGACGGCCGATGGCCGTGGCCACCTGCTCGGCCACGTCGCGGGCGTTGGCCGCGCCGCTGGCGGCCATGAACCCGAACACCGAGGGCTCGCCGATGGAGGCCTTGCGGGCCGTCTGGCGGGCGCGAAGGATCATCAGCCGGGCGAGCTGGGTCATCACCTCGGGATCGGACTCGGCGGCCTGGAAGAAGACCTCGCGCGGCAGGCCCAGGATCTCCGAATCGCGCAGGGCCATGACGCTGGCCGAGTGCGCGGCGCCGGCGACCAGGGCCATCTCGCCGGCCGGCTCGCCCGGGCGGATGACGCCCAGGAACTGCGCCTCGTGCCCCTCCTCGCGGCGGATCGCGCCCAGCCGGCCGGTGCGCAGCAGGTAGAGCTGGTCCGCCGGCTCCCCTGCCAGGAACAGGGGATTGCCGCCTGGCACCGAAAACCACACGGCCTCGCCGGACCGGATCTTCTGCTCGAAGAGGCGGGTGAGGGCCGTGTCCGGCAGGGACTCAGTGAGGCTGGCCACGTCAGGGACGTTAGACGGCGCGCGGGGGTCGCGCCAAGGTGGCCGTTTCAAGGCGTCCCCGACGGCGGCGCGCCGGCGCTTCCGGGGGCGAGGCGAACAGGCTATTCGTCCGCCATGCCCAGACTGACCTCCAGCATCGATCCCAAGGCCGACAGCTTCCGTGACACGGCGGCGGTGAACCGGGCCCTGGCCGAGACCCTGCGCCAGCGGGTGGCCGAGGCGGGGCTGGGCGGCCCGGCCCAGTCGCGAGAACGGCACGTCTCGCGCGGCAAGCTGCTGCCCCGCGAACGGGTCGAGCGCTTGCTGGATGTCGGCTCGCCGTTCCTGGAGGTCGGCCAGCTCGCCGCCTTCGATCTCTATGGCGGCGAGGCGCCGGGCGCGGGCATCATCACCGGCATCGGCCGTGTCTGCGGCCGGGAGGTGATGATCGTCGCCAACGACGCCACGGTGAAGGGCGGGGCTTACTTCCCCCTGACAGTCAAGAAGCACCTGCGGGCGCAGGAGATCGCCCTGCAGAACCGCCTGCCGTGCGTCTACCTGGTCGATTCCGGCGGCGCGAACCTGCCGCACCAGGCCGAGGTGTTCCCTGACCGCGAGCACTTCGGGCGCATCTTTTTCAACCAGGCCCGGATGAGCGCCGAGGGCATCCATCAGATCGCCTGCGTCATGGGTTCGTGCACCGCCGGCGGGGCCTATGTGCCGGCGATGAGCGACGAGACGGTCATCGTGCGCGGCCAAGGCACCATCTTCCTAGGGGGTCCCCCGCTGGTGAAGGCGGCCACCGGCGAGGTGATCTCGGCCGAGGAGCTGGGCGGCGCCGACACCCACGGCCGCCGCTCCGGCGTGGTCGACCACGTGGCGGCCGACGACGAGGACGCCCTGCGCATCGTCCGCTCGATCGTCGCCAACCTGAACACGGTCAAGGCCGTGGGGCTGGACGTGCGCGAGCCGGAGCCGCCGGCCCTGGACCCGGAAGAGCTCTACGGCGTCATTCCTACCGACGTACGCGCGCCCTACGACGTGCGCGAGGTGATCGGGCGGATCGTCGACGGCTCGTCGTTCGACGAGTTCAAGGCGCTCTACGGAACCACCCTGGTCACCGGCTTCGCGCGCATCTGGGGCTATCCGGTCGCCATCCTGGCCAACAACGGGGTGCTGTTCTCCGAGAGCGCGCTGAAGGGCGCCCACTTCATCGAGCTGGCCTGCCAGCGGGGCGTGCCCCTGGTCTTCCTGCAGAACATCTCGGGCTTCATGGTCGGCGGCAAGTACGAGGCCGGCGGCATCGCCAAGGACGGCGCCAAGCTGGTCACCGCCGTCGCCAGCGCCGAGGTTCCCAAGTTCACGGTCCTGATCGGCGGCAGCTTCGGGGCCGGCAATTACGGCATGTGCGGGCGCGCCTTCTCGCCCCGCTTCCTCTTCACCTGGCCCAACAGCCGCATCAGCGTGATGGGCGGCGAACAGGCCGCGAGCGTCCTGGCCACCGTCCACCGCGACGCCGACAAGTGGACGCCCGAGGAGGAAGAGGCCTTCAAGGCGCCCATCCGCCAGCGCTACGAGGACGAGGGCAGCCCCTATCACGCCACCGCCCAGATGTGGGATGACGGCATCATCGACCCCGTCCAGACCCGGGATGTCCTGGGCCTGGCCATCTCGGCGTCACTGAACGCGCCCGTGCCCAGGACGCGCTTCGGCGTGTTCCGGATGTAGCCATTTCGAGGACTTTTCAGATGCCCAATCCGATCGCCGACCCCCTGGTCGAAGGCAAGGACACCGACGCCCAGTCGGACCTGGTGCTGCTGGACGCCTCGCCGGACGGGATCGCCACCGTCACCATCAACCGCGCGGCCCGCAAGAACGCCTTCAATGACGAGGTGATCGCGGCCCTGAACCAGGTGTTCGAGACCCTGGAAGGCGCCGATGGCGTGCGGGTGGTGTTTCTGCGCGGCGCGGGCGGCAGCTTCTCGGCCGGGGCGGACCTGGAGTGGATGCGCGACGCCGCCCAGCGCACCGAGCACGACAACCGCGACGACGCCATGAAGATGGCCGAGATGCTCAAGCGCCTCTACGACCTGCCGGCCCTGACCGTGGCCCTGGTCGAGGGCGCGGCCTTCGGCGGCGGCGCGGGCCTGGCGGCGGCCTGCGACCTGGCGGTAGCCACGGCGGACGCGCGCTTCGCCTTTTCGGAGGTCAAGCTGGGCCTGATCGCGGCCACCATCAGCCCCTATGTCGTCGCCGCCATCGGGCCGCGAAAGTCGCGCAGCCTGTTCGCCACCGGCCGCATCTTCGACGCCGCCTTCGCCCGCGAGATCGGGCTGGTCGACGAGGTGGTGGACGGCCGCGACGGCCTGCAGGCCGCCATGGAGCGCATCGCCGACGAGATGACCGCCTGCGCGCCTCAGGCGGTGGCGGAATCCAAGCTGCTGGTCGAGCACATCGTCGGCCGACACATCGACCGCGCCCTGATGGAAGAGACCGCCCGCCGCATCGCCGCCAAGCGCGTCGGCGACGAGGGCCAGGAAGGGGTTCGCGCCTTCCTGGAGCGGCGCAAGCCCGGCTGGGCCGACCGCTGAACCACGGGACCCGAGAGGCCGCCAAGGGGACGCGAGGACGTCAAAGGGTCAGGGGGACGCCAAGGGGCAGGGGGACGCATGGCGACCGAGATCGAGGTAGGGGCCCTGGACGGGGCGGCCAGTTTCCTGCGCCGCCGCCCCAAGCACGCCCTGCCGGTGGGCTCGCCCTGTCCCAACTGCGCCACGCCGCTGCAAGGGCCCTGGTGCCACGCCTGCGGCCAGAGCGCCGAGGACTATCACCGTTCGCTGATCCGCCTGGCCGGCGAGGCGCTGGAGGGGCTGTTCGAACTCGACGGCCGGCTGTGGCGCACGGTTCCCAACCTGCTCTTCCGCCCGGCGCGGCTGACCCGCCAGTATCTCGACGGCCACCGCGCGCCGCAGGCGCCGCCATTCCGGACCTTCCTGATCGCCGTGGTCCTGCTGTTCCTCGCGGCGGGCCTCGGCAAGCCGCAAAACATCTTCAAGTTCGCCAAGCCGGACGGCAGCCCCTACACCGTCCACACCGATCTCTTCGACGCCACGGGCTCGCCGGGCGAGAAGAAGCTGAACGCCTGGTTCGAGAAGCGCGCCAACTACGCCATGGCGCATCCGGACGCCTTCCAGAACCAGGTGGTCAACTGGGCCCAGCGCCTGTCGATCGTGACCCTGCCGATCAGCGCCCTGCTGCTGGGGCTGCTGTTCGTCTTCCGGCGCGGCGTCTACATGTTCGATCACCTGATCTTCTCGATGCATTCCCTGTCCTTTCAGGGGCTGCTGCTGTCGAGCGTTCTGGCGCTGGATAACCTGTCGGCGGCGTTCACCTGGCTGCTCGTGGCCTCGCCGGTCCACCTCTTCGCCCATCTCAAGGGGACCTATCGGCTGGGGGTGTTCGGAACCCTCATCCGCATGCTGCTGCTGTTCGT
>JAFEEA010000069.1 GCA_018241335.1 Pseudomonadota bacterium
TGGCCCGCTCGGCCGGGGGCAGGTGCGCCAGCGCCAGGTAGGACGGCTTGGCCATGAACGGATGGTACGAGGCCAGGCTGAACACGAAGCCGGTGGGTCGGCTGCCGACCTGCGGGAACACCCGCGCCGCGCCGCGGTTGGCGGCCTTGACCTGGTCCAGGATGCGGTGCGCCTGGGTCCGGTCGGCGAAGGTCTCGAACAGGGTGAAGGTGGCCGGACGCCCGGCCGCGGCGCTCAGGCGGCAGATCATGTCCACCTCGGCCTCCAGGGGCGTGTGCTCGCCCTCGGTCCCCAGGGTGCCCGACGGGATCAGCTGCAGCACGCCCGCCCCGACGCGCCGGAAGGCCTCGGCCACGGCCATCAGCTCGGTCTCGGGGGCGAAGGTGCCGGGCACCTGGTCGCCGTGGATCGAGCGGTGGCCCATGATCCGCGAGGTGGAGAAGCCCACCGCCCCGGCCCGCAGCGCCTCCTCGACCAGGCCCGCGATGCGCGCCGCCTGCGCTTCGGTGGCGTCGGCGTTGCCGGCCCCCTCGCCCATGACGTAGTTGCGCACCGCCCCGTGGGCGATCATCGAGGCCACGTTGAGGGCGTACTTTCGGCTGGCCAGGTAGTCGAGGTACTGGGGATAGGTCTCCCACGCGCCCCAGGGCATGCCTTCGTAGAGGGCGGTGCCGGGGATGTCCTCGACCCCCTCCATCAGCTCGATCAGGGCCTTCTGGCCGCCGCGCGGCACGGGGGCGAAGCCGACCCCGCAGTTGCCCATGACGATGGTGCCCACCCCATGGCTGGCCGAGGGGTTCATCTCCTCGTCCCAGGTCACCTGGCCGTCGTAGTGGGTGTGGATGTCGACCCAGGCCGGGGTGACGATGGCGCCGTCGGCGTCGATTTCCTGGCGCGCCGGTCCGGCGATGCGCCCGCCGACCTCGACGATGATCCCGTCCTGCACGGCCACGTCGCCGACGATGGGCTCGGCCCCGTCGCCGCGATGGATCGTTCCGCCCCGGATGATGGTGTCGTGCATGGCCCTGGCTCCTCGTCGTTTGGCGACAGCAAGCCGGGGGCGCCGTGGGGGCAGTCGAGCGATCGTCGCGACGTTCAACGCACGCGAAGGGCGGGCGGCCCGAGAGCCCGCGAAAATCTCGAATTTGGGAGGATCAATCCAGCGCCGGGACGCGACCGTTGCCGCGTCCCGGACTGAATGGTGGAGCTAAGGAGAGTCGAACTCCTGACCTCTTGAATGCCATTCAAGCGCTCTACCAACTGAGCTATAGCCCCGGGAAACCCAGGTTCGTTCGGGGTGGCCCCTCGCGAAGGCGCGGAACCTAGAGCGACGGCTTTCCCCGATCAAGTGCCGTCTTCAGCCAAAATGACGCATTTTTCGTCTTCGGGCCGAGATCGGCGACCGGCAAGGGGCCGGCCGCCGAATTAGGGTCATCGATCGTCGGAGTCGCCGTCGCCCGGCAGGCCGTCGATCTCGTCTTCGGGGAAGTCGTCGTCGTCCTCGTCCTCCAGGAACGGGACCGCGTCGTCGTCGTCCTCGGATTCCAGGTCGTCCTCGGCGAAGTCGACGCCGACGTCCTCGTCGGGCGCGGGCGTGTCGCCATCGTCGTCGTCGTCGCCGGTGATCAGCGGCGGCTCGTCCACGGCGGCGTCCAGCTCGGGCGCGTCCTCGGGCTCGGCCTCGAAGCCGTCCTCGTTCTCGGCGACCACCGGCGGCTTTTCTTCCTCGGTGTCGTCCTCGGGCAAGGTGGTGCGGGCGCGGACGCGGCGATTGCGCAGCGCCTCTTCCGGGTCGAAGTCAGTCCCGCACTTCGGGCAATGCGCCGGCCGGCGGGTCAGGTCGTAGAATTTCGTCGAACAGTTCGGGCAAATCTGTTTTGCGCCCAGTTCGGGATTGGCCAAGGCGGCGACCTCTGGAGATGTCTTGAAGCGGCGGCTCCCTTGCCACGCGAGGACGGCGCTGTCAAAAGGGGAATCCTTTGTCTAACGAGCCGGTTCGAGAGGCTCCGAATACTCCTCATGAGCGAAGTCGGAATGAAAGCCCGTCCAGGCGGGCCTTTGCGCGGCCGTGTCCGCGCCCCTGGTGACAAGTCGATTTCCCACCGATCCATGATCCTGGGGGCCCTGGCGAGCGGGGTCACCGAGGTCGAGGGCCTGCTGGAAGGCGATGACGTGCTGGCCACGGCGGGGGCCATGCGCGCCTTCGGCGCCCAGGTCGAGAGCCTGGGCGGCGGCCGCTGGCGGATCGAGGGACGGGGCGGCTTTTCCGAGCCCGCCGACGTCATCGACTGCGGCAACGCCGGCACCGGCGTGCGCCTGATCATGGGGGCGGCGGCCGGGTTCGCCCTGGCGGCCACCTTCACCGGCGACAAGTCCCTGCGTGGGCGGCCGATGAACCGGGTGCTGAAGCCGCTCGGCCAGATGGGCGCGACCTGGATCTGCCGCGAGGGCGGGCGCCTGCCCCTGACCCTCAAGGGCGGGGCGCTGAAGGCCATGAGCTATCGCTTGCCCGAGCCCTCGGCCCAGGTGAAGTCGGCGGTGCTTCTGGCGGGCCTGAACGCCGAGGGTGTCACCGAGGTCATCGAGCCGGAAGCCACGCGCGATCACACTGAGCGGATGCTGCGGGCCTTCGGGGCGCGGGTGGACGTCACCGACGAGGCGGACGGACGCCATATCCGCCTGGCCGGCGGCCAGCGCCTGACCGGAACGCGGATCGTCGTTCCGGGCGATCCGTCTTCGGCGGCTTTCCCTCTGGTGGCGGCGATCATCACCCCGGGGTCGGAGGTGACGGTGGAAGGCGTGCTGCTGAATCCGCTGCGCACCGGCCTCTTCGAGACCCTGCGCGAGATGGGCGCGGACCTGACCATAGAGAACGCGCGCGAGGAGGGCGGCGAGCAGGTGGGCGACGTGGTGGCCCGCCATTCGGCCCTGCGCGGCGTCGCCGTGCCGCCCGAGCGCGCGCCCTCGATGATCGACGAATATCCGATCCTGGCCGTGGCGGCGGCCTACGCCGACGGGCCCACGGTGATGCGCGGCATCGGCGAGTTGCGAGTCAAGGAAAGCGACCGCATCGCGATGATGGCGGCCGGCCTTTCCGCCTGCGGCGTCGGTGTGGAGGAAGAGCCGGAGGGGCTGATCGTCGCCGGCACGGCCCGGGCCAACCACGCGGTGCGCGGCGGGGGCCTCGTCCACACCCACGGCGACCACCGTATCGCCATGAGCCACCTGATCCTGGGCCTGGGCGCCGAAGAGGCCGTGGCCGTGGACGAGCCCGGCATGATCGCCACCAGCTTCCCCGGCTTCGGCGCGCTGATGGCGGGCCTGGGGGCGGAGATCGAGGCGGCGTGAACGGCTTCGTCATCGCCGTCGACGGGCCGGCCGCGTCCGGCAAGGGCACCATCGCGGTGCGCCTGGGCGCGCTGTGGGGCTATCCGGTGCTGGACACAGGCCTGCTCTACCGGGCCGTGGGCGTCGGCCTGCAGCGGGCGGGCGGAGACCTGGACAGCGAGGCCGCCGCCGCCGCGGTGGCGCGGAGCCTCGACCTGTCGCACCTGGAGGATCCGGCCCTGCGCACCCGCGCCGCCGGCGAGGCGGCCAGCCGGGTGGCGGTGCACGACGACGTGCGCCGGGCCCTGCTGGACTTCCAGCGCGCCTTCGCGGCGCGCGAGCCCGGCGCGGTGCTGGACGGACGCGACATCGGCACGGTGATCGCCCCGGCCGCGCCCGCCAAGCTCTACGTCACCGCCACGCCGGAAGTGCGCGCCGACCGCCGCTGGAAGCAGCTCACCGGCCAGGGCGAGGCGGTGACCTATGACGACATCCTGGCCGACATCCGCCGCCGGGACGAGCGCGACGGGGGCCGCGAGTCCGCGCCCATGCGCCCGGCCGACGACGCCGTCTTGCTGGACACCACTGAAATGACTATAGAAGCGGCCACCGATGCGGCCCGCCGCATCGTCGAGGCGGCGCGAGCCCGATGGGAGCGATCCCAAGGGTAATTCCAACGCACCCTTCCCTCGATGGCCGCGGGAAACTCAAACCAGCGCTCCCGGGACAGGCCCTTCATCGGGGCTTTTCGCGCGATCGCTCTTCGGTCCAACCCCTAACCGGATGACGTCCGATGCGCCCAGGCGCGCGGGCGGACGATCCATTTGAAGATGAAAGACGATCTGGCCAATGGCTGACGACATGAGCATGAACCCCTCGCGCGACGACTTCGCGGCCCTTCTCGACGAGAGCATGGGCGGCAAGGACTTCGCCGAGGGCACGGTGGTGAAGGGCCGCGTCGCGGCCATCGAAAAGGACTTCGCCATCATTGACGTGGGCCTGAAGACCGAGGGCCGCATCGCGGTCAAGGAATTCGGCGTCGACGAAAGCGGCAAGGCCACCGTCAAGGTGGGCGACACCGTCGAGGTGTTCCTGGAGCGCGTCGAGAACGCGCTGGGCGAAGCGGTGATCAGCCGCGACAAGGCCCGCCGCGAGGAAGCCTGGACCCGCCTGGAAGGCGTGTTCGCCGAGAACCAGCCCGTCATGGGCGCCATCGTCGGCCGCGTGAAGGGCGGCTTCACCGTCGACCTGGGCGGCGCCTCGGCGTTCCTGCCCGGCTCGCAGGTGGACATCCGTCCGGTGCGCGACGTCGGCCCGCTGATGGGCCGCGAGCAGCCGTTCGCGATCCTCAAGATGGATCGCCCGCGCGGCAACATCGTCGTCTCCCGCCGCGCCATCCTGGAAGAAGCCCGCGCCGAGCAGCGCACCGAACTGGTGTCGCAGCTGCAAGAGGGTGAAGTCCGCGAAGGCGTGGTCAAGAACATCACCGACTACGGCGCGTTCGTGGACCTGGGCGGCATCGACGGCCTGTTGCACGTCACCGACATGAGCTGGAAGCGCGTCTCGCACCCCAGCCAGGTCCTGGCCGTGGGCGACACCGTCAAGGTGCAGATCGTCAAGATCAACCCCGACACCCAGCGCATCAGCCTGGGCATGAAGCAGCTCCAGTCCGACCCGTGGGACGGCGTGGAAGCCAAGTACCCGGTGGGCGCCAAGTTCACCGGCCGGATCACCAACATCACCGACTACGGCGCCTTCGTGGAGCTGGAGCCGGGGGTCGAGGGCCTGGTCCACGTGTCGGAAATGTCCTGGACCAAGAAGAACGTCCACCCCGGCAAGATCGTCTCCACCTCGCAGGAAGTCGAAGTGGTGGTGCTCGACGTCGACGCCTCCAAGCGCCGCGTCAGCCTGGGCCTCAAGCAGGCCATGCAGAACCCCTGGGAGCAGTTCCTCGAACAGCACCCGATCGGTTCGACCGTGGAAGGCGAAGTCAAGAACGCCACCGAGTTCGGCCTGTTCATCGGCCTCGACAACGACATCGACGGCATGGTGCACCTGTCGGACATCGACTGGAACACCCCCGGCGAAGAGGCCATGGCCCGCTACAAGAAGGGCGAGATGGTCAAGGCGCGCGTGCTCGACGTCGACGTCGAGAAGGAACGCATCAGCCTGGGCATCAAGCAGCTGGGCGGCGATCCGCTGGCCGGCGACGTCTACCGCAAGGGCCAGACGGTGACGGTGCAGGTGACCGAAATCACCTCCGGCGGCATCGAAGTCCGCTTCGGCGAGGACGAAGCCCCGATCACGGCCTTCATCCGCAAGTCCGACCTGTCGCGCGACCGTTCGGAACAGCGTCCGGAACGCTTCGCCGTCGGCGATCGCATCGACGCCCAGATCACCAACGTCGACAAGGCCGCCCGCCGGGTGTCCCTGTCGGTGAAGGCCCTGGAAATGGCCGAGGAAAAGGAAGCCATCGAGCAGTTCGGCTCGTCGGACTCCGGCGCCTCGCTGGGCGACATCCTGGGCGCCGCCCTGCGCGAGAAGGCCCAAAAGGAATAGGCCTTCGCGCCTGACCTTGACGGTCTGACGGATCAGGCCCCTCGCCGGCGACGGCGGGGGGCCTTTTTCGTTGGGGGCTCAGTCGCCCCGCGTCGGCTCCGCCCGCAGCGCCTCGAGGCCCGCCTGGTAGAGGTGCCAGCCGCCGCGAGTAAGGTCCAGGCTGGCCCAGCTCATCCGCGCGTCGCGAGCCGCCGTCAGGGCGGCGACGGTGGTGATGTCCTGCAGCATGACGGTGGGGCCGACGGCCTTGAGCAGGGCGGTCACCCCCACCAGGATCGGCCGGTCGGGCGAGATCTCCAGGCCGGCGGCGTCCAGGCTGGCGCCGGCGAAGCCCCGGTTCATCAGCCTGGGAACGTCCTCGCTGGTGGAGGACAGGCGGATCAGCACGGCGCCGAACATCGGCTTGAGGCTGTCGATCGTGGCGGTGAGCGAGGCGGCCGGCGCGCCCGGCTCGACCCCGGTCAGCTCGGCGACGGGGATCACCTGCCGCGCCGCCCGCGCCTGGCCGGCCAGGCGCAGGAGATCGCGCCGCCCACGCTCGGACTTGGCGCAGGACCAGGCGATGGGCACCACGGCCACCGGGGCCGGCGCGGGCCCGGCCCCCTTGGGCAAGGCCGCCAGGCCGTGGCGCAGGGCGGCGAGGTTGGCCCGCTCCAGGTCGACGACATTGAGGCTGTCCAGGGTGATCACCCGCCCCGCCGGGCCGCCCAGGCGCGGCTTCAGGTTGAGCGCCCAGCCCTTGAGCGTCGCCTCGGCCAGGGCGATCACGGGCCGCCAGTAGCCTTCGATCTCCAGGTCGTGGCCGGTCGAGCTGGCCAGGCGCGCGGCGAATCGGGCCGTCGTCGGAGACGGTGCGGAAGGCCTGGAGTCAGGGGGCGTGGGGGCGTCCATGCCGGTCTTCGTCCCAAAATGCGGCGGCCGTTCCTCTCCCAAGGCGCTCACAGCCTTGGCATATCGGCCTTTCGAGGCGTTTAACGCGCCTCCTCGCCTCGCAACCCCTTGAAGATCAAGCGACGTTTGGGCAAAGGTCTCGCCCGGGATAGGGGCAGAGTGTCCATGATCAAGTCGGAACTGATCGCCGCCCTGGCGAGCGAAAACCCGCACCTCACTCAGCGGGACATCGAGCGCGTGGTCGGCGTGATCCTGGAGCGCATGATCAACGCCCTGGAGGGCGGCGGTCGCGTGGAGCTGCGCGGCTTCGGCGCGTTTTCCGTCCGCTCGCGCCCGGCCCGCGCCGGCCGCAACCCCCGCACCGGCGAGACCGTCGAGGTGCGCGCCAAGCATGTGCCCTTCTTCAAGAGCGGCAAGGAACTGCGCGCGCGGCTGAACGCCGACTGATCGCGCCGCCGCCGACCCCCTGACCCCCATCGGGGGATCCGCCTCAATTGAGGCACAGTGCGATTGACGCTGGCGTCGAAGCTCGGGAAAGTCCCGGCAAGGGAGGCGCCATGTCCATCTTCAAGGAATTCCGCGAGTTCATCGCCCGGGGCAACGTCATCGACCTGGCCGTCGGCGTGATCATCGGCGCCGCCTTCGGCAAGATCGTCACCAGCCTGGTGGAGCAGGTTGTGATGCCGCCGATCGGCCTCGTGCTCGGCAAGGTCGACTTCAGCCAGCTGAAGATCATCCTGCAGCCCGCCGACCCGGTCGCCAAGCACGCCGAGGTGGCCATCCAGTACGGCGCCTTCTTCAACACCCTGATCCAGTTCCTGATCGTCGCCTTCGTGGTGTTCATGATGGTCAAGGGCGTCAACGCCCTGCGCCGCAAGGAGGCCGCCGAGCCCGCCCCGCCGGCCGCGCCGACGCCGCAGGAGACCCTGCTGACCGAGATCCGCGACCTGCTGAAGTCGCGCGCGGCGTAAGGGGCCGGCCATGGCGCCGGACATCACTCTCTACGCCTCGGTCTACAGCCGCAGCTTCACCGCCCGCTGGATGCTGGCCGAGCTCGGCCTGCCCCATCGCGTGGTGGACGTGGACATCCGCAAGGGGCGGCACAAGTCACCGGACTATCTGCGCATCAATCCCATGGGCAAGGTGCCGGCGCTCACCGACGGCGGCGTGACGGTCACGGAGAACCCAGCCATCTGCCTCTACCTGGCCGACCGCTATGGCCTCGGAACCCTGGCCCCAACGACCGACGACCCGTTGCGCGGGCCTTATCTGCGCTGGTGCGTCTTCGCCACGGCGGTGTTCGAGCCCGCCGTCTATCTGCAGGGCCAGCCGGATGATGACGTCGCGGTCAGCGGCCGGGGCTGGGGGCGGCGCGAGACGGTGCTGGAGATCATCGACGACCTGCTGGCGCCGGGTCCGTGGATTCTCGGCGAGCGGTTCAGCACCGCCGACGTGGTGCTGGGCTCGCAGATTTCGGTGGCGCTGTTCAACAAGAGGATCGCGGAGACTCCGGCCTTGGCCGCCTACGACGCCCGCATCGCCGCGCGGCCGGCCTACCGGGCCGCCGCCGCCGCGAACTGGCCGCCGCCCGTCGCGCCCTAGCAACCCTGGCCAATCGCCCGCCGGCGCCCTACATCGCGGCCACCATGGTCCAGGCCAAGATTTGCGGATTGTCGACGGACGAGGCGGTGCGGGCGGCGCTGGACGGCGGAGCCTCGCACATCGGCTTCGTGTTCTTCGACAAGAGCCCCCGCAACATCGATCCGCACCTGGCCCAGCGCCTCGCCGAACCGGTGCGCGGCACGCCGACCAAGGTGGTGGCCCTGCTGGTCGATCCGGACGACGCGGCGGTGGACCGGGTCGCCTCCATCCTTCGCCCGGACTTCATCCAGCTCCATGGGCGTGAGACGCCGTCGCGGGTCGCCGCGGTGGCCGCGCGCTCGGGCGCCGGGGTGATCAAGGTCGCGCCGGTTTCCGAAGCCTCCGACATCGACGCCGCGGCGGCTTTCGAAGGCGCCGCCGAACACCTGATGTTCGAGACCCGCCCGCCCAAGGACGCCGACCGGCCCGGCGGCCTGGGCGTGCCTTTCGACTGGAGCCTGCTGGAGGGGCGGCGGTTCTCACGCCCCTATTTCCTGGCCGGCGGCCTCGATCCCTGGAACGTGGCCGACGCCGTGCGGCTCAGCGGCGCGCCGATCGTGGACGTTTCCTCTGGCGTGGAGCGCGGTCCCGGACTAAAGGACCCCACCCTGATCACAGCCTTCCTCGACGCGGTTCGCCGCCTCTGACGAAACTGCGCCTATCGCCGTGAACACCATCGCCAAGCCCAATGACTTCTCCGCCTATCCCGACGCCCACGGGCGCTTCGGCGACTATGGCGGCCTCTATGTGCCCGAGATCCTGATGCCCCTGGTCAAGGAGCTGGGCGAGGCCTACGCCGCGGCCAAGGCCGACGAGGGCTTCCAGGCCGAGCTGGGCGGGTTCCTGAAGCACTATGTGGGTCGCCCCAGCCCGCTCTATTTCGCCGAGCGCCTGACGGCCCACTTCGGCGGCGCCAAGATCTATCTGAAGCGCGAGGAGCTGAACCACACCGGCGCGCACAAGATCAACAACTGCATGGGCCAGATCCTGCTGGCCATGCGCATGGGCAAGACCCGCATCATCGCCGAGACCGGCGCCGGACAGCACGGGGTGGCGACGGCTACGGTCTGCGCCCGCTTCGGCCTGCCCTGCGTGGTCTACATGGGCGCGGTGGACGTGGAGCGGCAGGCGCCGAACGTGCTGCGCATGAACCTCCTGGGCGCCGAGGTGCGGCCGGTGACCTCGGGCGCGGCGACGCTCAAGGACGCCATGAACGAGGCCATGCGCGACTGGGCCACCAACGTGCACGACACCTACTACCTGATCGGCACCGCCGCCGGCCCGCATCCCTATCCGGCGATGGTGCGCGACTTCCAGGCGGTGATCGGCATTGAGGCCAAGGCCCAGATGCTGGAGGCCGAGGGCCGCCTGCCGGACGCGGTGGTCGCCTGCGTGGGCGGCGGCTCCAACGCCATCGGCATCTTCCATCCCTTCCTGGACGACGAAAGCGTCAAGCTGTTCGGGGTCGAGGCGGCCGGGCACGGCATGGACACCGACCAGCACGCCGCCGCCATCAACGGCGGCCGCCCCGGCGTCCTGCACGGCAACAAGACCTATCTGCTGCAGGACCGCGACGGGCAGATCCTCGAGGCGCACTCGATCTCGGCCGGCCTCGACTATCCCGGCATCGGGCCAGAGCATTCCTGGCTGCACGACGTCGGCCGCGCCACCTACCTCACCTGCACCGACGACGAGGCGCTCGAGGCGCTGCAGCTTTGCACGCGGCTGGAAGGCATCATCCCGGCCCTGGAATCCTCGCACGCCCTGGCGCGCCTGGACGAGGTCACCCGCGCGGTCGGCAAGGATGGTCTCGTGGTGCTCAACCTGTCGGGCCGCGGCGACAAGGACCTGGCCACCGTGGCCGCCCATCTGGGACGCAAGATTTGACCGTTTCGCGGATCGAGGCCCGCTTCGCCCGGCTGAAGGCGGAAGGCCGCGCGGCCTTCGTGCCCTACATCATGGCCGGCGATCCCGACGCCGCCACGGCGCTGAAGATCCTCAAGGGCCTGCCCGCCGCCGGGGCCGACCTGATCGAGGTGGGCTTTCCCTTCTCCGACCCCATGGCCGAGGGTCCGCCGATCCAGCGCGCCGCCCTGCGCGCCCTGGCCGCCGGCACGACCCTGGACACGGTGCTCGACACCATCCGCCAGTTCCGCGAGGGCGACCAGGAGACCCCCATCATCCTGATGGGCTACCTCAACATCGTGCTCAATCGCGGCTTTAAGGCCTTCGCGACGGACGCAGCCGCGGCCGGCGTCGACGGCCTGATCGTGGTCGACTGCCCGCCCGAGGAGGCCGGCCCCATGGCCGACGCCCTCGATGCGGCCGGCGTGGCCCTGATCCGCCTGGCGACACCCACCACCGACGACGCGCGGCTGAAGGTGGTGACAGCCCGCACCTCGGGCTTCGTCTACTATGTCTCGGTGGCCGGGGTGACCGGGGTCAAGGAGGCCGACGCCGCCGCCGTGGCCCCCGCCGTGGCCCGCGTGCGCGCCGCCTCCGGCCTGCCGGTGGCGGTGGGCTTCGGCATCCGTACGCCCGAGCGCGCCGCCGCCGTGGCGCGCGTCGCCGACGCCGTGGTGGTGGGTTCGGCCCTGGTCGACGAGATCGCCGACGCCATCGCACAGAACCGTGATGCGGGGGCGAAAGTTCTGGAAACGGCGGGCGCGCTCGCTAAGTCTGTGCGTTCCGCACGAGTCAGCCGCGACTGATCAGGCAAGGACTGAACGTTCGACATGGCTTTGGCCGACGACAAACGCAACAAGCCGGTGCGTCCCCCGCAACCCGCCAACCGCGAACGCGGCGGCTGGCTCGCGAAGATCGCGCCCGGCGTGCGCAAGCTGGTCTCCAAGCGCGAGACCCCCGACAACCTTTGGGTCAAGTGCCCCGACACCGGGGAGATGATCTACCGCTCCGACCTGGAGGCGGCCCTGTGGGTCACCCCGGCGGGGCGGCACATGCGCATCCGCCCGGACCTGCGCTTCGCCTTCACCTTCGACGGCGGCAAGTTCAAGGCCCTGCCGATGCCCCGGTCGCCGGACGACCCGCTGGAGTTCAACTACGGCAAGTCGTATCGCGACGGCCTCAGCGCCGCGCGCAAGACCACCGGCGAGCAGGACGCCATGGCCGCGGCTGTGGGCGAGATCGGTGGCCAGACCGCCGTCGTCCTAGTCCAGGACTTCGCCTTCATGGGCGGCTCCCTGGGCGTGGCGGCGGGCGAGGGCTTCCTCGCCGCGGTGGACGAGGCGGTCAAGCGCGACGTCCCCTTCGTGGTGTTCACCGCCTCGGGCGGCGCGCGCATGCAGGAGGGCTCGCTGTCGCTGATGCAGATGGCGCGCACCACCCTGGCCATCCAGCGCCTTCGCCAGGCCAAGCTGCCCTACATCGTCGTCCTCACCGACCCCACCACGGGCGGGGTGCTGGCCTCCTACGCCATGCTGGGCGACGTTCACCTGGCCGAACCGGGCGCCCAGATCGGCTTCTCGGGCCGCCGGGTGATCGAAAAGACCATCCGCGAGACCCTTCCGCCCGGCTTCCAGACGGCCGAGTTCCTGGTCGAGCGCGGCGTCGTCGATCGGGTCACGCCTCGCTCGGAGCTGCCGGGCGTGCTGGCCTCGATCCTGCGCACCCTGATGATGGGACGGTCCCGCCTTTCCGCCGCCTGAACCCCCGTTGCCAGACCCCACAGTGCCCGATCCGATCCCGGGGCCGCCCGTGAGGCCCGAGTACGACGCCATCCGCGCCTCGGACCTGACGATCGCGCGCCTGCGGGCGCTGCACCCCAGCCTGATCGACCTTTCCACCGGCAGGGTGGAGCGGTTGCTCGCCGCGCTCGGCCGCCCGCAGGACCGTCTGCCGCCGGTGATCCACGTCGCCGGCACCAACGGCAAGGGGTCGACCTGCGCCTATCTGCGGGCCATCGCCGAGGCGGCGGGGCTCAGGGTGCACGCCATCATCTCCCCGCACCTGGTCCGCTTCGCCGAGCGCATCCGCATCGCCGGCAAGCTGATCACCGAGGAAGAACTGGCCGTCCGCATCGAGGAGGTCGAGGCGGCCAACCAGGGCCAGCCGATCAGCTTCTTCGAGATCACCACCTGCCTCGCCCTGCACGCCTTCGCCCAGACGCCGGCGGACCTGTGCATCGTCGAGGTTGGCCTGGGCGGGCGCTTCGACGCCTCCAACGTCTTCGCCGCCCCGGCGGTCAGCGTGATCACCCCGGTGGACTACGACCACTTGGAGATGCTGGGGCCGGAGCTCTCAAAGATCGCCTGGGAAAAGGCCGGCATCATCAAGAAGCGCCGTCCCGTGGTGGTCGCCCGCCAGCTCGAGGAGGCGCTTCAGACCATCGAGAGCGAGGCCCAGACCCTCGACGCGCCCATGACCCT
The DNA here is from genome assembly GCA_018241335.1 of Pseudomonadota bacterium. Lineage (GTDB taxonomy): Bacteria > Pseudomonadota > Alphaproteobacteria > Caulobacterales > Caulobacteraceae > Acaudatibacter. Next base: position 12,804 of record JAFEEA010000069.1, read on the forward strand.
GATGGGCCGCGACGTCGACGCCTATGAGCAGAACGGCCGCCTGGTTGTGCAGCTCGAGGACGGCCTGCTGGACCTGCCGCCGCCCAGCCTCTTCGGCGCGCACCAGTTCGACAATGCGGGCCTGGCGGTCGTGGCCATCAAGGCGCTGGGCGATCCGCGCATCGACGACGGCGCCATCGCCCGGGGCGTGGCCTCGGCGGTGTGGCCGGGCCGTTTCCAGGCCCTGACCAAGGGACCCCTCGCCGAGATGGCCCGCCCGCGCGGCGCGGACCTGTGGCTGGACGGCGCCCACAATCCCCACGCCGGCCGCGCCCTGGCCGACGCCGTGGCGCGCTTGGCCGCCCGCGACGGCCGGCCGGTGGTGATGATCGTCGGTATGCTGGGGCGCAAGGACAACCGCGGCTTCTTCGAGGCCTTCCGCGGCGCGGCGCACAAGGTGTTCACCACCGCCTTCGAGTCGCCCAGCGCGACGCCGCCCCAGGACCTGGCAGAGTCCGCCCTGGCGGTCGGCCTGGACGCCGAGGTCGCCGACGGGGTCGAGGACGCCGTTGCCAAGGCCCTGGCCCGCCCTGGCCCGCCGCCCCATGTGCTGATCTGCGGCTCGCTGCACTTCATGGGCGACGTCCTGGCCATGAGCCCGGACACCTGGCCGACCTGAAGGATTGCGGGGGCCAGCTCTTCGCTGGAGTCCCATCCCCGGCTTCGCCGGTACTTCCCCCAGAGGGGGAAGAGGTTCGAAGTCGCAAACCCCTTCTCCTCCCCCATTGGGGGAGGGGGACCGCGAAGCGGTGGCGGGGGCTCCAGCTGGACGCGGTCGCCACCCCTCATCACCCACGAAAAAGGGCGGGGAAGCTTGCGGCTACCCCACCCTGATCGCTTTGCGATCGTCCCTCCCCACGCGGGGGAGGGAGGACTTCAGGCCGCGGCCTCGACCCCGGCTTCGGAGAGCCATTCCAGGATCTTGGACTTGGGCATGGCGCCGACCTTCATCGACGCCATCTGGCCGCCGCGGAACAGCATCATGGTCGGGATGCCGCGCACGCCGTAGCGGGCCGGGGTGGTGGGGCTGTTGTCGATGTCGACCTTGGCGATGGTCACCTGGCCGGCCAGCTCCTCGGCGATCTGCTCCAGGGCGGGAGCGATCTGCTTGCAGGGGCCGCACCACTCGGCCCAGAAGTCCACCAGCACGGGCTTGTCGGACTTCAGGACGTCTTGTTCGAAGGTTTCGTCGGTGACCTTGACGGTGCTCATGGAAGAACTCCCAGAGGCCGCGGGACAGCCCGCGACTCGATAGATGGCGCATTTAAGCCACTTGCCCGACACTTCAACCGTTTGCGGCGATCTCGTCCAGCACCTGAAGCATGAGATTTTCTGGCACCGGCATGAGCCGCGGTCCGTCCGTCCAGACCAGGGCCGCCTCGACGGCGCGGCCAGGGAACACCTCGGCCAGCACCGCGCGATAGACCGCCATCTGCACCACATAGGCCCGGTCGGCGTCCTCGATCCGGTCCGGCGCGGGGCGGTTGGTCTTGAAGTCGATGACCAGGACACGCTCGGGCGTCACCCGCAACCTGTCGACCCGGCCCGAGATGGCCAGGCCCGCCGGCAGCCTGGCGGCCGCGCCGGCCAGGGCCACTTCGGCCCGGGAGCCGGGGGCGAACACCTCGGCGAAGCGGGCGTCGTTCAGCACCGCCAGGGCCGCCCCGGCCATCTCCGTCCGCTGCGCCTCGGTCAGGTCGCGCTCGCGAACCAGCAGGCGCTCGGCCCCCGCCGCCCGCGCGTCGGGCGCAAGGTCCGGCAGCAGCTGCAGCAGGCGGTGGATGATCTCGCCGCGCCGGAACCGGCCGAGGCCGCCCACGACGCCGAGCGGGGAGGGGGCCGGGCCCTTGCCGTCCTCGGCCAGGGTGGAGGGCGAGGCATAGCGCAGGGCCGCCGCCTCGCCGGGGGCCAGCCGCCGCGCCCAGACGGGAACCTCGTCGCCCGCCGCGGTCTCGGGCGAAGCCGCCCCCATCAGCCGGGGATCGGCGCCCAGCCTCACCCCCTCGCCGCCCCCGTCGAGGGCGAAGGGCCGCGCGTCGTCGCTGGCGGCGAAGGCGCGGTCGACATAGTCGCGCCAGCTCTTCTCGAAACGATGTTTCTGGCTCTCCACGCCGCAGACGATCAGCCGGTCGCGCGCGCGGGTCAGGGCGACATAGAGCAGGCGCAGGCTCTCGTGGTCGCCGGCCAGGTCCCGCGCCGCGCGGGCCGCTTCGCTGGCCGGGCAGTCACCGCTCTTGCGCGGGGCCCACAGGAACCCGCCGCCGGGCGCGTCCAGCAGCGGCCCGCCCTGGGCCGTGGCGCGGGTCGTGGTGTCGGGCAGGATGACGATGGGCGCCTCCAGGCCCTTGGCGCCGTGCACGGTCATCACCCGCACCTCGCCGCCCGCCCTTGTCTGCGAGTCTTCCTGCTCGCGCTTGACCTCCAGTTCGGTCTCGCTGAGGGTGGCGATGACGCTCTCCAGGTCGCGCAGGTCGCGGCCCTCGGCGGCCAGCACCTCGGCCAGGAAGGCCTCCAGGGCGTCCTCCGCCTCGGCGCCGAAGCGGATCAGCATGCGCGCGCGCATGGACCGGCCGGCGTCGTCCAGGCGGCTCAGCACTCGGCTGAACATCTCGAAGGGCGGCCGCTGGCGCGCCAGGTCGCTCGCCCACCCCAGGAAGGCCCGCGCCGCCGCCCACTCCGGCCGCTCGTCGCCGCGCGCGGACAATGACGACCACAGGGACCCGGACCGGTCGTGGGCCAGGTCGAACAGACTCTCCTCGTCAACGTCGCAGAACGGCCCGCGCAGCACCGCCGCCAGGGTCAGGTCGTCGGCCGGGAAGCGCACAAAGCGGGCCAGGGCCATCAGGTCGGCGAAGACGATGTGCTCCGACAGCTTCAGCCGGTCCGCGCCGCCCACCGCCACGCCCTCGCGCTTCAGGGCCCGGATGATCTCGTGGAAGAGGGCGTTGCGCCGCCGCACCAGGATCAGGACGTCGCCCGCCACGCAGGGCCTGTCCTGGCTGGTCTGCCGGTCGCGCACCGCCTCGCCCCGGGCGATCATCGCCTTGACCGAGCGGGCGATGCGCCGCGCCAGCTTTCGCCCCGCGCTCTCGGCCGGCTCGGCGTCCACCGGCGCCCAGGGGTCCGGCTCGGGGGGCGGATCACTGGTCTCCAGGGGCCAGGCCTCGACGGCGCCGCCGGGATCGCGCCGGGCGACGTGCTTGACCGGAAAGCCCACGACATTGCCCGCCTCGGCGGGCCGGAGGCCGGCCAGGGCTTCCGGATCGGCGAACACCGCGTCCACGAAGCCCAGCACCTCCGGCGCCGAGCGCCAGCTCTCCAGCAGCGACACCCGCTCGAACCGCGCCCCGGCGTCCTCGACCATGGCCTTGAACGCCTGGCCCTCGGCCGCGAAGCGCTCCGGCGCCGCGCCCTGGAAGCTGAAGATCGACTGCTTCTCGTCGCCCACCGCGAACAAGGTCCGCACCAGGCTCGCCGCCCCCTTGCCCGCGAAGAACTCGCCGGTCAGGCCGCGCAGGATGTCCCACTGGTCCGGAGCGGTGTCCTGGGCCTCGTCCAGCAGTACGTGCTCCAGCCCGCCGTCCAGCTTGTAGAGCACCCAGGCCGCGTCGGCCCGGACGGTGAGCAGGGCGTTGGTCCGCTCGATCAGGTCGCCGAAGTCCAGGCCGCCGCGCTGGGCCTTCAGGGTCTCGTAGGCGCCGGCGTAGGCGCCGGCCAGGGTGATCGCATGCCAGGTGTCGCGCGCCACGTGGGCGGCCCGCAGGCGCCCTTGCGCCTCGGTCAGGCGGGCCTGTTCCTCGACCAGCCATTCCGCCGCCCAGGGATCGAGGCCCTGGGTGCCCATCCTGGCGCGCGGCGTTCCGGCGCCGGTAAGGAAGACCGCGCACAGGCCTTCGAAGCTGGGCTCGGCCTCGGTGGCCAGCATCTTGCGGCCCAGGTCGCCGTCGGTGGTCTTGCCGGTGGCCAGCAACGCCTCGGCCGCCCGCCGCCATTGGCCCCATCGGATGCGCGACAGGGCCTCGGCCTCGATCTCGGCGGGGGAGACTGGGACCGAAAAGCCGCAGCGCTTCCAGACGTCCCGCTCGGCCAGGGTCGGGCCGCCGCAGCCGTCGACATAGGCCGCGATCTGTCGCCGCCGGGTCTCGAAGGTGGCGAACATGGCGTTGAAGCCGCGGTAGTCCAGCTCCACCGCGAAGTGGTTGTAGGCCTCGGCGATGGGGCCGTCGGGATAGCCCATCGCGAAGCGGGCCGCCGCTTCGCGCGCCTCCGCCGACAGCCGCGCCGCCGCCGCGTCCTCCAGCACGCTGAACCCCGGCGACACGCCCGCCTCCAGCGGAAAGCGCCGCAGCAGCTTCTCGCAGAAGGCGTGGATGGTCTGGATCTTCAAGCCCCCCGGCGTCTCCAGCGCACGCGCGAACAGGGCCCGGGCCTTGGACAAGTCGCGCCCGCCCTCTTCCAGCGCCGCCAGGGTCCGGGTCAGCTCGGCGTCCTTCATCACCGCCCAGTCGCCCAGCTCCTGGAACAGGCGACGCTGCATCTCCGCCGCCCCGGCTTTGGTGTAGGTCACGCACAGGATCGC
>JAFEEA010000006.1 GCA_018241335.1 Pseudomonadota bacterium
AGGGAGAAGGAGGGGCCCGCGCCGAAGGCGTGGGAGGATGAGGGGGTCAGGCCCCCGCCGTCTCCAGCGCCGGATAGTCCGTGTAGCCGGGGGCGCCGGGCGAGTAGAAGGTCTCCAGGTTCCAGGCGTTCAGCGGGGCGCCGGCGCGCAGGCGCTCCACCAGGTCGGGGTTGGAGATGTAGAGCTTGCCGAAGCCCACGGCGTCGGCCGCGCCATCGTCCAGCAGGGCCTGGGCCTTGGCCGCGTCGAGGCCCTCGTTGGCGATGTAGACGCCGCCGAACGTGGCCTTGATCTGGGGCCCGATGCTGTCGGCGCCGACGTGCTCGCGGGCCATCAGGAAGGCGAGGCCGCGCTCGCGCATCGCCTTGGCGACATAGGTGAAGGTTCCCAGGAGATCGGAGTCGCCCATGTCGTGGGCGTCGCCGCGCGGGGCGATGTGCAGGCCGACCCGACCCGGGCCGAACACCGAGATGGCCGCGTCGACGGCCTCCAGCATCAGGCGGGCGCGGTTCTCGATCGGGCCGCCATATTCATCGGTGCGATGGTTGGAGCCGTCCTGCAGGAACTGGTCCAGCAGGTAGCCGTTGGCGCCGTGCAGCTCGACGCCGTCGAAGCCGGCCCTCTTGGCGTTCTCCGCCCCCTTCCGATACGCCTCGACCACGTCCTTGATCTCGTCCAGCGACAGCGGGCGGGGTACGGGGTAGGGGCGCTTGGGCCGCAGCAGGCTGACGTCGCCCTTGGCGGCGACGGCGCTGGCCGACACCGGCGGCTGGCCGCCCAGGAACGAGGGGTCCGAGATGCGGCCCACGTGCCAGAGCTGCATGAAGATCAGGCCGCCGGCCTTGTGCACGGCCTCGGTGGTCAGCTTCCAGCCCTCGACCTGCTCGTCCGACCAGATGCCGGGGGTGTCGGCGTACCCCACGCCCAGGGGCGTCACCGAGGTGGCCTCGCTGATGATCAGGCCGGCGGAGGCGCGCTGGGCGTAGTACTGGGCCACCAGCGGGCCCGGCACGCGTTCGACGCCGGAGCGGGCGCGGGTCAGCGGCGCCATGACGATACGGTTGCGCAGGGTGAGGTCCCCGACCTTCAGGGGATCATAGAGCGAGGGCATGGAGAGGTGTCCGTGGACTGGAGTGTTGTTGTTGGCGATCAGGTAGGCGCCGCCGCCGCGAACGCCAGCGCAGATTTCCTGACAGCGCTAGGAGATCGTTGCGTGGGCGTGGCGGACATCCCGAATCGCATAGTCTTCGCCGCGCTGCTCATCGCCCTTCTCCCGCAAGGGGAGAAGGGCGAGCATCGCTGCGATGAGTTCACAGGGGAGCCGAAAGGCTGGCGCTCAGGCCCTTCCCATGGCGAACACCGGCTGGAAGCAGCCGAGGATCAGGCGGCGGGCGTCGAAGGGCGGATCGCCGGCGGTGTCCATGCGCTCGTCCTCGTGCATGCGGGCCTCGGCGGCGTAGAAGGTCTCCTTGTCGGGCCAGACCTGCCAGGTGAAGACGATCTTCTCGCCAGGCTGGGCGGCGACGGCGCGGCGGAAATCGGTCTGCTGGCCGTCGGGCACGAAGTCCTCCCAGCTCTCGACGATCTCCAGGCAGCCGTACTCCTTGAAGAAGCTGGCCCCGTTCTCGGCCCACCGGCGGTAGGCGTCCATCTTGTCCTCGGGTACGGGGATGACCAGTCCGGCGACGTACATGGCGAAGGCTCCTTGCGCGTGGCGTCGGCCCAGAGTGCCACCCTGGCGGCGGGAGTCGAGCCGCTATCGGTCGACGGGCCGGGCTGACAAGCGCCCCGGCCGGCGCCTACAAGCACTCTGGCTTCAGCCCGAGTTCCCGAGTCCGCCATGGCCAACCCGAACGTGATCGCCCAGACGGCCTTTGGCCCGATGATCGTGAACGTCAACGACCGCTACATCACCCGCGAGATCTTCACCGACGGCCACTGGGCCATCGACGACGTACGCCTGCTGATGTCGATCATCGAGCACCAGCTGACCGCGCGCGAGCGGATGATCGTCTATGACGTCGGCGCCAACATCGGCGCCCATTGCCTGGGCATGGCCAGCCTGGGCGCGGACCGGGTCGCCATACGGGCCTTCGAGGCGCAGCGGGAGATGTTCCACATGCTGTGCGGGACCATGGCGCTGAACGGCGCGCGCAACGTTCTCTGCCACCACGCGGCGGTGAGCGACACCGACGGCGAGACGATCGCCCTGTCGCTGCCGGACTACGAGCGGTCCAACAACTTCGGCGGCTTCGAGGTGATGGCGCCGCGACGCTCGGACAACGCCGACATGATCCGGGCCGGCGCCGACACCGTGCGAACGGTGACCATCGACGCTTTCGACGAGGCGGTGGGGCTGATCAAGCTGGACATCGAGGGCATGGAGGACCGCGCCCTGACCGGCGCGCGCCGCACGGTGGCGAAGCATCGGCCGATCTGCTTCGTGGAGCTGACCAAGACCGACGCCGACTTCGTGCAGGCGTTCTTTCGCGACCAGGACTATCGCGGCTATCTGCGGCGCGAGGACCTGATCGCCATCCCGGCCGAAAGCAACCTCGGTCTGGCCGGACTGGCGCAGCTGTTTTGACGATGGGGCCCCACGTGTTCGAGATCCGCGAGGACGACCTGTCGGGCGAGGCGACGCGGGCGCTGCTCGCGCTGCACCTGGCGGGAATGCATGAGAACACCCCGGCCGAGCACGTGTTCGCCCTGGACCTGTCGGGGCTGACGGCGCCGGGCGTCACCCTGTGGTCGGTGTGGGACGACGTGTCGTTGGCCGGCATCGGCGCGCTGAAAGCCCTGGGCGACGGGACCGGCGAGGTGAAGTCGATGCGCACCGACCCGGCGCATCTGATGAAGGGCGTCGCCGGGGCCCTGCTGGATCATCTGATCGCCGAAGCGCGGCGGCGCGGGTATCGCCGGCTCAGCCTGGAGACCGGCCGCGGTCCGGCCTTCGAGGCGGCCCTGGCGCTCTATCGGCGGCGAGGCTTCGCGGAGGGCGGGCCGTTCGCGGACTACGAGCCCAGCGACTTCAACCGCTTCCTGCACCTGGAGCTGTGAGGGGTCGGTTCGGTCTTCGGGAAGAAGCAAGAGAACCACGAACCCACACGAACCACACGAACGCCGTCACTTCAGACGAGGCCGCGCGAGCGGCCAGTGATTATGGGGCCGGCCCCGGCTCGCGCTTTGCTCGGCCGGGGTGACAAGGCGGCGGGGCGACCAAAAATCTGTTCGTGTCGTTCGTGTGGTTCGTGGTCCATTTCTTCTCTTGGGCCGCTGATCCAGCCCGCCGGCCTACGCCGTCTTCAGGCCCCTACGAACTTGCCCGGCCGGCGCTCGTTCACGGAGCGGACGCCTTCGGCGAAGTCGGCGGTTTCGCGCAGCCAGGTCTGCTCGATCAGCTCATGGTCGGTCTGGGCCTTCACGGCGGCGGCGAGGTCGGCGCGGAAGGTCTTGCGGGTCGCCTGCACCGCAAGCGGCGCGTTCTCGGCGATCTCGTTCGCCAGGCGCAGGGCGGCGGCGCGCAGGTCTTCCAGCGGCGCGATCTCATCGACCAGGCCCCAGGCCAGGGCCTCGTCGGCCTTGATGCGGCGGCCGGTCAGGCACATCAGCAGCGCCTTCTGCTCGCCGACCACGCGGGGCAGGGTGTGGGTGATGCCAAAGCCCGGGTGGAAGCCCAGCTTGACGAAGTTGGAGACGAACCGCGCTTCCGGCGCGGCGACGCGGAAGTCGCCCACCAGCGCCAGGCCCAGGCCCGCGCCGACGGCGGCGCCCTGGACGGCCATGACGATCGGCTTCTTGATCGAAAAGAGGCGCACGGCCTCGTGGTAGAGGGGATTGATCCCCTGCATGCCCGAACCGCCGATGCCGGTCGGCGAAGCCAGGTCCGCGCCTGCGCAGAACGCCTTGCCGGCCGAGCAGACGACGGTGGCGCGCAGGCCCTTGTCGTCGTCGGCCTCTTCCAGGGCGTCGGCCAGCGAGCGCATCAGCTCGACACTGACGAAGTTGTTGGGCGGCCGGTCGATCTCGAGGATCGCCACGTGGCCTTCGATCTTGGCGGAAACTTCGCCGTATTGAGCTTTCATCGTCTTGTTCCCAGCAGGTTGCGGGCCACCACCCATTTGTGGACTTCGGTGGGGCCGTCGTAGATGCGCATGGTGCGGATCTTGGAGGCCATGAGCTGCAGCGGCAGTTCCTTGGTCATGCCCATGGCGCCAAAGGTCTGCATGGCGCGGTCGACAACCTCCCAGGCCATCTCGGTGGCGTAGGACTTGATCATCGAGATCTCGAGGCGGACGTCGCGGCCCTGGTCCAGCTTCCAGGCGCAGTCATAGGTCATCAGGCGCGCGGCGTGGATGCGGGTGGCGGCGTCGGCGACCCACCACTGGATCGCCTGGCGCTCCGAGAGCGGCAGGCCGAAGGTGACGCGCTGGGGGGCGTATTCGCAGATCATCTCCAGCGCCCGCTGGGCCATGCCGATCGACCAGGCGGCCATCTGCACGCGCCGGGTGCCGAGGCGCAGCTGCATCGGCGCGAAGCCGTTGCCCTCGGTGCCCAGAAGCTTCCAGCCCTCGACCCGGCAGTCCTCCAGGGCGACCTCATAGGTGGCCGCGCCGCCGATCATGGGGATGCGGCGCAGGACATTGAAGCCGGGCGTGCCCTTGTCGACCAGGAAGGCGGAGATGCCGCCGCGCGAGCGCTTTTCCTTGTCGGTGACGGCCATCAGGATGGTGAAGTCGGCCTCGGCGGCGCGGCTGATCCAGATCTTGCGTCCGTTGATGATCCAGTCGTCGCCGTCCCGTTCGGCGCGGGTGATCATGCCGGCCGGGTCGCCGCCCGCTCCCGGCTCCGAAATGCCGATGGCCGAGATGGTCTCGCCGCGGACGTAGGGTTCCAGATAGGCGACGCGCTGGCGGTCGTTCACCGTCGCCATCAGCATGCGCAGGTTCGGGCTGTCCGGCGGCAGGGTGTAGGGGGTGATGGTGCGGCCGAGCTCTTCCTCGACGCCGACCATGGCCACGGCCGGCAGGTCCGAGCCGCCGATGTCCTCCGGCGCGTCCAGGCCCCAGAGGCCGAGGGATTTGGAGATTTCGTCCAGGCGGGCGTTCTCGGCGGCGCCGAGCGTCAGGCCCTTGCCCTCGGCCTCGCGGGCCAGGACCCCGGCCTCCAGCGGCATCAGCTCGTCCTTCACGAACCGCGCCACCAGGTCCTTGAGCATGCGGTGCTCGTCGCTGAGCTGGAAATCCATGGCGTTTGTCTCCCGGCCGTCTGTCTAGCACCGCCGTCCGCGAGGTCAGCAAGGCCGTTGTGCGGGGCGGTGCGAGGGGATACTAGGCGAGGAGGTTTCGTTCTGCCCATATGTGGCTGATCGATACACATATGTGAAATCTGGAGACGCGAAGGCGGCATGGCCGAGGATGCGGTCAAGTCGGCCCGGCGGGTGTTCGAGATCCTCGAATACTTCGACCGCGAGCGCCGGCCCCTGGCCCTGAAGGAGGTGCTGGACGGCCTGGGCTATCCGGCCTCCAGCGGCTCGGCCCTGATGAAGTCGATCGTCGCCCTGGGGTATCTCGACTACGACCGTGAGCGACGGACCTATTTCCCGACCATGCGGATCGCGGCCCTGGGGGCCTGGGTGCACGACGCCCTGTTCGGCGACGGCGTGCTGTCGGGGCTGATGGACCATCTGCGCACGGTGAGCGGCGAGACGGTGATCCTGGCGGCGCAGAGCGACCTGCACGCCCAGTACGTCCACCTGGTGCATTCCTCCGAGCCCCTGCAGGTGACGGTGCCGCCCGGGGCGCGGCGGCCGCTGGCGGCGTCGGGCCTGGGCTGGGCGCTGCTCAGCCTCAAGGGCGAGGCGGACATCGAGAAGCTGCGCCGGCGGATCAACGCCGAGGCGCCGGCCGAGGGCCGGCTGAGCCGCGAGGCCCTGGCGGAGCGCCTGGCCGAGGTCCGTGCGCGCGGCTACGCCTTCTCCAAGCACACGGTGTCGGAGGGGGTGGGCGTGATCGGCGCAGGCCTGCCGCGCGGGCGCTTCGGGCGCGACTACGCCATCGGCGTCGCCGGGCCGGTGGCCCGGCTGGAGCGCAAGGAGGCGCTGATCGTGGCCGAGCTGAAGGCGGGGCTGGCCCGGCTGCAATCGGGCGGGGCGGCCGGATGACCGGTGCGCGGGGCCTTCAGGACGTTCATAGTGGCGCCAGGCGCTTTCGCGCGCGCGCCGAAAGACAAGGGTAGGAAACACCATGCCGGCCAATTCGCGCCCCCTCGCCACCGAGGTCACCGGACCCCTGAAGGGCGTCCGCATCCTGGACATGACCAGCGTGGTGTTCGGCGCCTACGCCACCCAGATGCTGGGCGACCTGGGGGCCGACGTGATCAAGGTGGAGTTCCCGGGCGGGCGGCGCGGCGGCGGCGGCGACATCATGCGCTGGGCTGGCCACGTGCCCGAGGGCGCGCCGGACGACCTGGGCCCGATCTTCATCACCATCAACCGCAACAAGCGCTCGATGCTGCTGGACCTGCGCGAGGAGAAGGCGGCCAAGGCCCTGCGCAAGCTGATCCGCACCAGCGACGTGTTCGCCGCCTCGGTGCGCTACGAGGGCCTCAAGCGGCTGGGCCTGGACTACGAGGCGGTCAAGGCCATCAAGCCGGACATCGTCTACGCCCACGGCGCCGGCTATGGCGCGGCGGGCCCCTATGCGGGCGAGCCGGCCTACGACGACCTGATCCAGTCGGCCTCGGGCCTGGCCGACATCCTGCCGCGCGTGGACGACGACCCGACCCCGCGCCTGCTGCCCAGCCTGATCGCCGACAAGGTCAGCGGCCACTTCATGGCCCAGGCGATCCTGGCGGCCCTTTTCCATCGCCAGCGCACCGGCGAGGGGCAGTTCGTCGAGGTGCCGATGTTCGAGTGCATCACCAGCTTCAACCTGGCGGAGCACTTCTACGGCCACGTGTTCGATCCGCCGACCGGGCAGTGGGCCTATCCGCGCGTGGCCAATCCGGAGCGCAAGCCGTTCCCGACCAAGGACGGCTACATCGGCCTTCTTCCGTACACGGACCAGCAGTGGGACCAGTTCTTCGAGGTGGCCGGCTGGGGCGAGACCTTCGCCAAGGACCCGCGCTTTTCCGACTACAAGATCCGTGGCCGGCACATCCGCGAGCTCTACGGCCTGGTCGACCAGGTGACCCGCACCAAGACCACGGACGAGTGGCTGGCGGTGCTGAAGCCGCTGTCGATCCCGGTGGTGCGGATGAACCGGCTGGACGAACTGATGAGCGACCCGCACCTGGTGGCGACCGAGCTGTTCCAGCGCTTCGTCCATCCGGAGCTGGGGCCGTACTACAACCTGAGGCCGCCGGTGAACTACGCGGCCACCCCGGCCAACATCCGCCGCCATCCGCCGCGCCTGGGCGAGCACACCGACGAGGTGCTGGCCGAGCTGGACGCGCTGCGCGACGGCGTCGAATAGCAAGGAAGGAAGCTCCCCCATGCGCCTGAGGCAGGTGGCCCTGATGGCCCACAAGATCGCGCCGGTGGCCGGCCAGCTGGAGTACGTCTTCGGTCTGAAGGTGGCCTTCCGAGATCCGGGCGTGGCGGTGTTCGGCCTTGCCAATGTGGTGATGCCGGCCGGCGGCGAGTTCATCGAGGTGCTGGAGCCGATCCGCGAAGACGCCTCCGGCGCGCGCTACCTGGCCCGTCGCGGCGGCGACGCCGGCTACATGGTCATCCTGCAGGACGCCGACGCCATGGCCCATCGCACGCGGCTGGAGGCGCAAGGGGTGCGCCTGATCGCCAGGAGCCGCGACGGCCGCTATCGCTACACCCACTTCCACCCGGGCGACTGCGCCGGGGTGCTGATGTCCATCGACAGCGTCGAGGGCGACGCCGACTGGCGCGAACCCTTGAGCGACTGGCCGCCGGCCGGCGAGCAGTGGCGCGACTTCGAGAGCGAGGTGACCCTCGGCATGACCAGCGTCACCATCCAGCACCGCGACCCCAAGGCCGCCGCCGAGCGCTGGTCGATGCTGCTGGAGCGCCCCGTGATCGCCGACGGCGACGCCTGGGAGCTGGCCCTCGAAGGCGAGGCCATCCGCTTCGTCCCGCCGGTCGACGAGGACGCCACCGGGGTGGTGGGGATCGAACTGGTGGTCGACGACGTGGAGGCGGTGATGGACCGCGCCGCGGCCATCGGGGTGGCGACCAAGGACGGCGGTGTGCTGATCGGCGGGGTGACGTTCACGCCGGTGTCGGGCGAGTAGGGGCCCCTCAGATCCCCTCGCCGGCCAGGTTCTCGGCGCGGTCGAGGGAGCGGCTGTCGCAGACGCCGGGAGCGAGGGCGCGAAAGGCTTCGTACTGGCTGAGGAAGACGCGGCCGGTCAGGGCGTCGGCGAAGGACGAGCGCCTCAGGCGGTCCATGACCGGGCCCTTGACCTCCGACAGGTGCAGCCGCACCCCGGCGTCCTTCAGGCGCAGATTGAGGAGCTTGAGGCTTTCCAGGGCCGAGGCGTCGATGTCGTTGACGGCCGAACACATCAGCACGACGTCGCGCACGTCCGGCTGTTCGGCGATCAGGGCCAGGACCGTCTCCTCCAGCCAGGCGGCGTTGGTGAAGGTCAGGCTCTCGTCGATGCGCAGGTTCAGGACCTCGGGGGCGGTGATGACGTCGTGACGGTCGACGTTGCGGAAGTGCTGGCTGCCCGGCACCTGGCCCACCACCGCGACGTGCGGGTTCGAGGCGCGGTGCAGGTAGAGCAGGATGGAGAGGCCGACGCCGGTGGCGAGGCCCGCCTCAACCCCGACGGCCAGGGTCACGGCGATGGTCGCCGCCATGGCCGCGAAGTCGCGCCGCGAGTAGCGCCAGACGCGGACCATGTCGGCGAAGTCGATCAGGCTCAGCACCGCCACGATGATCGTCGCCGCCAAGGTGGCGACGGGCAGGTCGTGGAGCAGCGGCGTCAGGGTCAGGGCGGCGACGGCCAGGCCGACGGCGGTGAAGGCGCCCGCGGCGGGGGTCTCGGCGCCGGCGTCGTAGTTCACCACCGAGCGGGCGAAGCCGCCCGTGATCGGGAACCCGCCGGTCAGGGCGGCGGCGACGTTGGAGACGCCGAGGCCCACCAGCTCCTGGCTGGGGTCGATCCTCTGGCGTCGCTTGGCCGCCAGGGCCTGGGCCACCGAAATCGAGCTGACGAAGCCGATGATGCTGATGAAGAGGGCCGGCAGGGCGAGCTCGATCCAGAGCGGGCCCAGGGCCGGCGGCGGGGTGAGGGGCGGCAGCCCGATCGGGATGGCCCCCACCGTCCGCACGCCCTTGGCGCCGAGGTTGAACCCAGAGACCGCCAGGGTGGAGACCACGATGGCCAGGACCGGGCCGGTCTTGGCGACGAGGCCGGCCGGGCCGTCCTTAAGCCCCAGCTTGATCAGCAGCGGCTTCAGCCCCTTGCGGACCCAGAACAGGAAGGCGAGGGCGCCGATCCCGATGATCGCCGTCGGCGCGTTGAAGTCGCCAAGCCGCGCGGCGAAGCTGGCGGCGACGCTGTAGAGGGTCTGGCCGGAGGTCTTCACCCCGATCAGGGGCCCGATCTGGCTGGCCGCGATGATCACGCTGGAGGCGACGGTGAAGCCGTTGACCACGGGGTTGGACAGCAGCTTGGCGAGGCCGCCCATGCGCAGAAGGCCCATGGCCAGCATCATGACGCCCGAGGTCAGGGCCAGGATCAGGGCGGCCTCGACATACTGCGGCGATCCCGCCCCGGCCACGCGGGACGCCGCCGCCGCGGTCATCAGCGAGACCACGGCGACGGGACCGATGGCCATGGTGCGGCTGGTGCCGAAGAGGGCGTAGGCCACCAGGGGCGCGATGGAGGCGTAGAGGCCCATCTGGGCCGGCAGTCCCGCCAGGGTGGCGTAGGCCAGGCTCTGGGGGATCAGCATCACGGTGACCACCACCGCGGCCACCAGGTCGCTGGTCAGGGTCGCGCGGTCATAGCCTCGCCCCCAGTCGAGGATCGGCAGATGGCGCGCCAGCCCCCCGGCCATGGCTCTAAGTCCCCGCCAGGAACCGCGCGAAGCCTTGGGCCTCGATGCGCGAAACGTGGGGGGCGTAGGCGCCGTGGCGGGGATGGCCGGGCGGGATCTTGCCATAGGCCGGGTCGGGCCAGTCGCGCAGCGGCAGAAGGGCGACGGCGGCGCTGGAGGGGGTCAGGTGCGACCCCGCCCCGGCGTAGAGGGTGGTGAGCAGGCCGTAGAGCTCGCCCTTGATGGTCGGGCGGCCGAGGATGGCCAGGCGGTACTGGCCGTCGGAATTGGTGACCAGGTAGATCATCCCCGACTGCATGGGCAGGGAGACCTGGCCGTGCTGGGTGAAGGCGCTGTCCTCGCGCGCGGCCTCGCGGAAGGCCAGCAGGCCGGCGGCCGGGTCCCAGACGATCTCGGTGCGATAGGCGAAGAGGGTGTCCACCCCCTCGAACGAAGGGCGCAGGGTCAGGTATTCGCCCTCCAGCCAGGCGACGGCGGCGCGGGTGTAGGCGCCCAGCTCGTCCGGGGCCTGGGCGCCGCTGGGGCGGGCGGTCGGCGGTGGCATGGCCGGCGCGCGCAGCCGGCGGCCCAGGGCCTCCTCCAAGCGGATGGTGGTGGCCAGGGTGAAGGGGCGGCTGCCGGCCAGGGCTTTTTCGAGGGTCGAGATGCTGATGCGCGCCTCGTCGGCCAGGCGCTGGCGGGAGATGCGCCGGCGCGCCAGCTCCTCGCGGACGGCGGCGGCGATCGACCGGCTCTGTTCCTGTGACAGGTCGATTTCCGCCTGGGGCGCGCTCACGAAATTCCGGGTCCTGCCGAAGATGCGTACAAATCCTCACATGCGTCGGGCGGGCCGGCAAGGAATTGCAGGGCGAGACGACAAAATCCCGAACTCGCCTCTCGCACGGCAAGGCCAAATCGCGGAAAAGCGAACAAGCCTTAACCGTGGAGCTTGAGATGAGGGCCGTGGCCTTCGACCGCACCGCCGTCCTGTTCATCGGCCTGGCCATGGGCTTCATGGTGGGCGTGGCGTTCCGGCCGCAGAGCCACGCCGCCACGACCGGCAAGACGGCGCTGGCCGCCGTCGCCCCGGCCGCCGCGACGCCGGTCGTCAAGGCTTCCGCCACGCGCGCCGCGGACTGCGCCGTGCCCTTCCAGGCGCGCATGCTGCAGACCCTGGCCAAGGGCGGCCCGGTGACGGTGGGCGTGTTCGGCGACAGCTTCGGCGACGGGGTGTGGGCCGCCCTCTACCGGCGCCTGCCCAAGGACGAGCACTACAAGGTCGTGAAGTTCAGCCAGGAGGCCACGGGCTTCACCCGCTACGACAGCCTCAACGTCGAGGAACGCACCGCCGCCCAGCTGGCCGCCCAGCCGGTGGACGTGGCGGTGATCGACTTCGGCGCCAACGACATGCGCGGCATCGTCCAGGACGGCCACGTGCACCAGCTGTTCTCCGACGGCTGGCGGCGCGTCTACGGCGAGCGGCTGGACCGCACCGTGGCCCTGCTGCGCAATCGCGGGGCGGTGGTCTATTGGGTCGGCCTGCCCAAGATGCGCGACGCCGCCTACGACCAGGACGTGGCGACCATGAACGCCTTCCTGGCCGAGCGGATGGCGGCGCTGGGCGTGCCCTTCATCGACACCGCGCCCCTGTCGGTGGACGGCAAGGGCGAGTTCAACGCCTACCTGCCCGCACCCGGCGCCGCCGCGCCGCGACTGATGCGGGCCAACGACGGCGTGCACATGACCATGGCCGGCTATGAGCTGATCTCCCAGCCCCTGGTCGAGCGGATCCAGGCCTATGTGGCGCAGTCCCGCCGCGCGGCCGGCCTCGCCGCGCCGGACCTGGCCTCGCGGGGTGCGCCCGCCGCCCAGCCGGCGTCGGCCGCGTCCGGGCCGACGGAAGCTAGCGCCTCCCCGGTCTCGCCGGCCGCCTGATGGTCGCCGCCGGCATCGCCGCTGCGGCCCTCGCCCTGACGGCGCCGGCCGCAGCCGTGGCCCCGACGCTGTCGGGCAGCCAGGCCTGCGTCGGGGGCCTGTGCGGGGTCACCTCCCTGGCGCCCTTCTTCAAGGCCATCGCCGACGACCAGACCAGCCATCGCGGCCGGCCCGTGCATGTGCTGATCATCGGCGACAGCCACTCGGCCAGCGACAACATCTGGGGCGCGCTCAGGAACCCTCTGCAGGCGCGCTCCGGCTATGGCGGTCGCGGCGTTCTGCCGGCCGGCAAGCCCTATCTCGGCTTCCTGCCGCAAGGCGTGCACATCGACCAGACCGAGGGCTGGACGGTGCAGAGCGTGCTCAGGGACGCCGATCCCGGCCATCCCTTCGGCCTGTCGGGCTTCCGGCTGACCGCCAACCACGACGGCGCCGGCCTGACCCTGACCGCCGAACCGTCGCAGAGCTTCAACCGCCTGGTGGTCTGCGCTCGGGACGCGCCGGGGGCGGGGACCCTGCTCGTCGACTTCGGCCCGACCCAGTCGCGGGTGTCGCTGTCGGCCCAGGCGCCGGGCGAGGTGTGCACCGCCTTCCAGGTCAAGGACCAGGCCTCCCGCGCCAGCCTGACCACGGAGGGGCCGGTGACCCTGACCTCGTGGGCGACGTTCAACGACGCCGGCGGGGTGGCGGTGTCGAACCTGGGCGTCGTGGGGGCGACCCTGGCCGACTTCGCGCGCACCAACGACGGGGCGGTGGCCGAGGAGCTGCGCGCCTACCAGCCGGACCTCATCGTGCTGGAGTTCGGCACCAACGACGGCTTCGTGGGCCGCTTCGACGGCGCCGCCTTCGAGGCCCTGCTGCACGCCCAGATCCAGCGGGTGCGCAAGCTGTCCGGCGGGGCGCCGATCCTGATCGTGGGCGCGCCCGACGCCAATTCCAACCGGCCCGGCCAGCGCGCCAACGCCGAGGGCTACGCCGCCGACACCGATCCGGGCGGCGGCCCCTGGTACTCGCCGCCGGGCCTTCGCGCCGTGCGCGCCATCCAGAGCCGGGTGGCGAGCGAAGAGGGCGTCGCCTACTGGGATTGGGCGGGGCGCATGGGCGGGCCGGGCTACGCCCAGGCCTGGCCGCACGCGACGCCGCCGCTGATGCGGGGCGACCACGTGCACTACACCCTGGCCGGCGGCGCGCGTATCGCCGCGGCCCTGCTGGAAGACCTCGACAAGGCGGCCGCGGCGATCCCGCCCCTGCCGATGCGGCCCGAGCAGTAGGCGCACCAGGCGATGCTGTTCCCGACCCTGACGTTCGGCCTTTTCTTCCTGGCCCTGTTCGCCGTCGCCTGGGCGGCGCGCGGCTCCAACGAATGGCGCAAGATCCTGCTGCTGGCGGCCAGCTGGATCTTCTACGGCGCCTGGGACTGGCGGTTCGTGGCCCTGCTGATCGGCTCGGCCGTGATCAACTGGGCCCTGGCCGAACAGATCGCCGAGACCCCCGCCGTGATCGACAACCGGCGCTGGCGGCGCGGCCTGCTCATCGTCGGCGTGGTGGCCAACCTGGCGGTGCTGGCGACGTTCAAATACTGCGGCTTCTTCCTGGAGCAGGTGGCGGCCACCCTGCGCGCCCTGGGCTGGCAGCGGGACTTCCCGGTGCTGCAGGTTGTCCTGCCGGTGGGGGTCTCGTTCTTCACCTTCCAGGGCATGAGCTACCTGATCGACGTCTACCGCGGGCGCACGGCGCCGGCGCGGCTCTTGGACGTCACCCTGCTGATGAGCTTCTTCGCCCACCTGGTGGCCGGGCCCATCGTGCGGGCCAGCGACCTGATCCCCCAGTTCCAGCGCACGCCCAGGCTGACCCGCGAGGCGGCGGCCACGGGCCTGCTGCTGATCGCCTGGGGCCTCTTCAAGAAGGCGGTGATCGCCAGCCAGCTCGCCACCGGCCTGGTCGACCCGGTGTTCTTCGATCCCGGCGCGCACGGACCGCTAGACCTGGCGGCGGCGGCCTATGGCTATGCGGTGCAGATCTACTGCGACTTCTCGGCTTACAGCGACATGGCCATCGGCCTGGCGGCGCTGCTGGGCTATCGCTTCCCGCGCAACTTCGACCAGCCCTACCGGGCCGCCTCGCTGCAGGACTTCTGGCGGCGCTGGCACATCAGCCTGTCGAGCTGGCTGCGCGACTACCTCTACATTTCCCTGGGCGGCAATCGCGGCGGCACATGGATCGCCTGCCGCAACCTGATGATCACCATGCTGCTGGGCGGCCTGTGGCACGGGGCGTCCTGGACCTTCGTGATCTGGGGGGCGCTGCACGGGACGGTGCTGGCGGGCGAGCGGCTGTGGCGCGAGTTCAAGCCCAAGGCCTGGCCCGGCCTGCCGGCGTGGGCCGGGGTGCTGGCCACCTTCCACGTCGTCTGCCTGGGCTGGATCTTCTTCCGGGCCGAGAGCTTCGGCGCCGCCATGGCTTTCCTGTCGGGCCTGGGCGGGTGGGACGCCGTCCCGGCGGCGCTGGGCGCCCTGACCGTGACACCCCTGGCCCTGCTGCTGATCCTGCTGGGCCTCTCGACCCAGGGCCTGCCGCCTCGGCTGGTCGAGGGCGCGGGCCAGCGCCTGGCGCGGGCTCCAGCCATGGGAGTCGGCCTTGCCTTGGGCGCCGCGGTGCTGGTGGTCACGGCCATGGGCCCCGATGGCGTCGCCCCCTTCATCTACTACCAGTTCTAGGACACCGCCGATGACCGCCGCCGACGCCGGGATTCACGACCTCGCCGAAGACGCCTCTCCGATCCCGGCGGCGCGGACGGCCGAGGGTTCGGCGGTGGCTTGGACATCGATGGTGCTGGCCGTGGCGACAGCCTTCCTGCTCGTCTTCAACGCCGCCTCCCTGAAGAGCTGGGCCGACGGCCTGGAGCCGGGGCCCGCGACGGTGCCGGTGCGCGGCGTCGCCGACGCCTGGGCCGCGCAGATGCAGGCGCTGGGGTTGTCGGCGCCGAGGGACGCGCTGCACGCGGGCTGGAAGCGGGCGGTCGCGGTGCGGATGGACGGGACGAGCGGGGATTAGCGCGTTCGGGCGAAACCCCTCACCCTCCCGTTGCTGCGCAACGGGCCCCTCCTCTCCCTTTGGGAAAGGTGTTCCCAGCTCAGCCCGGCGAGGTTCCTACCCCTTCTCCCAGAGGGAGAAGGAGGGGCCCGCGCCAAAGGCGTGGGAGGATGTGGGGTTCAGGCGCCGCCACGCCAGAGCGGCGGCGCCTTGCGTCTCACACCGGCGCGAAGGTGAACACCGGCGGCCCGCCCTCGGTGGGCGTCCACTTCACCTTGACCCGCGCCCCGATCTTCAGGGTCGCGGCGTCGTAGTCGATGATGTTGGTCAGCACCGCCGGGCCTTCGTCCAGGTTGACGTAGGCGATGGCGTAGGGGACCGGCGTGTTCCGGTGCATGACGCTGTAGGTGTAGATCACCCCTTCGCCGGGGCTCTCCTCCCAGACCGTCTCGGACGAGAAGCAGTGCGGGCAGAGGTTGCGCGGGTACCAGTGGGCCTTGCCGCAGGCCTTGCAGCGCTTGATCAGGAACTTGCCCTGCTCGGCGGCGTCCCAGAACGGCTTGGATTCCACATTGACCGCGGGGGCCGGGATGCGGCGGGCGGCGGGGGCTTCGGTGGTGTCGGCCATCGGTCCTACTCCCGTTCCATGATGAGGGTGGCCGCGCCGTGGCGCGTGCCGAGCGAGCCGCCGGTGCCGTGGGCCAGCACCAGGCTGGGATCGGGCACCTGAACCTTCGGGTGGGCTTCGCCGCGGGCCTGGCGGACCGCCTCGATGACCTTGGTGATGCCGCCGCGGTTGGTGGGATGGTTGTTACAGAGGCCGCCGCCGTCGGTGTTGAAGGGCAGCTTGCCGACGCCGGAGATCAGGTTCCCGTCGGCGACGAACTTGCCCCCCTCGCCCTTCTTGCAGAACCCGAGGTCCTCGAGTTGCATCAGGACGGTGATGGTGAAGCTGTCGTAGATCGAGGCGTACTTGATGTCGGCCGGGGTGACGCCGGCCTCCTCGAAGGCGATGGGGCCGGACCAGACGGCGCCGGAATAGGTCAGGTCCAGGTCCAGGCCGCCGCGCGGGCCTTTCGGCGCCTCGCCGGCGCCGATCACCTTGACCAGGGGGCGCTTGAGGCTCTTGGCGATCTCGGGGGTGGTGACGATCACCGCGCCGCCGCCATCGGTGACCACGCAGCAGTCCAGGCGGTGCAGCGGGTCGGCGATCATCGGCGAGTTGATCACGTCCTCCACCGTCACCACGTCGCGCAGGAAGGCGTGGTCGTTCCACTGGGCGTGGTGGCTTGCGGCGACCTTGATCCAGGCCAGCTGCTCGGCGGTGGTGCCGTAGTCGTGCATGTGGCGCATGGCGCACATGCCGTAGGTGTTGTGGGTCGAGCCGCCCCAGATGTTCTCGAAGCCGGCCTCGGGCACGTCGGAGGCGCCGCCGGGCGGACCGCCGCGGCCCCCGCCGCCGCCCATGCGCGCCTGGCGCGGACGCCCGGCCAGGGTGATCAGGGCCACCGAGCACTTGCCTTCGGCGATGGCCTGGGCCGCGTGGCCCACGTGCAGGATGTAGGACGAGCCGCCGGTCTCGGTGGAGTCCATGTGGCGCAGCTTCAGCCCCATGTAGTCGGCCATGGACATGGCCCCGAAACCGGGGGCGTCGCCGGCGCAGAAATAGCC
This sequence comes from Pseudomonadota bacterium, assembly GCA_018241335.1. GTDB lineage: Bacteria > Pseudomonadota > Alphaproteobacteria > Caulobacterales > Caulobacteraceae > Acaudatibacter. The sequence continues at coordinate 16,661 of JAFEEA010000006.1, forward strand.
GTCGATGTCGTCCTTGGTCAGCCCGGCGTCCTCCAGCGCGCCCTTGGCGCACTCGGCGTGGATCTGGGCGGTGGAGATGTTCGGCGCGTCACGCAGCGGGTGCTCGTACACCCCCGCGATATAGGCCTTTCCCTTGATGCTCATGGATCTCTCTGTGGCTTGAATGGAGGTTGGGAGGGCGGCGGGGGGCTCAGGCCTTCGCCGTCTCCTTGAGCCGGGCGATGCGCTCGTCGCGCAGCTGGGTGCGGCGCACCTTGCCGGCGTCGTCGCGGATGTTCTCGGCCACGAACTCGAAGGTGCGCGGCTGCTTGTAGGTCACCAGCATGGACTTCAGGTGATCGCGCACGGCCTGTTCGGTCAGGCCCTCGCGGGGTTGGATGATGGCATGGATCTGGTTGCCCATCTCGTCGTCGGGCAGGCCGATCACCGCGCTGGACTGGACCAGGGGGTGCTCGTCCAGCGCCGCCTCGATCTCGGCCGGATAGACGTTGGAGCCGCCGACCAGGATCATGTCGGTGCGCCGGTCGGCCAGGTACAGATAACCGTCCTCGTCGAAATAGCCGATGTCGCCCAGGCTCTCCCAACCGCCCTCCAGGGTGCGGGCCGAGGCGCCGCGGTAGTGGTAGGACGGGGCCGAGCCCTCGGGGCGGCGCATGAACACCTCGCCGATCTCGCCGGGCGGCAGGCGATTGCCGTCGCCGTCGAAGGCGGCCATCTCGCCGAACGCCACCTTGCCCACCGAACCGCGGTGCGCCAGCCATTCCGTGCCGGTGATGATGGTCACCGCTTGGGCCTCGGTGCCGGCGTAGAGCTCCATGATCACCTCATGGCCCAGCCAGTTGATCCAGGCTTCCTTCAGCCAGGGCGGGCAGGGGGCGGCCAGGTGCCAGACGGTGCGCAGGGTGGAGACGTCGTACTTGGCGCGAACCTCTTCCGGTAGCTTCCAGATGCGGCTCATCATGGTCGGGACCAGGTACATCCAGGTGCCGCCGTGGGTGTGCACCGCCTCCAGCGTCTTCTCGGCGTCGAAGCGGGGCAGCAGCACCAGGTGCGCGCCCTTGAACAGGCCGCCGAAGGCCGAGGTGAAGGGGCCGTTGTGGTACATCGGCCCGGGCATGATCATGGTGTCGTCTTCCACCGTGCGATAGGCGCCGGCGGCGTTGCGGTTGGTGACACCTGGCCCGCCGGACAGGATCAGCTTGGGCCGGCCGGTGGAGCCGCCCGAGGTGGGGGCCTTGTAATAGGGGGCGATGCGGTCCTCATGCGGGCTGTCGTCGTCCGACAGGGCCAGCAGGGCCGGCACGTCGTAGCGCGGCTTGTTGCCCTCGACGCTGTCGCCGGCGATCAGGATCGGCGTCTCGGCCAGGTCCATCACCGCCTCGGCCTCGTGGCGAGGCAGGCGGTAGGAGATCGGCTGGGGCGTGGCGCCAACTTTCCACAGGGCGAAGCAGGCCTCGATGAAGTCGGCGCTGTTGGGCAGGCCGATCGTGACCAGGTCGCCTTGCTTGACGCCGGCGGCCATCAGGCCCCGGGCGATGCGGTTGGTGCGCCGGTCGAGCTCGGCCCAGGTGACGGTGCGAACGTGGTCGGTGACGGCGGGGCGGTCGGGCCGCTCCTGCGCGAGTTCCGCCAGGCGGCGGCCTAGGGAGACGGTGTCGTCGACAATGGGGTCGCTCATGGGCGCTCCTGAACCTAATGAAATGGATCGAATGTCCCCGGCCGCTTGATCAAATGCGGCTCTTGTTGCGGGGCGTTATCGTCGGACGCGCGATGGTCCGCAAGGGGCGGTTGGCAGGATGGGCAACGTTGCGCGATCGGTCGAGGGACGGCGGGCGTTTGGCCTCCGACGCTAGTGATCTTCCACCAGACAGGCTCCCGGGATTGACGGCGAGCGCACCTTGGCGGCGAGGCGTGCGGTAAGCCATCGCCTGGCGGGCTCGTCATAGAGCCTCAAGATCAGATAGGCGCTTATCGCCGCGGCGAGCATGCTCAGGGCTGGAAGAGTCGTGGCGAAAGCGCTCGGCAAATGCGTCAGCGCTTGTATCTGACCCGTGGCGCGAAGGATGGGCTGATGAACGATGTAGAAGGGGTAGGAGAGTTTCCCTAGCAGGGTCCATAGCTTGGACAATGACCCTGAACGGGACGCGTTCGCGCCCAGAATGACAATCGCGGGGAAGAGCCCAATCACCGCGAAGGCGTCATAGCCCCACGCCCGCTGAAAAATCGGCGCCGCCAGGACCGCGATCAGAACCATGGCTACCGCCAACGACGGCGCCGAAAAGCGAAGTTTGAATACGCCAAATCGATAGATGAAGACGCCCGCAAAGAAGGGGTACGTCACCCGCACAAACCCCTCGAAGAATGTGGAGACGCTTGAGAAGCCAACCTCCTCGATTCCGCGCTGGCCATAGGCCACCGCGACCAATGCGAGCCCCGAGGCCAGCAGGATGAGGATCGCTGGCAGCGCCGCGTTGACCCGCATGACTCGCCTCTCGAGGCCGTACGCGGCATTCGCAGCCAACTCGAAGAAGAGCGACCAGATCGGGTTGTTGATTGGATAGGCCTGTACATGGCTCATCAGCCCGACGGGCAGCAACGCCAGCGAGCTTACGGTGATCGCGAGGATCAGGATCGGGCCGGCCCTGCTTCCGACTAGCGCGAGGGCGCCCCCGAGCAACACGCCGCACAGGATCATCGGATAGAGTCGGACTAGGCGCTTGAGGGCGAAGTCGGAGAAGGCCATGCCCCGGTCCAGCTTCTCATCATAGGCGTGGGCGATGACAAAGCCGCTCAGACAAAAGAAAAAGTCCACCGCAAGGAAGGCATGCGCCGGTCGGTAGCTTAACGAGAAGACTTGGCTCGCGTGCAACCATCCAACCAGGAGCGCGGCGACGCCACGGAGACCGTCCAGAAACACGAAGTGCTGCTTCTGGGCTGGATTTTCTGCGCCCATGGTTCACCCCACCCAGTGTCGACTAGAGCACAGCCGCCGACAGCAGCTTGCCGGAAGTGGGTTAGCAAATGCACTTTCGTGTTCGCAGATTGCCTCAAGGCCGCAAGCCAAGCGGAATCAATCGCGCTTTCGTCGGTCACGCCGGATTCCATGATCATCCTCTGGAGTCCGGCGTGGCCGTGGAACTTGCTGCTCAGGCCCGCCGGGACCCCACCGGATGCGAGCTCGACAGGCCGCCGTCGACCACGATGGCCTGGCCGTTGACGTAGCTGCTGTCGTCGGAGGCCAGGAACAGGGCCGCGCCGGCGATCTCGATGGGCTCGCCGCCGCGCTTCAGCGGGTTCAGCTGGCCGATCTTGTCGTCGGTGCCCTTGGACCTGGCCATCTGGTAGATCGGGCGGGTCATGCCGGTCTCGATCAGGCCGGGGCAGATGGCGTTCACGCGCACGCCCGACCCATAGAGGGTGTTGGCGGTGGTCTGGACCAGGTTGATCACCCCGGCCTTGGAGGCGCTGTAGGGGATGCCGCCGGCGCCCGAGCGGATGCCCGCCACCGAGGCGGTGCAGATGATCGAGCCCTTGCCCTTGGCGGCCATGATCGGGCTGGCGTGCTTGATGGCCAGGAACGGGCCGATCAGGTTGATGCGCAGCACCTCCTGCCAGAACTTGGCGTCCAGCTCGGCCATGGGCGTGCCGCCGCCCGAGATGCCGGCGTTGGCGTAGACCACGTCCAGCCCGCCCAGCTCGGACACGGCGCGGTCGATGGCGGCCTTGACGTCGGTTTCCTCGCCCGCGTCGCCGGCCATGGCGATCGCGGTCCCGCCGGCCTTGCAGATCAGGTCGGCGGTTTCCTCGACGGCCTCGGCGGCGCGGTCGAAGCAAAGCACCTTGGCGCCTTCCTTGGCGAACAGCTGCGAGGTGGCGCGGCCGATGCCGCTGCCCGCTCCGGTGATCACGGCCACGCGGCCTTCGAGACGTCCCATGCGCTTTCTCCCTGTCCGGATTCCGGCTTTTCAAATTGTGCGGGGTTTCTTGGCCCTGGCGGCCGTCGGGTCAAGGTCTGCGACGCCTTGGCGCCGCGTTCTTTAACCGACATTAACCAAGCTTGTGATCGGCTGCTCCCTACGCCTGAAGGGAGCCCTGCCATGGGCCAAGCCGTCCTCGTCCTGCCCGCCGACCTGCCGGATGTCGCCGATCCCGACTTCGACCGGACCTTGGCCGAGGTGCTGGCCGAACAGGCGGACGAGGCGACCGAGACGCCTCACGCCAGGATCTGGCGGCGCCTTTCGGAACGCCTGGGCGAGATCGTTCCCACGGCCGACTACAAGGGCCTGCGCGACCACGTGGCCAGCGCCCGCAAACCCTCGTTCTGGGCCGCCTTTCCGCCACAGGGAACGCTGAGCGACGTCGAGCGCGCCGGCCTGCTGCGCCTGGCCCTGGCGACCCCCGGCGAAGGGGACGAGGCCAAGATGCACGCCCTGATGGAGGTCGCCCGCCACGCGCCCCAGGGCGACATCGTCGAGATCGGCTCGGGCGCGGGGCGTTCGGCCAGCCTGCTGCTGCCGCTGGCGCAACGCTATCACCTGGGCGCCATCCTGTGCATCGACCCCTGGGCCGGCGGCGCGGCGGGCGACGAGACCCTGCGCGTCTTCGAGATCAACCTGGCGGCCTTCGCCCAAGGCAGGCTGAACTATGTGCGCGCCGGCGCCGACTGGTTCGGGCCGGACTATGGCCCCGGCCTGGCCGTGACCACCGAGGCCTTCGGGACCACGGCCTATGAAGGCGCGATCGCCATTCTGCACCTGGACGGCCCACCGGCCGAGGCCGAGCGGGACGCGAAGATGTGGTCGCCGCTCGTGGTCGGCGGGGGCTGGATCGTCTTCGGTCGCCTCGACGCCGGGACGCGGGGCGCCGCCGAAGCCTTCGCGGACGCCAACGCCGGGCGCATCGCCGCGCGGTTCGAGGCCGGCGGATCCTTGTTCCTGCAGCTCAAGCGCCACGCCGGCGCATGACCAAGCCCCTGCGCCTGCCCACGGCCGCGCCGCCCTCGCGCCGCAGCTTCGCCCAGGGCCTGCCCAAGACCGAGGAACGGCCCAGCGAGCTGCTCGATCCCGAGGTGTTGGAGCGCTACCTGCTGCTGCTGTCGCTGGAGGTCGAAAGCCAGCGCATCATCGAAGAGAACCGCCGCGCCATGGAAGAGATCGACCGCGCGCGGGACGAGGCGAACGCCAGGATCAAGGCCGCCTCGCAGGGCTGAAGGCGCCGCCTACGAGAGCAGAGTGAAGTGCACCATCGAGCGGTGCAGGTCGTGGGTGTAGACGTCGGGCCGGCGGCGGATCCCCATCAGGGCGCTGGCCTCCATGGCGTTCCAGGAGACGAGGCCGGTGATCAGGCAAAACAGCAGCCGCGCGTCGAGGGCGTAGGACAGGCTCGCGCGGGCGCTGTCGGCGTCGCCGTCCACCATCTCGCCGGCGTCTGAATCGAGCGCCAGGCGGAACAGGAACGCCGGCTCACCGTCCGTCGCCCGGGCGTCCAGATAGATGTCCATGGGCAGCGCCAGCCCCATGCGCGCGCGGCGGGCCGCGAAGTTGGCGGCGCACTTCTTGAGCGCGCGGTTCCAGTCGAAGGGCGTGTCGGCGGGCAGGGCCAGTTCGGTGAAGCTCGGCGCGCGGCCGGCCAGGGTCAGGGCGTAGGCGGCCCGCAGGGCGTCGTCGAAGCCGCGATAGGGCGCGCGGGGGTCCGGCGTCACCGCCAGGGTGGCGCTGTCCAGAACGTCGCCGGGATAGAGCTTGGCCAGGGCGTCGGCCTGCTCGACGGCGTCCAGCGTGGCGCGCAGTTCCGACTCCAGGGGCTGGGGCAGGAAGCGCGACAGGCCCGCCGCCGGACCGCCCAGCACATATTCCCCGCCCGCCGGGATAACCCGCTTGGCGCCGAGGGCCAGGAAGACGTCGCGGAAATTGGCCGAGGTGCGCGCGCGCAGGGCCTTGGTCGCCTTCAGCTTGGCCGCGTCATCGTAGTCGGCCATGGCCATCGGGAACAGCGAGGCCGAGGCGTAGGGAACCTGGGCGATGTCGGGCGGCCCGTATTGGCGCGCGATGCGTTCGGCGTCGGCGGGCAGGATGGTGTTGTCGACGGCGCAGAAGAGTCGCGTCCCGTCGGCGTCGGTCAGGTAGAGCGAGGTGTCGAGGTCGTATTCCACCTGGCTGTCGTCGCCGCGGGTGTTGCCGTGGAAGTCCTTGAAAAGGACGGCCTTCACGCCCCGGTCGCCCAGCGGCGCCTCGGTTTCGAAGGGGATCTGACGGATGTCCGTGAAGCCCAGGGCCGCCAGGGCGTTCCTGAGGTTCGGCGTGTTCATCTTGCCGATCATCACCGGGATGTCGCGGGCGAAGGGCTCCAGCGTCCGCGGATGCAGGTGATCGTGGTGCAGGTGGCTGATGTAGATCAGGTCCGGCCGCCTGGCCCACACCTCGACCTTCAGGGGCTCGGGGGCGGGCGGGAAGTTCCACCAGGTCTGCTGGCACGGCCCCTCGAACCAGGGGTCGGTCAGGATCACTTCGCCGGTGGAGAGGGTGATCTCGAAGCAGGCGTTGGCGATGTAGCGAAAGCGCATCTCAGGCGACCTGGGCGACGATGGTCAGGCTGCGGCCCATGCCGACGTCGAACAGCGCGCGGCCGAGGTCGAGGAAGGCGGGCAGGCCCTGCTCGGCCATCATCAGGTCCAGGGCCATGCGGGCGCGGTGGGCCGGCTTTCCCTGCGCCGGGTCGGCCACGTAGTTGGATCCCGGGTGCATCAGGAACCAGTCGATGGGGAAGCTGGCGAAGGCGAGCCGCACGGCGAAACCCATCCGGCCCATCAGGCGCGTCAGGCTCTCGGCGTTGAAATAGTTGAGGTGCTGGGGCGGGGCGACCCAGAAGTCGCGGCCCACCAGGCCCTGCTCCCTGGCGGCGAGCTGCAGGGGGCTGAAGTCGTTGGGCACGGTGATGGCCACGACCCCGGCCGGCTTCAGCAGGCGCGGCAGCCGCGCCAGCAGGCCCTCGGCGTCGACCACGTGCTCCAGAACATGCTCCATGACGCAGACGTCTGCCGCTTGGCCGGCCGCGATCAGGCCGTCGAGGTTCTCGAGCGCATCGCCGAAGGTCACCCGGTCCAGATAGTCGGGGTGGAAGCGCTTCAGCCCATCGTCGGAATAGTCGAGGCCGCGCACCGCGAAACCAGCCTGGTCGGCGGCCTTGAGAAACCAGCCCTCGCCGCAGCCGATCTCCAGCAGGCTGTCGCCCGCCGCCGGCTCGCGGCCCATGGCGCGCTCCACGGCCAGCAGGGTCTGGCGCGCCAGCAGGTGCCGGTGGCGGACTTCCTGGTCGGTGTAGCCCTGGGAATAGGTGCCGTGCGAGCCCTGGAAATATTCGCGGGCGTAGAAGGCCTTGAGGTCTTCGGGGCTGGGCTTGGGCTCGACCGTGCGCCAGCCGTCGGGATGGGTGACCAGGGCGTAGTCGGCCATCGCGCGCCTTCCTGTCCGCGGGGCGTTTGGCCTCCGCCGGCGCACAGTGTCCGGTGATTCTGGGGAAGTCGAGGTTCGTGGACGTCGGGCGCTCCCGATCCGGGGACCGGGAGCGCCGTCGCGTCGGCTTAATTGGCCGGCTGCGGGGCCGGGGCCTGGCGGGCCAGCGGGTAGAACTTCTCGCTCATCTTCGGCAGGGCCTCGGACAGGATGGTGTCCAGGGTCCAACCTTCCGGCTTGGTCACCGTCTCGATGGGGCGGGGCTGGCTGTAGAGGATGATGTTCTCGCCGGCGGCGCCGAAGAACTGGCCGGAGACCGACTTGGCGGCGTCGGCGATCAGGGCCACGGCGAACCGGGCCGGCTGGTCGGCGCGGATGGTCTGGGCCATCTGCTGGCGACGCGCGGCGGCGGCTTCGTCCTTGACGGGCACGGACTGGGTCATGCGGGTCCAGGCCACCGGGGCCAGGCAGTTGGCGCGGACGTTCTTGGCGGCGCCTTCCATGGCCAGGATGCGCGACAGGGCGGCGATGCCCATCTTGGCCGCGCCGTAGTTGGTCTGGCCGATGTTGCCCAGCAGGCCCGAGGTCGAGGTGAACAGCACGTAGGCGCCGTCTTCCTGGTTGCGGAAGTGCTCGATGGTGGCGCGGCAGACGTTGAACGAGCCGCGCAGGTGCACGTCGATGACCTTGTCCCAGTCTTCCTCGCTCATCTTGTGGAACATGGTGTCGCGCAGGATGCCGGCCGGATTGATCACGGCGTGCAGGCCGCCGAAGCTGTCCATGGCCTGCTCGACCATGCCCTGCACGGCCTTGAGGCTGGTGACGCTGTCGGAGTTGGAGACGGCTTCGCCGCCCGCGGCGCGGATCTCCTGGGCCACGGTCTCGGCCGGACCGGCCGAGCCTTCGTCGCCGCCGGAGAGGCCGCCGCCCAGATCGTTGACCACCACCTTGGCGCCGTTGGCCGCCGCGATCAGGGCGCAGTCGCGCCCGATGCCGTTGCCGCCGCCGGTGATCAGAACCACCTTGCCTGAAAGAATGCCCATCGCAGTATCTCCCTGAAAATATTCCAAAATGCATTTTGCGCCCGGCTCAGGCCTTGTGGGGCCAGGGGGCGCGCAATGATCGGCGCAGAGTCATACCGGAGGGGCGCGCGCCCACAAGGGGCAAAATCTTGCGCGGGAAGGGCTCGGGAAGCGCCTATTCGAGACGATCCGCCTTGCGCAGGGCCGGGAACCAGGTCGCCCACAGCCCCGTGACGATCAGCGCCCCGACGCCGCCGAAGATCGCCGCGCCCACCGGCCCCAGGAAGCGCGCCACCACCCCGCTCTCGAACTCGCCGAGCTCGTTGGAGGCCGAGATGAACAGGCTCGACACGGCGCCCACCCGGCCGCGCATGTGGTCGGGGGTGACAAGCTGCACCAGGGTCTGGCGTACGAAGACGCTCAGCATGTCGGCGGCGCCCAGCACCACCAGGGCCGCCACCGAGAGCCACAGCCAGGTCGAGACGCCGAAGACGATGGTGGCCACGGCGTAGACTCCGACCCCGGCCAGCATCCTGATCCCGGCCCGGGTGCGGATGGGCCTGGCCGCCAGCAACAGGGCGACCACCGTGGCGCCGATCGACGGCCCGGCGCGCAGGATGCCGAAGCCCATGGGGCCGACCTTGAGCACGTCCTGGGCGAAGGCGGGCAGCAGGGCGGTGGCCCCACCCAGGATCACGGCCGCCAGGTCCAGGGAAATGGCGCCGAAGACGATCTTGTTGGACCAGACGTAGGCCAGGCCCTCCTTGACCAGTTCCAGGCGCGAACCGGCCTGCACCGTGGGCCGGGTGCTCTGGCGGATGCAGAGGATCAGGCCCGCCGCGGCGACATAGAGGCCGAGCGTGACCTGGAAAGCGAGAGGCGGCGAGATCCCGATCAGCAGGCCCGCCCCGGCCGGCCCCGCGATCGAGGCCGTCTGCCAGGCCAGGGAATTCCAGGCGATGGCCCTGGGCAGCAGGGGCCGCGGCACCAGCATCGGCCCGAGCGCCGTGGTCGCTGGCGAGAAGAAGGCGCGCGAGGTCCCGAACAAGACCGCGACGCCGAGGAACAGATTGACGGTGGCCAAGCCCATCAGGCTCGCCGCCACCAGGATCGAGACGGCGATGATCTCGCCGGCGTAGCAGATCACCAGCAGGCGGCGGCGGTCATAGCGGTCCACCGCTTCGCCCGCCGGCAGGGCCAGGAAGAACAGCGGCAGGAAGGTGATCAGCCCGATCAGGCTGACGTTGAACGAGGCCCTGCCGATGGAGAGGCCGGCGTCCCGCGACAGGTGGTAGACGCTCCACCCCATGGCCACGCTCTGGACCTGGCTGCCAAAGCTGCCGAGCCATCGCGATCCCCAGAACAGAAGGTAGTCCGTTTCCTTGAGCAGCAGTCGTGCGGGCGGCGGCGCTGTGTCGGACATGACCCGGCCATACCGCGCGCATCGCCGGGGGCGCAATCGTCAAGGTCGAGCGCCGGCGACCGCCGCGTCGCCAGGGGCGGTTGACCCCGCCGGCCCCCGGCCCTAACGGCACGCGCTCCGATCCCGCATCCGCAAGCGTCCCGCCGCCTCCTCCATGACCGTCGCCGACACCCTGAGCCAGCCGCGCCTGGCGCCCGAGCGGCCCGAGGACGCCGCCGAAGCGGACGCCCTGATCGCGCGCGCCTTCGGCCCCGGCCGCTTCGCCAAGGCGGCCGAGCGGCTGCGCGAGCACAACCGGCCGCTGGAGGGCCTGTGCGTCGTCGCCCACGCGGACGGCCAGGTGGTCGGATGCGTGCGCCAATGGCCGGTGCTGATCGGCCAGCGGCCGGCGGTGTTCCTGGGGCCGATCGCGGTGGACGAGGCCTGGCGCCACCACGGCCTGGGCGGCGCCCTGGTCAAGCGCGCCGCCGATGCGGCCCGCGCCGCCGGCCATGACCTGATCCTGCTGGTGGGCGACACGCCCCTGTTCCGGCGCATGGGCTTCGACGCCGCCCCGGCCAGGCGGATCGTCATGCCCGGGCCGGTCGACCAGCGTCGCGTGCAGGTCAAGGCGCTTAAGCCCGGAGCCGACGACAACCTGGCCGGGCTGGTCGTCGTCGCTTGAGACGCGGGCCGCCCGCGCCTACCTTCACCGCCATGAGCACCACCGACGCAGCGACCCAGCCGTCCGGGCTGGACGGCGTGATCGCCACGGCGAAGGCCCAGGCCCCTGGTCGCGGCCTGCCGCCGGTGCACCTGTGGAACCCGGCGCATTGCGGCGAGATCGACATCGTCATCAGGAAGAACGGCGAGTGGTTCCACGAGGGGGCCCGGATCGGGCGCGAGGCCCTGGTGCGCCTGTTCTCCACGGTCCTGCGCAAGGACCCGGACGGCTTCTGCCTGGTGACGCCGGTCGAGAAGATGAAGATCACCGTCGAGGATGCGCCCTTCGTCGCCGTCGCGGTGGATCGGGGCCGGGCGGCGGACGGAAGCGACGTGCTGACTTTCCGCACCAATGTCGGCGACGAGGTCGAGGCGGGGCCGGACAACGCCATCCGCGTCGAGATCGATCCCGCCACCGGCGAGCCTCGGCCCTATCTTCACGTGCGCCGAGGACTGGAGGCCCTGATCAACCGGCCGGTGTTCTACGAGCTGGCGGAGATGGCGCAGGAACGCGAGACGCCCCTGGGCGCCGAGCTGGGCGTGACCTCCAAGGGCGCCTGGTTTCGGGTCGGGCCGGCGATGGCGGACGCTCCGTGAACCCGAACTGCTCGCCCGCGGAGCTGCGGGACTGGATCGCCCGGCATCTCGACCCCCTGGAGTCGCATGCGGCGGACGGCGCGGCGGCGCGTTCCGATTTCGACCTCAACCCGGCTCATGCGCCCACTGAACCGGTGACGCTGAAGCCCGCCGCTGTGCTGATGGGGCTGGTCGAGCGGCCGGCGGGACTGTCGGTGATCCTGACCCGGCGGGCCGACACCCTGCGCAGCCACACGGGCCAGGTGGCCTTCCCGGGCGGGCGCGCCGACCCGGGCGAACTGCCCTGGCACACCGCCCTGCGTGAAGCCGAGGAGGAAATCGGCCTGAACCCCGGCCTGGTCTCCGTGGCAGGCCTTTCCACCCCCTATCGGACGGGCACCGGCTATCTGGTGACGCCGGTGGTGGGCTTCGTTGAGCCGACCTTGGACCTGCGCGCCAATCCGGATGAGGTGGCGGTGATCTTCGAGACGCCGTTCGGCTTTCTGATGGATCCCACCAACTACGAGGAGAGGGAGGGGCGGACGCCGGCCGGCGACCAGCGGCGGTTCTACGCCATGACCTGGGAGGACCAGTACATCTGGGGCGCTACGGCCGGGATGCTGCGCGCCCTCTACGACCGCCTCTACGGCGCGGCGATGGGCTGAGGCCGCGCCAGCGTTGCCAGCCGCGCCGCGCCGGCGCTATCTGCCCCTTCCTTTCCGAGACCTTGCCCCGCATGACCGAGACCCTCGCGCCGCAGCCCTGGATGACGCATCCGGCGACCCTGGCGGTGATGGCCGCGCTGGAGGCCGCGGGCGGCCCCGGCTGCGCCCGCTTCGTGGGCGGCTGCGTGCGCAACACCCTGCTGCGCCAGAAGGTCGACGACATCGACATCGCCACCGTCCTGACCCCGGACCGGACCATCGCCGCCGTGAACAAGGCCGGGCTCAAGGCCGTGCCCACCGGCGTCGACCACGGCACCGTCACCGTGGTCGCCGACGGACGCCCCTACGAGGTCACCACCCTGCGCCGGGACGTGGAGACCGACGGCCGCCGCGCCGTGGTCGCCTTCACCACCGACTGGGCCGAAGACGCCGAGCGCCGGGACTTTCGCCTGAACGCTCTCTATTGCGACGCCAAAGGGACACTCTACGACCCCACCGGCGGCGGGCTGGAGGACTTGAGGGCCGGCCGCATCGTCTTCGTGGGCGACGCCCAAACCCGCATCCGCGAGGACGCCCTGCGCATCCTGCGCTTCTTCCGCTTCCTGGCCTGGTACGGCAAGGGCGAGCCGGACGCCGCCGCCCTGGCCGCCTGCCAGGGCCTGCGAGACCTGACCCGCAACCTGTCGGCCGAGCGGGTGTCCAAGGAGCTGCTCAAGCTGCTGGCCGCCGAGGACCCGCGCGCGGCGGTCCGCCTGATGGCCCAGACCGGCGTGCTGACCGCGATCCTGCCGGAAGCGCAGGGCCTGGCCCGCTTCGAGCGGCTGGTGGCGATCGAGACCGAGATGCTGTTCACCGAGGACGCCGAGCTGCGCCTGGCGAGCCTGCTGCCCGACGACCCGGCGGTGGGCGCGGCGGTCGCCCAGCGCCTGCGCCTCTCCAACGCCCAGCGTGACCGCCTGGTCGCGGCCCTGGGGACCGAGCCGCGCCTGGTCTCCTGGATGAGCCCGCGGCAGGCGCGCCAGACGATCTACCGCCTTGGCCTGCAGCCCTTCCTGGATCGCGTGACCCTGGCCTGGGCCGCCTCCGACCGGATGGCCGCCACCACCCAGTGGCGCGCCCTTCTGCCGCTGGGCCAGAGCTGGCCGATCCCGACCTTTCCCCTGACCGGCGATGAAGTCGCCGCCGCCGGGGTGCCGCGCGGGCCGCTGATGGGGGCGGTGATGCGCGAGGTCGAGGCCTGGTGGATCGACAACGACTTCATCGACGACAAGCTGTCCATCGTCGAGCGCCTGAAGGCGGTGGCCCAGGGCATGGTCTATTGAAGATCGGCGTCCTCGCCGCGGGGGCGCCGCCCAGCGCCATGGTCCCGACCTTCGGCGACTATCCCGCCATGTTCCGCGCCCTGCTGGCCGGCGGCGGCCACGACTGGCGCGACTACGACGTGCGCCGGGGCGACTGGCCCGCGGCCGTCGAGGACCATCAGGCCTATCTGGTCACCGGCTCTGCCTGTGGAGTCTATGATCCGGAACCCTGGATCGCCGACCTGAAGCGCTTCCTGGCCCAGGCCAACGGCCGGGCGACGCTGGTGGGCGTGTGTTTCGGTCATCAGGTGATGGCCGAGGCCTTCGGCGGGCGGGTGATCAAGTCGCCCAAGGGGTGGGGCATCGGCCTGCACGAGCATACCGTGCGCCAGGCGGCGCCGTGGATGGACGGCGCGCCCGCCTACGCCCTGGCGGCCTCGCACCAGGATCAGGTGGTCGAGGTGCCGCCCGGGGCGCAGGTGCTGGCCGGCAGCGATTTCTGCCCGAACGGCATGCTGGCCTATGCCGGCGGGTCGGCGATGTCGCTGCAGTTGCACCCGGAATTCGCGCCGGCCTACGCCCAGGCCCTGATCGCGGGCCGCCGGGGGATTCGCTTCCCGGAGGATCAGGCTGACCAGGCCATCGCCAGCCTGGAAGCGCCCGACGATCATCGGCGCATCGCCGCGTGGATCGAGGTGTTCCTGGCGCGTTCGGCCCCGGCCTGACGAGGCGAGGCGAGCCTCAAATCGGCCCAATACTCGGCCCAGCATGGTGGACGTCGACTAACCGCGTTCGTCGACAGTTGAGTAGTTCTACGGATTTACCGTCATCAAGGCTCGGTCTTAGCTGAGCCGGAGGGTCGGCGCGGCTTCGGGGAGGGGCGACGCAGGACTCCTGTGCGCGTTGTCTCCCACCTGTAGGCCTCCCGATGACTTATCCCGTGAACCGTCAGGCCCTGGCGCAAAGTCATATCGAAGAAGGACTGAAGCATTTCGACGCGCGCGCGCTGGATCAGGCGCGGCTGTGCTTCGAGACCGCCGCCGCCCTGTGCCCGACGCTGGCGGACGCGTACTACCACTTGGCGCGGACCCAGGTTCTGTCCAACGACCATCCCTCGGCCGAGCGCGCGGCGCTGGCGGGGCTGCAGGCGGAACCCCGGCACGCCGGCTGCGCCCACGTGCTGGGCCTGATCATGTCCGAAGGCGACCGGCTGAGCGAGGGCCTGGTGTGGCTGAAGGTCGCGGCCGAAGGCGCGCCCCAGCACGCTCAGGTGCTGCGCGACCTCGGCGTGGTCGAGCTCTTCCTGGGCGACATCGAATCCGCGCGCCAGCACCTGATGGCGGCCGTGAAGCTGGACGCCCACTCGCACGAGGTGCTGTTCAACCTGGTGCGCATCACCGACATGTCCGGCGACACCGAGGACGTGCGCCTCCTGATGGAGGGCATGCTCAGGCTCTCCGAGACGATCGACACCCTGCCGCCGGCCCTCGCCATCCAGGTCTGCTACGGCCTGGCCAAGGCCTACGAGGACCACGGCGACGCCGACGAGGCTTTCGCCTGGCTGCAGCGCGGCTGCGCCGCCCAGCGGTCCCTTTCAGACTATGACAGCGCTGGCCATATCGCGCGGCTGAAGCGGACGGCCGAGATCTTCGACACGCCGCTGCTGGAGCGGCTGGCCGGCCAAGGGCTCGCTTCGGATCGCCCGATCTTCATCATGGGCCTGCCGCGCTCCGGCACGACACTGGTGGAGCAGATCGTCAGCGCCCATCCGGACGTGTACGGCGCGGGCGAGACCCCGACCCTCCTGAACCTGTTGATCGCCTCGACCGGCGCCGGCGGGACCCTGTTCCCCGAGTGGGGCGCCCAGATGGTGGGGGTCGACTGCAAGACCATCGGTCAGGCCTATCTGAACGGCCTGCCGTCGGGCCCCGCGGGCCAGACCCGCACCACCGACAAGCGTCTGGAGAACAGCGAGTTCCTGGGCCTCATCCACCTGATCCTGCCCAACGCCCCGATCATCCACGTGCGTCGCGACCCGCGCGACATGGCCTTCTCCTGCTACGCCCTGCTGTTCAGCGACGGCCAGCAGTGGACCTATGACCTGGACGAACTGGCCGCCCACTACCGCGCCCAGGAGGCCCTGATGGCGCACTGGAAGGCGGTGCTTCCGCCGGGCCGTATCCTGGAGGTCTCCTACGAGGCCCTGGTGGCGGACGTCGAGACCGAGGCCCGCCGTATCGTCGCCCACTGCGGCCTGGCCTGGGACGACGCCTGCCTGGCCTTCCACCGCTCGCGCCGGCCGGTTCGCTCGGCGAGCGCCGCCCAGGTGCGCCAGCCGATCTATGACACCTCGATCGGCCGCTGGCGGAAATTCGAGAAGCACCTGCGCCCGCTGTTCGACGCCATGGGCCTGGAGCAGGAGCCGTCAGCCGGCCATCGACAGCCGAAGCGCCATCCGAACAAGGTCTGACAGCGTCCGCGCTTCCATCTTCTCCATCACCTTGGCGCGGTGATTCTCGACCGTTCGGATGCTGATCTCCAGCCGGGCCGCCGTCTCGGCGTTGGACGAGCCCTCGGCGACAAGGTCCATCACCGCCCGCTCGCGATCGGTCAGCAGGGCCCGGCGCGTGCGCAGGGCGGCCAACAGGCGGCGGCCCTCACCGGCGACGGCGCGGCGGCGCAGGGCTTCACGCACGGCCCGCAGGAAGGCGTCGCTGTCGAACGGCTTTTCGATGAAGTCGGCGGCGCCGGCCTTGAGCGCCGTCACGGCCATGGGCACGTCGCCATGGCCGGTGATCACCACTACCGGCAGTTCTGGCGCTATGTCGCCCAGCCGCTTCAGCAACTCCAGGCCGCCGAGGCCCGGCATGCGCACGTCGGTGACCACGCAACCGGCCGCGTCGGGGTCGAAGCGGCGCAGGAAGCTTTCGGCGTCGGCATGCGAGCGCACCGCGTGGCCAGCCGCCTCCGCCAACATGGTCAGGGATCGACGGATCGCCTGGTCGTCGTCGATGATGTGGACCACGCCGGGCGCCGGGGCGTCCGCCTGGGTTGCTGTCTCCCCGGCGTCGCCTGGCCGCGCCCGGGTGACGAGGGCGCCGTGTCGATTGGTCATGGTTTCGTCTCCGGCGCGGCGCGCGGCAGGGTGAAGCGGATGACGCAGCGGCCCGGCCGGTTCTCGGCCAGCCACAGACGCCCCCCGTGCGCTTCGATGATACCGCGGCTGATGGCCAGGCCCAGGCCCATGCCGTCCGCCTTGTCGGTGACCAGCGGTTCGAACAGGCCGGCGGCGATGGCGGCGTCGACGCCGAGCCCGGAATCGCGTGTCTCGACCTCGACGCCTTCGGCGACCGCCCGGGCCACCAGCTTGACGACCGGCGGGCCGACGCTGGCCCTGGCCATGGATTCGAGCGCGTTGTGCAGCAGGTTGACCACCACCTGCTGAAGCTGGATCGCGTCCACGGCCACCAGCGGCACGTCCCGGCTGACGACCCTGAGGATGCGCGCGCCCGTGGCCGCCCGGCGCGGCTCGACCAGGTCGACGGTTTCGCGCAGCAGGTCGTCGAGGTTGTGGCGGCCGCGCACGTCGTCGGGCCGGCCCACGAAGCGGCGAAGATTGCGCACAATGTCGCCGGCGCGTTCGGACTGGCGGACTGTTCCGTCCAGGGCCTCGTCCAGGCGCGGGTCGCGGCCTTCCCCGGCCAGGACTTGCGCGGTTCTCGCATAGGCGATGGCCGCCATCAGTGGCTGGTTCAGTTCGTGCGCCAGTGTGGCGGCCATCTCGCCGGCGAGGGACAGGCGCGAAACACGGGCCAGGGCGTCCTGACGCTGGCGAAGGGCCGCCTCGGCGGCGCGGCGCTCGGCCACCGCCACGGCCAGAAAGAGGCTGGAAAGCGCCAGCGCCAGCAGGCGGACCTGGTAGTTGAAGCTCAGCGCCGCGATATCCGGCCGCCCCAGCAGGAACAGGATCAGCGCCACCTGGACGATCAGGTTGCCCACGGCCGCGCGCAGGACGCCGCCGCGCAGGGCGATCCAGATCTGGGGCAGGAAAAGCAGGTAGAAATACCGGAACGTGTCGGCCTGGCCCGGCGGCGTGACCACCAGGCAGAGCCCGACCAGCACCGCGAACTGGGCCACGGCTTCGGGCGCCGCCCTGGGCTCCAGGCGCCAGGGCGTCGTCCGCAGGCCGATGAACACCGGCGCGACCACGAACACGCCGGCCACCGCGCCGGTCATCCGCTCGCCAAGCAGCACCGCCAGCGTCTCCGGCGACGCGGGCAGGTTCCCACCGCGCAGGGCCAGGTTGGCGATCACCGCGTCGACGCCCGTGCGGGCGGCCGCCGCGGCGGCGACCGTCAGCACCAGCGCCGACAGCTCCGCCTGGCGCGCCAGCCCGGTCCAACCCCGCCTGCGCAGGAAGACGGCGGCGGGAGCATAGGCGGCGGCCAGGAACGCGGCGCTGGCCAGATCGGCCGCCAGGGGGGCGTGCGCGCCGGGCGACAGGCGCGCCGAGGCGAACTCCGCCAGGGCGGCCAGGGGAGCGAACCAGGGCCCCTCCCACAGCAGCACGGCGAAGGTCAGTCCGCCTGACAGGTCCCAGGGCGTCGGCTGCATCGGCCCCGGCGTCAGCATGGCGTCCATGCGGTCCAGGGCGACATAGATCGCCAGCAGCGCCAGCCACAGGGCTGTCCGCCTCCAGCTCAGCCCGCCGATGTCCAGCGACCGGCCGCTCGCGCCCGGCCGGGCCGCCGTCACCACCGGCCGAGCGAGGTCTCGCCTTCGCCCTCCGGCCGGGGGAGGTCCCCACGGTCGCGCCCCGCCGGTGCGCCCCCGGTCGGGGCGCCTTCCAGCCTGAGGGCGAGGCGGATCAGTTCAGAAAGGTTCGAGGCGCCCATCTTGTCCATCACCCGCGCCCGATGGTTTTCCACCGTCCGGACACTGATGCCAAGCCTTGCCGCCGCCTCGTGGTTGGCGGCGCCCTCGGTAATCAGCGTCATGACCGACCATTCGCGGTCCGACAGCCGCTCGGCCCGAACCCTCAGCAGCGCCAGGTCGCGCCGCGCGGCGACGCCTGAGCGGCGCCGATCGCAGGCCTCGGCGAGGCTGCGGGCGAAGGCGGACCGGGTCACCGGCTTCTGAATGAAGTCCAAGGCGCCGCCCTTCATCGCCGCCACCGCGGGGGCGACCTTGGCCGCGCCGCTGACGACGATCACCGGCAGGTCCGGGTCACGACCGGCGATTCGGCCCATCAGGTCCAGGCCGTCCATGCCCGGCAGGTTGACGTCGACCACCACGCATGCGGCGTCGGCCAGGGCGGGGTCGGCTCGCGCGGTGTCGGCCAGGAAGGCTTCGGCGGTGGCGTGGGCCCGAACCGTGTAACCGGCGTCCTCGGCCATGGCGGACAGGCAGTCGCGCACCAATTCGTCGTCCTCGACGATATGCACCGTCGCCAAGGTGACGCCGCACCCCTTCACCATCGCCCTCCTCGCGCCGGGCGCCCCGCGGCGCCGCCCCTGACACGCGCCAGCGCCGGCGTTCCGGCGTCGGACGTTCGACGTCGTGGGGTAGGGAGGATCAGCCCAATGTGGCGTCAAATCGACCGACGGGCCTCGGGCCTGTCACAAGGGCTTACAATCCGGAACGGCGCCGGCGGCTTGGGCGCCGGGCGCGCCGTCAGGTCCAAGCGGCCTTCAGGTCCAAGCGGCGTTCAGGGCCAGGTGACCGTCGGGGGCATGGACGACAGCATGGTCTCGATGTTCGCGCCCATCTTGAAGCCGAACATGGTGCCGCGGTCGTAGAGCAGGTTGAACTCGACGTAGCGTCCGCGCCGCCAGAGCTGCTCCTCCCGCTCGGCCTCGGTCCAGGGTTCCAGCATCCGCCGCCGGGCGATCCTGGAATAGGCGTCCAGGAAGGCCTCGCCCACATCGCGAGTGAAGGCGAAGTCGCGTTCGAAGTCGCCGCTGTCATGCTGGTCGTAGAAGATCCCGCCGACGCCGCGCGGCTCGTTGCGGTGCGGCAGGAAGAAATATTCGTCGCACCACTGCTTGTACTTGGGGTGCCAGGCGGGATCGTGGCGGTCGCAGGCGGCCTTCATGGCGGCGTGGAATTCCACGGCGTCGGGGGCCTCCTGGCTGCGCTGCTCGCCCAGGAAAGGCGTCAGGTCCGCCCCGCCGCCGAACCAGCCCTGCTGGGTCGACAGGAAGCGGGTGTTCATGTGCACCGTCGGCACCCGCGGCGAGAGCGGATGGATGATCAGGCTGATCGAGGCGGAGACGTAGTTGGGGTCCTTGTCGGCGCCCGGCATGGTCTGGGCCATCTCCGCCGTGAAGCGACCGTTTGCGGCCGAGGTGTGCACCCCCGCCTTT
Organism: Pseudomonadota bacterium; assembly: GCA_018241335.1. Taxonomy (GTDB): domain Bacteria; phylum Pseudomonadota; class Alphaproteobacteria; order Caulobacterales; family Caulobacteraceae; genus Acaudatibacter. Next base: position 36,166 of record JAFEEA010000006.1, read on the forward strand.
TCGAACACCCGCCCGCGCATGAAGCCGCCGATGCCGCCGCCGACACCGGTGGGCCGGGTCCAGGGCTTCTTCTCGAATCGGCCCGGCTCGCCCGGATAGAGATCGGCCGGCGCCTCGGCCTCGATGGCGTCGAGCTCGGCGCCGATGCGGTCCTGCAGGGACTTGAACCAAGCGTGGGTGCGCTCGCGGCGCTCCGCGGCCAAGGCGGTGAGGTCGATGGTGTCGGTCATGGCGTCCCGATACCGCGTCCCTCGGCGCCGGAAAAGCCGCCCGTCTGCCGCAAGGCCTCGCCCAGCGCCAAGGCGGCGGCGGTGACGACGTTCAGCGATCTCGCCCCCGCGGCCATGGGAATGTAGAGCCGAGCCTCGGCGCGTTCATGGACTTCCGCCGTCACCCCGGCGCTCTCGCGGCCGAAGATCAGAGTGTCGCCGGGACGGAAGGCGAAGTCGAGAAAGGGGATCGCGCCACGGGTGGTGAAGAGCGCCAGGCGGCCTTCCGCGCGGGCTTCGTGCGACTCGAAGGCGCGCCATCCGTCATGCCGCTTGACGGCGGCCAGGGGCTGGTAGTCGAGGGCCGCGCGCTTCAACGTACGGTCGTCAATTGGGAACGCACAGGGTTCGATCACGTCCAGCGCGACACCCAAACAGGCGCAAAGACGTATCGCCGCCCCCAAGTTTTGCGGAATGTCCGGTTGAAAAAGCGCTAGACGCATTCTAAGCGAACCCACCACAAGAGCCTGCTGGGGCGGGATGACTCGACGGTGACCTTTTTGCGGCGATGCGCCGCAGGGGGCCGGCGACGCTCGCCGCAGCTAGTTGTTGCGTAAGGCCCGTAACCGAAGCACTGGATCGGGTCGAGATACTGGGCGCCAATGGGCGCAAGTCGAGCTTCGCCGGTCTCTCTCAAGGCGGGGCGCATCGAGGGTGAGCTGAAGGTGGCTGAAAGCCTAGCGGACTCTGCTTCCAATCCGGGCCATGCGGGGGATGATCCCAGCCGGCGCGATTTCATTCACATCGTCGCGGCCGCGGCCGCGGTGGGCGGGGCCGCCGCCGTCGCCTGGCCGTTGATCGACCAGATGAACCCGGCCGCCGACACCCTGGCCCTGGCCTCGGTGGAATTCGACCTGTCCAAGGTCGAGCTGGGCCAGGAGGTGACGATCGCCTGGCGCAAGCAGCCCCTGTTCATCCGGCACCGGACGCCCAAGGAGATCGCCGAGGCGGTCGCCGGCGACCACGCCGACCTGAAGGATCCGCAGACGGACGCCGAACGGGTCAAGGCCGGCCACGCCGAATGGCTGATCCTGCTGGGCAGCTGCACGCACCTCGGCTGCGTGCCCTTGTTCGGCCAGGGCGAGTACGGCGGCTGGTTCTGCCCGTGCCACGGCTCGGTCTACGACACCTCGGGACGCATCCGCAAAGGCCCCGCGCCGCTGAACCTGGCGGTGCCGGAGTACGCGTTCCTCAACGACAAGACCGTGAAGATCGGGTAGGGGCCCCATGACCGCACACACCACCTATGAGCCCAAGACGGCGATCGAGCGCTGGCTCGACACCCGTCTGCCGATCGTGCGCCTCGGCGCCGAGGTCCTGGAATTCCCGACCCCGAAGAACCTGAACTACTGGTGGACCTTCGGCGGCATCCTCAGCTTCTGCCTGGCGACCCAGATCGTCACCGGCATCGTGCTGGCCATGCACTACCAGGCGGGCGGGGCCTCGGCCTTCCTGTCGGTCGAGCAGGGCATCATGCGCGACGTGAACTACGGCTGGCTGATCCGGGGTATCCACGCCAACGGCGCCTCGATGTTCTTCATCGCCGTCTACATCCACATGTTCCGCGGCATGTACTACGGGTCCTACAAGGCCCCGCGCGAACTGCTGTGGCTGCTGGGCTGCGTCATCTACCTGCTGATGATGGCCACGGCCTTCATGGGCTACGTGCTGCCCTGGGGCCAGATGAGCTTCTGGGGCGCCAAGGTGATCACCAACCTGCTGGGCGCCTTCCCGATCATCGGCAAGCCGATCACCACCCTGCTGTGGGGCGGCTTCGCGGTCGACGACCCGACGCTCAACCGCTTCTTCTCGCTGCACTACCTGCTGCCGTTCCTGATCGCGGCGGTGGTGGCCCTGCACATCTGGGCCCTGCACGTGCCGGGGAACAACAACCCCACCGGCGTCGAGGTGAAGTCCAAGGCCGACACGGTGCCGTTCCACCCGTACTACACGGTCAAGGACGGCTTCGCGATCGGGGTGTTCCTGATCCTCTTCGCGGTGTTCATCTTCTATGAGCCGGACGCGCTCGGCCACGCCGACAACTTCATCGCGGCCAACCCGCTGGTGACCCCCGCGCACATCGTGCCCGAATGGTACTTCCTGCCGTTCTACGCGATCCTGCGGGCCATCCCGGACAAGCTGTCAGGCGTGATCGCCATGTTCGGCGCCATCGCCATGCTGTTCGCCCTGCCCTGGCTGAACACCTCCAAGGTCAAGTCGATGCGCTATCGGCCGACCTCGAAGGTCTACTTCCTGGTCTTCGTGGTGGTCTGCCTGATCCTCGGCTGGTGCGGCGCCCAGCTGCCGGACGACGCGGTGATCCCGGCGCTCGGCAAGACCGGCATCAACCTGATCGACAGCGACCTGAACAGCTACGTCTGGCTGAGCCGGATCGCGACGGCGTACTACTTCGCCTACTTCCTGCTCATCACCCCGATCCTCGGCCTGCGCGAAACGCCGCTGCCGGTGCCGGATTCGATCTCCAAGCCCGTCCTCGCGGGCGAAGCGGCCAAGAAGGACTGAGGCTCAAATGCTGCGCAAGCTCACCGTACTCGCGGCGGCTGTCGGCCTCGCCTTCGTCGCCACCTCGGCCCTCGCGGCCAGCACCAAGGAAGAGCCCGTCGCCCCCTCGGCGCCGTGGTCCTTCGACGGCCCGTTCGGCACCTACGACCAGGCCCAGCTGCAACGCGGCTACAAGGTCTATCGCGAGGTCTGCTCGTCCTGCCACTCGATGAACCTGCTGGCCTTCCGCAACCTCGGCGACAAGGGCGGCCCGTTCTGGGATCCGAAGTACAAGTCCTCGGTCGAGAACGGCTACGTGAAGGCCATCGCCAAGGACTACCAGATCGCCGACATCGACCGTGACACGGGCGATGCGATCAAGCGCCCAGGCACCCCGGCCGACCACTTCGTGGCGCCCTTCGCCAACGAGGCGGCCGCCCGCGCGTCCAACGGCGGCGCCCTGCCGCCGGACATGTCGCTGCTGGCCCGCGCCCGCGAAGGCGGCCCGGACTACATCTACTCGATCGTCACCGGCTATCACCCGGCCCCGGCCGGCCTGACCGTGCCGGCTGGCAAGTTCTATAACCCCTACATGCAGGGCGACCTGTCGTCGTTCTGGAAGGGCGATCCGAACAAGGTGCCGGTGGGCGGCTTCATCGCCATGCCGCCGCCGCTCGCCGACGGCAAGGTCAGCTTCGACGACAAGTCGCCCAGCGACCTCAAGGCCGAGGCCCGCGACGTGTCCGCCTTCCTGATGTGGGCCGCCGACCCCAAGATGGAAGAGCGCAAACAGACCGGCCTGGCCGTGATGATCTTCCTGCTGGTGTTCAGCGGCATCCTCTACGCCAGCTATCGCACCCTGTGGCGGAACATCGACCACCACTAGGTCGGCGCTTCAGCGCGAACCTTTCAGCCGGCGGGGTCCTCACGGGCCCCGCCGGTTTCGCGTTCTGGGCGGCCCTGCGCCCCTCAAGGCCCCAGCTCCAGCCAGCCACCGGGCCCATCCAGGGTCAGGCTGCGGCGCGACCACACCGCCAGGCCGATGGCCCCCGAAAGCCCCGTGGGGGCCTTGGGCAGCAGGCCCGCCGGGGTCTTCTCGAACAGCAGGCCGTCCACCTCCAGCACCCGGATCCGCGCCGGCAGCTTGAACCGCCACGTGGGGTCGACCTTGCTGGGCAGGGGCGGGGAGAAGCTGGTGTCGTCCGGCGAGAAGCGCGTCCCCATCGAGGCCGTGTCGACGGCGTAGAGCCCCCGGCGCACCCGCGTCCCGTCGCCGGCCGTGGCCGCGATCGCCGCCGCGCCGTCGGCCTCGCGCAGGGCCAGGCGGACCGCCCCCGCGGCGGGCCGCCTCCGTCCACCCCGGCTGAGGGTCAGCCGGCAGGGCGAGAAGCGGATCTCCACCCGATAGCGCCGCAGGACGTCCCAGCCGATCACCCCGTTGATGGTGGTCGGAAAACCGACCGCCCGTTCGTTGAGGTTGGTCAGGGGCATCTCGACGCCCGCCAGCCGCTCGCCGGCGAACTGGAGGTCCAGCGTCGCGCTGGGCGTGTCGATGCCGTCGGCCTGGGCGCGATCTTCCAGCAGCAGGCTGCGGGGCGCGGACGTGTCGATGATGAAGTCGCCGGCCATGTCGCCGAAGGCGGCCGGCGCCACCACCGCGCCATTCTCGTACCAGCACTGGACCTCGCTCGCCCGCGCGGCGCCGGCCTGACCCATGCCGGCCAGGCCCACGCCGGCCAGCCCAAGGAAAACGACACGAAGCGACGCAGCCATGCGCCAGACGATAGCCAAGCGCGCCCGCCTCGGCGATAAGGCGCGTGCTTTGGGAGACGGCTTATGGGCGATTGGGTTCTGGGGGTCATCGGCGGCTCGGGTCTCTATGAGATCGAGGGCCTGAAGGACCCCCGCTGGGTGAAGATCGACAGCCCCTTCGGCGCCCCCTCCGACGAACTGCTGACCGGCATGCTGGGCGATGTGAAGCTGGTCTTCCTGCCCCGCCACGGCCGCGGCCACCGCATCTCCCCCACCGGCCTCAACGCCCGCGCCAACATCGACGTGCTCAAGCGCGCCGGCTGCACGGACCTGATCAGCCTGTCGGCCGTCGGCTCCCTGCGCGAGGCGCTCGAGCCGGGGACCTTCGTGGTCGTGGACCAGTTCATCGACCGCACCTTCGCCCGCGAGAAGAGCTTCTTCGGCGAAGGCCTGGTGGCCCACGTCTCCATGGCCGAGCCGGTCTGCCCGCGCCTGTCGGGCCTGGCCGCCGAAGCCGGCCGCGCCGCCGGCGCGCGGGTGGTGGAGGGCGGCTGCTACCTGGTCATGGAGGGCCCGCAGTTCTCCACCAAGGCCGAGAGCGCCCTCTACCGTTCCTGGGGCTGCGACGTCATCGGCATGACCAACATGCCCGAGGCCAAGCTGGCCCGCGAGGCGGAGCTGCCCTACGCCTCGGTGGCCATGGTCACGGATTACGACTGCTGGCACGAGGACTTCGGCCACGTCGAGGTCAGCCACATCCTCGAAGTGCTGAACGCCAACGCCGGCAAGGCGCGCGACCTGGTCCGCCGGCTGGCGCAGAGCCTGCCCAAGACCCGCGCCACCTCGCCCATCGACACCTGCCTGGACGGCGCGATCATCACCGCGCCCCAGGCCCGTGACCCCAAGGCGGCCAAGCGCCTCGACGCCGTCGCCGGCCGCATCCTCAACGCCTGACGCCTCAAGAGCGCCGCCTTCATCCGATTGCCGAGAACGCCATGAACCTCGCCGACATCATCCGCACCATCCCCGACTATCCGAAACCGGGGATCATGTTCCGCGACATCACCACTCTGCTGGGCGACGCCCGCGGCTTTCGACGGGCGGTGGACGAGCTGGTGCAGCCTTTCGCCGGCATGAAGATCGACAAGGTGGCGGGGATCGAGGCGCGGGGCTTCATCCTGGGCGGCGCCGTCGCCCACCAGCTGTCGGCCGGCTTCATCCCCCTGCGCAAGAAGGGCAAGCTGCCGCACAAGACGCGGGTGGTGGAGTACGCCCTGGAGTACGGCACCGACTCCATGGAGATGCACCTGGACGCGGTGAAGCCGGGCGAGCGGGTGATGCTGGTGGACGACCTGATCGCCACCGGCGGCACGGCCCTGGCGGCGGTGGACCTGCTGCGGGCGGCCGGCGCCGACATCGTCGCCGCCTGCTTCGTGGTCGACCTGCCGGAGCTGGACGGCGCGGCCAAGCTGAAGGCGGCCGGCGTGCCGGTCTCGACCCTTGTCGATTTCGCGGGCCACTGACGCAGGCGCCGCCCTGAGACCCTCCGCCGCCCTTCCATAGCCGCAACAGGGCGCCAAGATAGGGATCATGAAGTTCACGGCTCCCTGGCGCATGTTCCGCCGGATGCAGGACAGCGCCGTCGCCGCCGCCGCCCTGATCTACGCAGGGGCCGTGGCCCACGCCTGGCGGGTGCTGCCGGGCGCCGTCGGCCTGAAGGCCGAGCTGACCTTGGTCTTCCCAGCCGTCTTCTTCGTGCTGGCCCTGGCCGCCTGCATGCTGGTCCCGGTGCTGCGCGGGGCCCTGTCGCGGCACGTCTGGATCAGCTTCAGGACCGGGTTCGGCCAGAGCGTCATATCGGTCCTGGCGGTGGTGGCCGTGCTGCTGGGCGCGGCGGGGTTCATCTACTGGCAGACCCACGGCGTCGCCAGCGGCGGGCGCTATCCGGCCGGTGTCTTCTCCGGCTACGCCGCGGGCATCGGCCTGCTGCTCGCCCAGGCCCTGCTGGTCCGCCGCCTGGAGCGCGACCCGGTGTTCCGCAGCCAGATCGAGGAACGCTAAGGGCCTGAACCCCTCATCCTCCCACGCCTTCGGCGCGGGCCCCTCCTTCTCCCTCTG